>LUOR01000031.1 GCA_001626925.1 Moraxellaceae bacterium REDSEA-S32_B1
GCTATAGTCACGTTGTGTACGTTTAACTCGTTGTTCTCGTTTATGTTCCATAAAATAAGTCTCTTAAGGTGTAAACTTATTTCAGGACGGGACATACTTAAAGAATATAAAAGCCGAGGATGTAATCACGGAACTCGTCTGCGCCCATCTTGCCACGTAAGTCGTTGGCGATATTCCAAAGTTGTTTTTGTAACTGTTGTAGTTGAACTTGTGTCATTTTAAAAGATTATCCGCATTTCAATCAGCTTGTATGAATGTCTTGATTCTAAACATAAATGCATCGCATTGCATCTGCTATTCGCAACTTTGACATAGGATCAAGACAGATTGTGTCGTGGTGATGAGCTCGGCTAGATTATTTACATATCTCATTTCGCTATCATGCGGATATTGATTGTTTATCAATTCTGTTTATAATTTTGATTATGTAACGTATTCAAGGATCGTAATCAAAAATATCATGGTGTGCTTATGACTCAACCTAAACCACATGACTTTGCTCCATCTAACAGGGTTCAACCTAACAGTGCGCAATCTAAACAAAGCCAATTGGATGATTCTCAATCAACCAATACGCACGGTGGCAAACGTGATGGTGCTGGTCGTAAGACAAAATATGATGAGCCGTCAAAAGTCATACGCATTCCTCTCTCACGAGAAGAAGACGTGAAGCGGTTTTTAGCTTTACCCAAAATTAAGATCAACAATGAAGTGAGTTCGATCATTGCACTGGAAGCGAAAACACGGCTTGAAATACCAGTAGCAATGCAAAAGGTAGCTGCGGGTTTTCCATCGCCTGCACAAGACTATATTGATAAAACCATCGACTTAAATGAGTACCTGATTAAAAATCCAGTAGCGACCTTTATTATCGAGGTGGAATCCTTATCATTGCTGAATGCTGGCATTGATCTTAACGATAAAGTCATTGTTGATCGAAGCCTGACACCAAAGCACGATGATATTGTACTTGTGTTGATTGACAACGATTTCACGCTAAAACGCTTGGTCATGAAAGGCAGTGAAATTTGGCTCGCTGCGGATAATCCTGATTATCCTGACATTCATTTTAAAGAAGGTCAGACCGCAACGCTGTGGGGTGTGGTGACTTCTGTAATTAAGAAGTTTAGATGATGAAGCGTGATCGTATTTTTGCACTGATCGACATTAACAATTGCTATGTCAGTTGCGAACGTGTATTCGATCCAAAGCTCAACGACCGCCCTGTAATCGTGTTGAGTAATAACGATGGTTGTGCGGTTGCTCGAAGTAATGAAGCAAAGGCGCTAGGTATCAAAATGGGTGTACCACTGTTTCAGATCAAAGACGTGGTACAACAACATGATGTCAAAGTCCTCTCCAGCAACTATGCACTGTATGCGGAAATGTCAAAACGCTTTCATTCGATACTCGCAAGCTATGTTGCGCCGAATGATCAAGAAATTTATTCAATTGATGAATGTTTCCTAGACTTAACACAGTACACCAAGCTACATGATGTGAGTGATTATGCTTTTGACATGAAAAATAAAATCCTTAAGTGGATTGGCTTGCCTGTTAGTGTTGGCATAGGCTCATCGAAAACTGAAGCCAAACTTGCAAACCACATCGCCAAAAAGAATGATTGTTTTCATGGAGTATGTAATTTATTAGAACTTGACCCACTGATTAAAGAACAAATGTTTGCAGAAATTGAGGTTGGTGAAGTTTGGGGCGTTGGTCGGCAACAAAATAAAAAGCTGAATGCGATGGGGATTTATTCAGTTTTGGATTTGGCACTTACCAGCCCTCAACATATTCAAAATAACTTTTCAGTGGTACTTAAACGTACCGTGATGGAATTAAACGGTATTTCCTGCATTGAATTAGAATATGCACCACCACCAAAAAAAGAAATCGTCGCCAGTCGATCCTTTGGCAATAGAATCACTGAACTTGATCATCTCAAAGAAGCCATGTGCCGATATGTGCAAGATGCGATCAGACGCTTGAGGGAGCAAGGCGCTGTGTGTGGCTGTATCATTGCATTTGTACAATCAAATCCATTTGATGCAAATCAGCCTTACTACGGAAAGTCAGCGTCATATCAGTTTTCAGAGCCAACCGATGTTGTCACGGTATTAGTCAATACTGCGATGAAGCTACTTGAGCAAATTTATAAAGAAGGTGTGACCTATAAAAAATGTGGTGTGCATCTCTCCGCATTATCGTCGAAATCCAATATGACTTTTGATCTGCTCAGTGACCATAGTCAACATGAGAAAAACGAAAATCTCATGCAAGCCTTTGAAGCGATTCAAGCCAAATACGGCAAATCTAAAATTGCATTGAGTGGTTGTTATCTACCAAATCGTGCTTGGAGTATGAGCCGAGATCGTTTGACGCAGAATTATTTCAGTTTGAATGGGTTGCTAAAAATTTAAAGCTTGAGAATCTTTCTTAAATACAAACTAGCATTTAGGTTTACTTTTGATAGGTTATTCAGTATTCTCAATCTGCAATTAGATTAGATCAAATTATGGCTCATTCTAAGTTTCTACGACTTATTATTGTATTCTTCCTGTTTTTGTTTGCATTAACAACTACGGGTATTTACTCATGGGCACCAGTTATTGCTAAAAATATAGACCATCAACATCAATTAAGCATTTCAGCACAATCTGAAAATTTGAGTCTATGGTCGTTAGAACATCATGAACACGATGATAAAGTCGCTGTAGATGATAATAAAGTTCATCATTGGACAAGCTATGATGAACCTCCATATCACCATTCAGTAAAACCAGTTCACGCCGATGATGACTTAGCTTTAGACCCCGTGTTTCTTCTTAGTTTTATTACGGCATTTATTTTTCTATTCCTAAAGTTATCTGAACAACAGATTCGAGTATTTGACTTTAGGAAACGAATATTTCTCTTACGCAATTCTTATACCTACTCCAAAAATCTTATCGTCCTAAGAAATTGATTTTTCTATACAAAAAATAATCTTTCATTTTTTTGTATAGGTATAGTCATGTCTAAAATTTATCAGATATTTCTTACCTGTGGTTTGGTAGTCATGGCAACATTAGTTTTTGCAGAGCAAAATTATGCCCAACTACAACAACAGGTATTCGCAAACGATGCAATTCTCAAAAGTTTGCAACAATCACAGTCAGCGTATGCTGTTAATCAGCAATACGCTGGGCGATTAAATAATCCTACTTTCAATCTTGAGCTAGATAATTTAGGTAATTCAGACCTTCAAGAGCTCGATGGTCCTTCGACCATGATTGGGCTCTCTCAAGATATTCCCCTGAATAATAAGCTAAAGTTGCGCAAACAATTGGCTGGAATTCAGGGCAACAATAACCAGTTCGAGATTGTAAAACGTCAGGCAGAACTTAAAGCTGAATTAAGAGCTTGCCTGTCAAATTGGTATGTTGCAACACAACGTGCGGAAATCTTTTCAACTGAAAGCAAATTGTATAAACGGCAAGTCAATATACTCACTGAAAAGTTAAAGTACGGACGCGTAATTCCCTCTGATCTACAATTAAGTTCAGCCTTATCCGCAGAATCAGCTTTACGTCATCAAAATGAGCTAAAGAAGATTCAATATCAAAAAAATCTTTGTGCTAAATATCTTCCTAATTTGCCCAACCAAGCAATTGACGTGCCTTTAGATTTTAAGTTTGCTAATCGTGTGAGTTTATTGGAACAAGAAAATGTTCTCAAAACTCAGTTAGCAAAAACTCAGCTTGAATTGGCAAAAAAAGAAGCTGTACCCGACATTACTGTTGGCGTAGGTGTCCGAAATTATCAAGAAACCAATGACAAGGTATTTTTAGTTTCAACCTCAATTCCACTTCCTGTATTCAATCGAAATAAAGGAAATATTGCTATAGCTCAAGCGACTGAAGCCAATGCTGAAACTCAATCTGCATGGGCAAATCGCAACGCTCAAATTGAGCTAGAAAATAAGTCGATTGAAATTTCAAATCTCATTGATGCAATCAAACAATATGACAGCACGGTATTACCTGCTGTAGATGAGCATTTGCGAATTGCCGAACTAGGCTATCAGGCAGGAAAAATTTCTTTGTTGGAATTTAATAGCACTAAGCAAATTTGGTTGGAAAAACATCTTGGTCGCTTTGATTTGTGGTTGGCATTGCAAAATCAGATTGCAGCGCTTGAAAAAAACTATGTCTCTCACTTAGACCAAGATTAAGGATAAGGCTATGAATAAA
Organism: Moraxellaceae bacterium REDSEA-S32_B1; assembly: GCA_001626925.1. Lineage (GTDB taxonomy): Bacteria > Pseudomonadota > Gammaproteobacteria > Pseudomonadales > Moraxellaceae > Acinetobacter. The sequence goes on from LUOR01000031.1 coordinate 4,236, forward strand.
TCTAAAAACACATTGATTGCTTCAGGTGTGATCGCTTTACTTATCGTGCTATGTGCTGTTGCTTGGTATAAAACAGGCAATACATCTCAGTCGGCAACTGGGCACGGCGAAACAAGCGAAGCAAAAGTGACTGTAGCAGGCGACGAAAAAGGTCCTCATGGGGGACGCTTATACCGTGACGGTGATTTCTCGGTCGAGGTCAAGATTTTTGAAGAAGGTGTAGAACCGCATTTACGTGTCTATGGTTATCACAAAGATAAACCACTCAAACCGAATGAAATCAATGCCAATATTTATATCAAACGCTTGGATGCAGAGCAAAACATTACATTTACTCCCGAAAGTGACTATTTGATTGGTAATGAAATTGTCTATGAACCACATTCATTTGTGATGAAAATTAATATTGATTATCAAGGTAAAAAGTATCGTTGGCAGTGGGACACTAAAGAAGGTCGTGTGACCATGCTGGATAGTAGTATCCAAAGTAGTGGTTTAGAACTCTTGAAAGTTGAACCAATGATCTTTGAAAACTCACTTGAGCTTAAAGGTGAACTCAAATTCCCAGATAATTTTGAAAGTTTTATCACGCCAAAAGCCAGCGGAACACTGACTAAAACCTATCGCACGATAGGTGATAAAGTGAGTCAAGGTGATTTATTAGCCACCGTACAAAGCCAAGACTTAATTCGTTTAAATGCGGAGCGTACCATTGCTCATGATACCTTACGATTTACACGTCAAAAAATGGAGCAAGAACGCGCCCTATTTCAAAAACGAGTTTCTCCTGAAATCGACTATATCAATGCCAAACGTGAGTATGAAGAAGCGCAAACTCGTGCCAATGAATTGAATAGTCTCATTCGCTCTTATGGTGGATCGGGTAATAGCGTTATTGAAGTTAGAGCTGCAATGTCTGGTACTGTCTTGGAAGTACTTGGTGCAGTAGGTGCTAATGTAACATCTTCAACACCTTTGTTTAAAATTGCCAATACTTCTCAATTGTTTGCCGTAGTTAACATCCCTGCGGACAAACTTGATGCCATTAATTCAAATGCGAAAGTCACTATAAAGACTCAAATGCCTGCCAATACATTAGAGGCATTGGGTCGGATTAAATACATCAGTGATGTGATTGATCCTAAAACACGTACCGCTCAAGCCTTTATTGAAATCCCGAATAAATTTAACTGGCGTTCAGGTCAGTTGATCACTGCACAGATTTTTGAAAACCAAAACACCAAGCCGATGGTGGTACGTGAAGACGCTTTGCAAAACTTCCGTGATTGGGATGTGGTATTTATCCGTGTTGGGAATGACTTTGAAGCACGTCCTTTAGAGTTGGGTGATAAATATAATGGCTTTGTTGAGGTGAAATCTGGGTTAAAAACTGGTCAGATTTATGCAGCAGGTAATTCTTATCTATTAAAAGCAGAGCTAGGTAAATCTGGCGCTACTCATGACCACTAAGGAGTAGTTGCTATGTTTGACCAAATTGTAAAACTTTCGATCAAGAATCGTTGGCTTGTACTCATTGTGTTCCTCTTTGTCGGTGCATTGGGTGTTTATAACTATTTTAAACTGCCGATTGATGCAGTCCCTGACATTACCAATGTACAGGTTCAAATCAATAGCGAAGCACAAGGCTTATCTCCTGTGGAGATGGAGTCACAAGTCACTTACCCCATTGAAACGGCATTAGCAGGTGTTCCAAATCTCGAATACACACGCTCTGTATCGAGATATGGTTTATCTCAGGTCACAGCAATCTTTAAGGAAGGAACTGACATTTATTTTGCCCGCCAAATTGTCAATGAAAAGTTACAAGGTGTGACACCAACACTGCCCAATGGCATATCGACTTCTATGGGACCTGTATCGACAGGACTCGGGGAAATCTTTATGTACACGGTTGAGAATGCAGAAAACAACCCGAATCCGTTATCGCCAACCGAGTTAAGAACACTGCAAGACTGGATAATTAAACCGCAACTTCGCAATGTCGAAGGTGTCAATGAAATCAACACCATTGGCGGATATTTAAAGCAGTTCGTGGTACAGCCCGATTATGTTTATTTGCGTAGTATTGGTTTAGATCAAAAGGATGTTTTAGAGGCTATTTCAAAAAATAGCATGAATAAAGGCTCAGGTTATATCGAGAAAAATGGTGAACAATATTTAATTCGCTCCGATTCTCAGATTAACTCGATTGAGCAAATTCAAAACATCCCAATCACAACCAGTAATGGTTATATTCTTCGCTTAAAAGATGTTGCCAAAATCTCGATTGGTCATGAGCTACGTACAGGTGCAGCAACCAAAGACGGTCAAGAGATTGTACTCGGTACTGCATTTATGCTGATCGGTGAGAACTCTCGCAATGTTGCTCATGCAGTAGATCAAAAGTTATTGGAGGTTCAAAAATCTTTACCTGAAGGTGTAGAAGCAAAAGCGGTTTATAACCGTACTACACTGGTCGATGCAACGATTCAAACCGTGAAGAAGAATCTTCTTGAAGGTGCGATTCTGGTTATTGTTGTATTGTTCTTATTTCTCGGACATTTTCGTGCTGCGTTGATCACAGCAATGGTCATTCCATTATCCATGTTGATGACCATTACTGGCATGGTGAATCAGAAAATTAGTGCCAATCTCATGAGTTTGGGTGCATTGGACTTCGGAATCATTGTCGATGGTGCTGTCGTAATTGTCGAAGCCTCTCTAGCCAAACTTGCTCTCAAGCAAAAAGAGTTAGGACGAATACTGACTCGACGGGAACGCTTTGCTACGGTATTTGATGCAACCAAAGAGTCTCGAAAAGCTATTCTATATGGTCAACTGATCATTATCTTGGTCTATCTACCAGTGATGACGCTGACAGGTGTTGAAGGCAAAATGTTTACACCGATGGCTGCGACGGTAGTCATGGCGTTGATTGCTGCAATGATTCTGTCGATTACTTTTGTCCCTGCAATGGTGGCTTTGGTCACTACAGGTAAGGTAAAAGATGAAGAGTCAAAAATTGTACATTCAATCAAAAATATCTATCAACCAATCCTAGAGTGGTCTTTGGGACATCGCTATTTATTGATTGCTTTTGTTGCGATTTTCTTTGTGTTTAGTGCAAGTCTTTCCACGCGATTAGGCTCTGAGTTTATTCCGTCATTGGATGAGGGCGATGTTGCACTACATGCATTGCGTATCCCAGGCACATCACTGACTCAAGCCATAGAAATGCAATATGCACTTGAGAAAGAGATTAAGAAAATTCCTGAAGTTGAAACCATTTTTGCAAAAGTGGGGACGGCGGAAATTGCCACCGATCCTGTACCACCAAATGTTGCTGACAACTTTGTCATCTTGAAGCCTCGTAGTGAATGGTCGAATCCAGATAAGGAAAAATCGGCTGTGGTTGCCGATATTGAACGAGTCGCTAAAGGTGTATATGGCAATAACTATGAATTCACTCAGCCAATTCAAATGCGTTTTAACGAACTGATTTCGGGTGTTCGTACAGATGTTGCCGTAAAGATTTATGGTGATGATCTAGAGCAATTGCTTGAACTTGGTAATGGTGTCGCAGACGTTTTAGAAGGTGTAAATGGTACGGCTGATTTAAAAGTTGAACAGATGTCAGGCTTGCCGATGGTTTCTGTTGAACTGAAAAAAGACATGATTGCCAACTATGGACTGGATGCAGAAGATGTTCAAGACCAAGTATCCAGTCTGATTACAGGTCAAACCGCAGGGAAAGTGTTTGAAGGTGATCGTAAGTTCGATATCGTGGTTCGCATGGATCAAAACTCGGTCACTGACTTAGAAAAGCTTTATCAAGTCCCTGTGAATCTTCCTGATGGTTCAAGTGTGCTTTTATCTGAACTGATTGAACTCAAAAATGTTCAAGGACCAAATCAGATTTCTCGTGAAAATGGCAAACGACGCATTGTGATTACCGCCAATGTGCGTGGAACAGATATTGGCAGTTACATAAAAGAGGCTCAAACCAAGCTCAATGCAGATTTTCAATTACCTGAAGGCTATTGGTTGACGTGGGGCGGTACATTTGAGCAAATCGAATCTGCAACAAATCGCCTAATGATCGTTGTTCCAGTTGCTTTGCTATTAATTTTCACCATGATCTACATGGCATTAGGCAATCTGCGAAACAGTGTTCTGGTCTTCACAGGCGTACCTTTCGCACTAACTGGTGGTGTCATTGCACTGGCACTGCGAGACATTCCATTTTCAATCTCTGCGGCTGTGGGGTTTATTGCGCTGTCTGGTGTTGCTGTATTAAATGGGCTGGTGCTGGTCACTGCCATTCAACGGCTTCAAGCGCAAGGTGAAAAGCTCATTGATGCGGTCAAACATGGTGCTTTAGAACGATTAAGACCTGTACTCATTACCGCTTTGGTTGCTTCTTTAGGCTTTATCCCAATGGCGTTAAATGTGGGTATTGGCTCTGAGGTTCAGCGTCCGATTGCAACTGTGGTGATCGGAGGGATTATCTCTTCGACATTATTGACGCTGATTATTCTACCTACGCTGTATGTTTGGTTTAATCAAAAAATCAAGCCAAAAGATGCAGACCATTTCTCTGAGCAACAGATCTAGGGATGTTATGGGATGATCGGTATAGTGCAAGATAAGACAGTTAAAGGAGTAATGATGTGGTTGACCTGCATCATCAGTCTTGCACTATGCCTGCATTTTAATGCCCATGTAGCTGAAGCGACTAATCAGGGATATTCGAGTAATCATACTGACCTTGTACATTTTCATGATGTTCAACAAAAACAAACTCATAGCCATCATGATAATTTTCATGAGCATTACCATGAGTTTCGATCTGCTCATCAGATTGGCTGGATACTCATTGTTTTAAGTCTGTTTATGATGGATTGGGTCAAAGCCTATCTCTACCTGATCATTAGTCGTATTTTTAAACCCCCAAAGATTGAAAGCAAATCTTTAATTTTTGTTTAACTTTGGAGTTTGATTGATATGCAATGTATTAATTCACATTATGTGAAATTGAAAACTTACTTGAAGTGTTTCATTACTTTAGGTCTAGTTTTAATGAGTCCTGCACTATTTGCACATGGTGTTGCAGAAGGTGATAAAGGCTATATACAAGAAATTTATGGTGTTCACATCATTCCCTTTATTTATCTAGGGGCTAAACACATGGTCACAGGTTATGACCATCTTTTATTTCTTGTCGGAATTATCTTCTTTTTATATCGCATGAAAGATATTGGCTTATATGTCAGTCTTTTTGCGATTGGTCACTCAATCACCATGTTGGTTGGTGTGTACTACAACATTTCAATGAATGCCTACATTATTGATGCAATCATTGGTTTTTCTATTGTTTATAAAGCCTTAGATAATTTGGGTGCTTACCAAAGATGGTTCGGCTTTCAACCCAATACCAAAATAGCGACCTTAATTTTTGGTCTGATTCATGGTTTTGGTTTAGCCGTGAAAATTCAGGAGTATGAAGTTCCTAAAGATGGCTTATTAGCGAATTTAATCTCATTCAACATTGGTGTTGAGCTTGGGCAGTTTATGGCACTGTGCATTATTTTGTTGCTCATGACCTTTTGGCGTAAAACGTCATTTTTCTTTAAAACCGCCTATCAAAGCAATGTGTTTCTAATGTTTCTCGGCTTTTTGCTTATGGGCTATCAACTTACTGGCTATTTTACACAATAAGGAATTAAACAATGTATAACACTGAAAGCGGAATATGGTATTGACCCAACAGGTGTCGGCAAAGTCCTCGGCTTAACTAAAATGGGGGAAATTAAGCAATCCCTAGCCGAGGAATCTGAACAAGGCTTAGGCGAAAATACAGTGATTTCTGAATCAAATGAAGGGCTCGGAACATCGGCAGAAAATGTAAAGGCTACAGTTGATAATTCATCAACGAGTTCAATGCCAGCCGTGAATAAAGAGTCAATTTCCATTGAACTAAAGCCTAATCAAGCCACCGAAGTAAAATTGGCGATGCCGAAAGATGCCAAAGTGACTTTCGATTGGCAAACTACAGGTGGCGGTTTGAACTATGACACACATGGCGATCCTGTGAATGCACCGAAAGATTTTTATCATGGATATGGTAAGGGTCGTAATGAGATAAATCAGTCAGGTACTTTGACGGCTGCATTCGATGGTAAACATGGTTGGTTTTGGCGCAACCGTACTGAAAATGCAGTCACAGTTACCTTAAATGTTGAAGGTCAATTTACTGAAATGAAACGAGTGTTTTAAATCAAAACAGAACAGTTAAGCCTGTTGGCTTAACTGTTTTATAGCTTTTTTATTACGGTGATGGAGTATTAATAAAATGTTTAGCGTACTCAAAAATTTAACATATCGACATTTATTTCTAGCCCAAGTCATTGCACTCATTGGTACAGGCTTAATCACCATTGCATTAGCATTACTTGCCTATGATATAGCTGGAGAAAATGCAACACAGGTTTTGGGCATTGCACTGGCAATTAAAATGATTGTCTATATTAGCGTTGCACCGATTGCTTCAGCATATGCAGAACGATTACCTCGGAAAAAAGTGTTGGTTGGGTTAGACATTATTCGAGCATTAACAGCACTTTGCCTGCCATTCGTTACACAAATTTGGCAAATTTACCTGCTGATTTTTATTCTACAATCTGCATCGGCAGCATTTACTCCGACGTTTCAAGCAACGATTCCAGATGTATTACCTGATGAAAAAGATTATACCAATGCCTTATCACTCTCTCGCTTAGCCTATGATTTAGAAAATATTATCAGTCCTATGTTAGCAGGACTACTCTTAACAGTGATTAGCTATAACAATCTATTCTTAGGTACAGTGATCGGTTTTATCGGTTCTGCACTATTTGTGGTTAGTGCAAAGCTACCTGTAGCTCAAATTCCTGAATATAAAGGCGTTTATACTCGAATCAAACAGGGGGCAAAAATTTACTTTAATACTCCACGATTAAAAGCCTTGCTTGCCTTGAATCTCGCCATTGCATCGGCAAGTGCCGTGGTTATTGTCAATACTGTAGTATTGGTACAATCGACATTTAAGCTAACCGAACACGCTACAGCTTGGGCGTTTGGTCTATTTGGTTTGGGTTCAATGCTCTCAGCGCTCATATTGCCAAAAGTGCTTGATCGCTTTAATGATCGAGCCGTGATGTTAACAGGCACAGCCATATTGACAGTTGGACTATTCGTAGGATATTTGATTGATTCTTATGTTTGGTTATTGGCATTATGGTTTATTTTGGGCGTGGGCTATTCAGTAGCTCAGACTCCAACAGGGCGATTAATTCGTAAATCAGCAGTCAGTGAAAATAGAACAGCTTTATTTGCAACACAATTTTCTTTCTCCCATGCTTGTTGGTTAATCACATATCCATTAGTTGGTTGGTTAAGTACAAACTTTGGAACTTTACAGACTTTTATTCCTATGGCGATCATTTCGATGATTGCATTAATAATTGCAACACTATTCTGGTCTGCGAGTGATGATGAAGCCAAAGTACATATTCATGACAATCTCCTTCAAGATCACGAACATTCGAAAGAAAAAAAAGAGAGCAGTTCACTCTCTTTAGTTTCGGTTATTTGCCTTATCCTCAATCCACTGATGAATTTCAATAGCAAGCCAACCTATACGCTTTTGTGAGATGACCACTTTCTTTGGAAAAGTTTGGTCGTAGTACGGTGAGTCCTCATTCATCATCTCGTATATCTTTGTGTTTACTCCTAAGAAATGATGCGAGGAGGAATTGCTCAAATGATCAGGGAGTCCGATAAAAATTTACTGCGTCCGATACGATCCATAGTTACACCATAGCCTTCACCGACTGTGCCAATCCAGCCTTAATCGCCTTGACGTCGTTTACCTTTGTTATGGCTGTATTTGTCATATTAGATTTTGAGTTATCAGTTTTACCACCTTGCTGATCTTGGGTGTTAGATTGATTTATCACATCGGATTCAACATCAGCATTGCTCTCCACCTCATCCTCAATCTCCACATCAAAGCCCGCATTGGCATAGCCTTGTCGTGCCTTATAGTCCACAGCCTCTTGAATGTAACCTGCATCTTTACACTGTTGATCAAGTTGCTGTGCTTGTTGAATCGCATCATTTAAGCTCATGCCATCTTGCAACGTGATATCGACGTAATACACAGGGGTTCGATAGCTTTGTGTGGTGGATTTCCCTCGCAAGGTCAGTTGCAAAGGTAGACACGACAGTCGATCACTGGAAGCCGCATGATAATAAGCCAATCGAGCGGCTAAGGTGCGGATGCTGTTATAGCCTGTGGTACGAAATACAAAGGTGCCAAATTCATCACTGGCATCAAGGTTGACATACAGTCTGCCATAGGGTTTACACAAACCATTTTGACCAATTGGACACAGCTCTGGTGATGGACATGGATGTTGTTCAATGCCATTTGCGGTTCTGCGCTGACAAGTTTCGCCATTACCACGGCACAGCGGTCGTCCAGTCTGACGATCAAACAAAGTATATTCAGCACGAAGATTCAATTCAGGATCATTAAAGATCATGCGTACTGGAATGGTTCTGAGCTTTCTGTCAGGATTTTTACTGCGCAGTTGTTCATCCAGTGGATGTTTAATCCAACCATCTTGGTTTTGCAGTTGACTGGTAATGGTGAATTGATCATCTTTTTCAGGGAGACGTTGCCCTTGTTTGTGTACCACTTTACCGATACTGATACGACCCAGTACAGGTGGGGTGATGGCGAGTCCTTTAATCATGAGATTGCACCGAATTTGATTGATGATTTGATAGGTGGTTTTGTTGAAAGTTGAATTGAATAAATAGCAATACAAACAGCCCATAGCGTGTGCTATGGGCTGTTTGTTGATTTGCGTTCGTTTAGGTTTATTGGCTCAGTGTATGCTTTGCTGTGTTAATTGGGCAGATTGACAACAAAGCGCCGTGAGCCTGCTTTGCTTTGTGGATATTGCTTTAACAGTGTAGGCTGATCTTTAAGTAATGCCTTTTGATTGAGAATGGTGCTGTCTTTACTTTTCTTCCAGTAGATCGTGCCTGATTTAAAGATGGCTTGTTCTGCATCTTTCATCTGCATTTGCAATTGATGTTTCAGTTGGTCATAGCGCTGTTGATGTTCAGCGATCAGATGACTGTTCATCACCAAGTCATCAAAGAGCGCATTGGCATTTTCATCTTCACTGAAATCGACTTTGTGTAAAGCACGATGTTCAGGATAAAGCTGTTGGATGGCTTTGGCAGAAGATTCAGACGCATCAACACTCGGGGGAATATCCTGAACCACACAATTCCAGAACTTTCGCTCCGCTTCAATCAATTGGGCAATCACGGTTTCATTGCGCTGTATGGTGAAGATTTTTGCTTCATGTCCGCAGATCAAGGCACACAGATGTGCAGTCTGTTTGCCTGTCACAGCCAATTGATGTTGCACTTGGATCAGTACATATAAAGGCACGCTATGTCGCCAGTTTTTAGTGCCCCATTCACCGACCGATTTGCATTCAAGGATGTGGACATCGTCATTACCCACTACGGCATAGTCTAAGTTTGCCAACATAAAGGCTTTATCCGCATCAGGGTGTTGAAGCACGCTATTGATACGTCTGACTTTATTGCCTGTTTTGAGTTGATAAAACTTGGCGATTAAGGGTTCAAGTTGCTGTCCCCAATACAGCGGTGAGTAATGATTGTCTGTAGAGCTTTCCGCAGGCTGGGCAACCCGACCTGTTTTAATCATCCACAGCTCTAACATGCTTTGGTAGGGATTCAATCCACAGGCTGCTGCGGCATCGCTTGAGCCAATGCCTTGCTTGCGGATAGCCAACCAGTCTTCACGGCTGATGCCTTTGGTATTGGCGAAGCGTTTTGCGGTGGATTGAATCGGATGTATGGGGTATTTATGCCGAACAGCGGATTCTGTATGTTTGATATTCATGACATTGACCTCTAGTTTAAATTGCTGAATTAGATAAAAAGACATTAAAAAAGGTTGCATCCCGAAGGATGCAACCTTGTGTGAGTTTGAGTTTTGGAGTGGTATTAAATTGGATTTGTCGGATTCAGCTTAGGCAATCAATTGAAAAGCATGATCCAAGCTACGCTGTTTTATACTTGCACCTGCACCAAACCAAGCAGAATCTAGGCGATGATCGGTACTAATCGCTCGGCGTTCATGATCAACGAATTCAGTCATGGCACACAGTAAGCCATAGGCTGTACCTTTGGCTGAACTTAACTCTGCACCACGACCTTGACCATTGAACATTTCCATCACCTTAGTCATTGCTTTACCCTGCCCTTGCGACGGATTGTCAGTAGCTTTGGAAAACGGTTTACCTGTAAAAGGAATGATGCCATCCATCGGCTCAGGTAAAAGCAATTCTGTATTATTCAATACCGCATCAAAGTACGCTGTCGCTTCATGTTGAGTGACTTTACGCAGACTTAGCTGACGCATTTCATACATATGCTCATCCCATGCTTTGACTGAAATGCCAAGCTGATGCTTCACAGATTCAGCATCAAACTTGGTGCTATGTGGTACTTTCACCACACTGGCTGAGTTTGCGCCATTTAATGCAATCGCTAAGGTGTTATTACAGACTACTCGAATCGCAGTGAATTGTGCTGTGGTGGCTAATGTTCCATCACACGCAGTCGCTAACAGCACATAGCCATTACTGACATCATTGCCACGCAAGGCTTTGCTTTGACCAGTACGAGCCAAAGCCCACAGCTTTTTACCACCTTTGATGACACCAGCGGTTTCCAATTCAAAGCCTGATTGTTCAGTTAAGTCCCGATAGAACTCAAGAATCTGCTTGGGTTGCACTTCTTGGTAACGCTGACTCACCACTGACAAAGGTGCGTGAGTATCGGATCGGTATAAAACACGTTGATCATTATAGGGCATGATGATGCTTTGCCCTCGATCATTTGTCGGCATATAGCTGACATTTGAAGATTCTATTTTCCAATCCATGCCTGCCTGTTCAGCCCATATTTCAATGGGTTGATTTGGACTTAACGCATTGCCTAAGCCGTGCCACGGCGTTGCGCCAACATACGCCATTTGCTCAAGAAGATGTGTCATATGATTTCTCCTATGCCTCAAAGACGAAATTGCTTGTTGCAGTTTTGGCAATGCAGATATGCCATACCGATCGATTTAGGCTCAGGACTCACTGCTTCCCCGAATAAACCACCAAGTACCGCACCAGCGACACCACCAATCAATGGACTCACTGGAATGGGTAAGTACTTGGTAACGGACGCACCTATGGTTGCAAAAGATGCCGATGCTGCAAATGCGGTTTGTGAGTTGGATTGCTGACCATGTTCTACGACTTTCACGATGTCATAAGAATGGCAGTAAGGACAATTTGTAGTATTCATAATTTACCTCTAGATGTGATTGATCTTTTCCAAGAACTAGGGGATGTTTTCATCCTCAAATGTTGTGATTCTTTTTCAGGCTTAACCAAATATCTCACAGCATTAAACATTCTATCAACGCTCTTTGTATCATCTCGTTGAATCATTCCTATGCCAAGGGTTCCCGCACGCTCATATACTTTCAAGTAATCCTTATCATGACAGTTAAAGTAATACCCCTTTCTTTCGGTTATTTCTTCCCATCTTTTTCCAACTTGCTGTGCTATCCCCCAGCATTTATTCCGTTTGTGACCATTAAAAACAAGTAGAATGTGACAATGATATCCTTTTGTTTCACCTTGCTCCAATGCCCAAGCAAAAAGCACAAGATCATTAAAGGGTGGCTGACGTTTAGAGAAGTCACTCCTTAGTAATTCAAAATCATTATAAAATTTATCCAGCCTAGCCTCACATACTTTAGATCGTTTCATTCCAATATCAACACGAATTACTGTTGACCTAGAGTACAGCTTGATTGCCTCACCCAACTTAACCTTTAGCGAATTTAAATTACGTACTTCATTATGTTGGTGAAACCTTAGATCACTTTTATGTTTAAGCTCATAGGATTTGAAAAACTCATAAAAATATGTCTCACTGTAAGAATTAATAACCTCCTTAATCTCTCTGATAGAGTTTACACATAAGAAGTCCTCTCGACGTATAAGATCACTCCATGCCCTTAGATAGCCGAAATACCAGTAACTAGGCTTACTAAAATATTTAAACCAAAATATGTGCTTCGCCACCTCGTCTAGACAAGTCACCTCCTTCACCTTGTCTACTAAGTTAATGGTATAACCTTCCAACCCAATAAAATAATCAGACTCACTAATATCTACAAGCAACTCACACTCCATAATGAAACAATAGTAAAACAATCAATACTATTCTTTAGATATAAGTATATGAAAGTTAATTAATTAATAATATTAATAACCTGCACACTTTACAATCATTTAAAATACGTCCCAACTCCATAAAAATAAAGCAGTCAGCAAAATTATCAATAAATACCTATAGACTATATAATCCTCACACATTTACTTAGAGAAAAAGTTATGCAACATAAATTAGAACCTTAACAAACCTCCAAAGAATAGTTTAACCCTGATCTGTAAAAAACAATCTTATAACATGAATATTTTATAGTTATAAATCATTCCTAAATCATTCTGAAAATAACCGTAAATATCTCGAAATCTTTACTCGCATCCTAGACAAAGCGGACATAAACTTTACGGTAATACTTCAACTAAAAGGTAACCCTACGATGAAACAACACCAAAGCATTGATGCTCATCTTGCAACCGAATTAGCGAGACATAGTGATGAAGGGCTTATTCTTGTTTTGCATATCATGCACAAAGGTATGTTTAGTCATAATGTATCAAGATATTCAGGAGAGTTTGAAATTACATCAAACGATATTCTTATTATCAATTCGATGAAAAAGCTATCTGATATTAAGAAGCATATTTTATCAACAGCAAAAACATGGTCTGAAAATGACATTCATAGGTTTCTAATTGATATTAACCAACAAGGTCTAAATGTGAATAAATTCAATTTCTCCATTGTTAAAGGTAATGAGAGAATGAAAAACTTTTTTAACAGCAACCTGATAGTCGGACGATATGGAAATAATTCAGATGGTATTAAATCTAATTATGCAAAATTAGTTTATAGAATCCTGTGCTGCAATTTAGATTTCAGTGAAAATGATTTCAACCATTTAGTACAGGAATATAGCAGAATACACACTGAGTTTCCTGACCACTTTAAGAATAAAGATCGTGAATTCTATATTTGGCTAAAAGGATATCTCGATGAAAAAGAAACATATGACTCTCAACACTATACTCCAACAACTGCGGATGATTATAAAGTAGTCATTAACTCAATTTTTGATAGCCTTTATTTTAAAGATCCTGATATTCACTATGCAGCCAGAAAGAAAGTGATGAATGCTTGGGGACAAAAAAAGTATAGAGCAGAAGGAAAAGTTAAGAAGCAAAGGTATTATGCACTGTCCAATAAAACGTTAGAGTTACTAGATGATCTCTGTATTTCTTTAGGCAAAAGCGAAACAGATGTTCTGACATCATTAATTAATGAGCATTACACCAAACAATGTTTAGACATTAACGGCAATCGAAAATTTGGCTAATGACTAAATCCAACATACACGACTGATTGGAGCCATACTTCGCATCGAGGTGTGGCTTTTTTCAATCCAAACGACCTTGTAGCAAATTCTGTAAAAAATAGAATAGATTTGTTAACGGTAAAAATTACGCCATTTTTACGCCAAAAAAAATAATATCAATCCTATACCATTGTTTTAATTATGTTTTTAATATATTCTCGTCCAATCCATCATTGGAGCGACAGAAATACGGGGACAAACTATTGCAGGTGAAGCGACCTTCGTAGGTTGCAGATTTAAAGCATCCATATTTATGGCTTATGAACGGTTTGAAATATGAGGGCGAATAGTATAGTCGATTGGTGATATTTTCCAAATATCGCCGATGTAATCAATATAGTTTATTGCGATTTCTTCATATTCGGCATATCTATCAGACACAATACACCACTGAGTAATCCCAAAATCAACCCCACCACACACGCCATCGTCCAACCGCCATAGTTCCACGCCACCGCACCTAGTGACGAGCCAGACGCCGCACCGATAAAATATAGCGTCATATAGATTGAGTTGATTCTCGATTTTGCATCATCACGCAGTTGATAGACGATATTCATATTGGTGACATGAAGCATATTATTGGACAACATCACCAAACAGAAACCAATCACGCATGCGATGATATACCAATGTGCAAAGTACAGCGTCACCCAACTCAGTAGCATCCAAATAAAGCCAACAATGGTCAACTGCCTTGCAAAACCACGGTCTGCTAATTTTCCTGCGTACTGCGCAAACACCGCACCGACGATACCCGATAGCCCGATCAAGCCAATCTGAAAATCACTGAGGAAAAATGGCGACTTTGCCATGAGTAATGCCATCGTGGAAAATAAAACACTCATCGAACCAAATGCCAAAGCGCCAATTCCTGAACGAATTAACAGTCTTTTTTCAGTGCGCATTAAGTCAAACATGCTACGAAATAAAGCAAAATAATTTAGATTCAAGGTCGGAAGTTTTGGCAGGCGTGGCTGTAGCAATGCCATCAGGATCAATAGCACGATGGCAGTCACCCAATACACCGTATTCCATGCAAATAATTGTGAGAGCAGACCTGCAATCGTCGTCGCAAATAAAATCCCTATGAGCAAACCACTCATCAAGAAACCGACCACTTGACCCATTTTTTTCGGCTCAACCAATGCCGTTGCTAAAGGGATCAATACTTGCGCAACCACGCTAAACAAACCCGCCATGACCGTTCCCAACCACAACATATAAATATTCTGCGCAAAAGCACTGATCAATAAGCCGATCGCCGTTAAGACCATCAGCGTAGGGATTAAATATTGACGTTTTAACAAATCACCCAAAGGCACAAGAAATAATAATCCCACTGCATAAGACACTTGCGCACAAGTTACAGTGAGTTGTGCCATTGCTGCATCGACTTGGAAATGGGTTTGTATCGAGTGCAATAAGGGTTGACTAAAGTAATTACCCCCTGCGCACAGTCCGCAGATCATCGCCATCAACCACAATGTTGATGCTGTCAGCTGTGGTTTGATGGGTGTCGTTTCGGAGAAGGATTGATCGGACATAAAGTGAAAAAGCCAATAAAATTCAGAGCATAGATACAGCTAGATTCATCAGATAAGACGGAAAGATCAGGAGTACAACATTTAATTGCCCATTGTACAGTTTCAGCGTCTATAATACTTGCCATTCTGATTTTTTAAGCACTGCAATGTTCTGACCAAAGAACGCACTGCTTATCTCGCTCTATTGATACCAAAGGAAAATACGATGTCGAACTGGTTAGATGAAGTCAAATTTGATCAAAATGGATTGATTCCTGCGATTGCACAACATCATCAAACTGGTCGTATCCTCATGGTGGCTTGGATGAACCGTGAGTCTTTGGCGTTGACTGCAGAGAAAAATCAAGCGGTCTACTACTCACGTTCTCGTCAAAAACTATGGCACAAAGGCGAAGAATCTGGACACTTTCAAACGGTCTATGAAATACGCCTCGACTGCGATGCCGATGTGATCACCTTGCAAGTTGAACAGCACGGTGGGATTGCTTGCCATACAGGTCGTGAGTCATGTTTCTATCGCAAGCTCACGCCAAATGGTTGGGAAATCGTTGATGCACAGCTCAAAGATCCAAATGAAATTTACAATCAGAACGATGCTACAAAAGCAACTGAAAGCAAAACTAATCAAAGCCATGAATTTGAATTAGCGACTTATGGCGAGCAAAGCGATGTCCTCGCCTATCTCGGCGCGCTGATGCGTGAGCGCAAATCAGCCAATGCCGATCGTTCATATGTGGCGAATCTGTACGAAAAAGGCATCAATAAAATCTTGGAAAAAGTCGGTGAAGAAAGTGTCGAAACCATTATCGCTGCCAAAGATTATGACGCCAGTACAACTGAAGAAAATAAAAATGATTTGATCTATGAAACTGCCGATCTGTGGTTCCATAGTATCGTCATGCTCGGCTATTTTGATATTGATCCAAACATTATCATTGAAGAATTGGCACGCCGTCAGGGCTTATCGGGTTTGGTGGAAAAAGCCAACCGTACTCAGCCATAATTCATAACAATCTATGTACGCCACCAAAGAACAAGCCCTTGCCATAGATACCGCACGCGTCGGCAATTCGTTTAAGATCATCGCCTACGCAGGTACGGGTAAAACCACCACGCTTGAGATGATCAGCCAAGCCATGCCTGAACGTCGTGGCTTGTATTTGGCGTTTAACAAAGCCATTGCCACCCATGCACAGCAGAAATTTCAGCAAAATGTTGATTGTCGAACTTTTCACTCTTTGGCATACCGTAGCGTGCCTCGCA
This sequence comes from Moraxellaceae bacterium REDSEA-S32_B1, assembly GCA_001626925.1. Lineage (GTDB taxonomy): Bacteria > Pseudomonadota > Gammaproteobacteria > Pseudomonadales > Moraxellaceae > Acinetobacter. Next base: position 20,745 of record LUOR01000031.1, read on the forward strand.
ACATCACCGACAAACTGCGCTTACCTCGTTTAAGCCCAAGTTATCTTGCCAAAGAATATCAATTGCAACCGATCAATGTACGTCGTCTGATGGGCAGTCGCTATGAGCCATATCTGATGATGCCAAATCGTTTGGCGAACTTAGTGGCAAATGGCGTCAGTGGATTCTGCTCGACCAATGCGCAATATCCTGCGCCACGGCATATTCCTGTGCCTGAATGGTTGCATCCTGATGATGCGGAGAATCTACAAAACTCGCTCTACCCTGCACTGGAACGGCGTTGGCTCGATTCGATTCACCCACAACATCAAGCAGGTATCGGGCATGATGTGTATCTGAAGTTGTGGGCGTTGTCTGAGCCGAATATTCCGAGCGATTATATTCTGTTTGATGAAGCGCAAGATGCCGATCCGTTGATGCTCGGGATTTTACTCAAACAAAAAAATGCGCAAGTGATCTACGTTGGCGATGCACATCAACAAATCTACGCATGGCGTGGTGCAGTCAATGCTATGCAACAATTACCCTTACCTGAGAATCGCTTAACCACCTCATTTCGCTTTGGTGAAGATATTGCCGAAGTGGCAAATTATCTACTCCATGCACTTAAAGAAACCGTGCCTTTACATGGTTTTTCTGAGATTTCCTCCAAAGTGGTGAATAAACCGCATACCAAAATGCGAGATGCGATCCTGTGCCGTACCAACGCCCGAGCGATGGAATTACTACTCAGCGGATTACTCAAGGGTGATAAAGTTAGCCTACAAGCCGATCATGCACGGCTTGGACGATTCATTGATGCTGCGACGGCGCTAAAACAAGGCAAGCGTGTCACTGATGTGCCAGAACTGGCATGGTTTAACTCTTGGCATGATGTACATGAATACTGTGAAACCAATGACGGCAGTGACATTAAACCTTTGGTGAAATTGGTCGATGAACACGGCACTTCTCCGCTAAAAAATGCCCTTGCCAAAATCACCCCGATTGAGCAAGCGGATTATGTAATTTCCACAGCGCACAAAGCCAAAGGCTTGGAATGGAATCGTGTGCATCTCGAAGATGATTATCAATTTAAACTCAGTCAACTGGACTACAAAATCACCCCTGAAGAACTGCGCCTGCTGTACGTTGCTTGCACTCGTGCTAAACTGAGCTTAAATGTTCACCATATTTATGATTTATTACAGCAATTAAAGCGCAATTATCAACTGAAAAAATCAGCCTAATATCGCAGAACTTGCTTTTAAAATCATAAAATTTGAGGGTTAAGCTATGCGCCTGATCGCTGTGCAATTGCAACACATCAATCAATTTGATCATCTTGCGGTGCGCTTGCAATCTGGACAATCTAAACTGCCGATTAGCCTATTCCTCGCCAATCAAAATGCAGGCAAAAGCAATTTACTCAAACAAATTTTTCATGGACTGAGCTGGCTTCCTGCTCGCTACAAAGATTTGCGCAGTTCAGGTGCGATCATGCCTGATAGCGATATTCAAACCGACGCGCTGCAAGCACTGATTCAAATCACTATTGAATATCCTGCCGAACTGTTACCCAAAGCGGATGACTCCCAAGTTCAGCAAGATAATTCGCAAGACAAAAAGCCTGAAACGCTATCTGAACCGTCAATTGAAAAAACCGCTGCAAAAGTACCATCTACGCGACCGCAATGTCATTGGACGATTAAAAAAATCCGAAATACGCCGAGCAGTATTGCACTGAGTCGAGCCGATACTAACGGCTTGGACGCACTGATTCCGCAATATCAAAAGTTGATGGAAAGCGATCCTTATTTCACCTTGCCTTGTCTAGCCTATTATCCGAGTGAGCGCTTTGTGCATGAGGTCAATCTCAATATTAAAAATACCCAGTCTGCGCTGACGCCAATACATCAAGCCTATGATCAAGTCAGTCTGAGCTTTACTACTTTTAATAAGTTTTTTGAGTGGTTACGTGAAGTACATGACTTGGAAAATGCGCAGTCCGCACAACTGCTTCGGCAATATCTCGATCCACAAACTCGGCTCGCCGATCAAGTGCAATTCGATGAATTATTTTCTCAGCTCGAACATGCTTATCGGCTTGCGCCACAGCGTTGTCTGAACAGTTTGCGCAGTGCGATTCATATCGTGATGCCTGAGATTGAGGATATTTTTATTGAATATCAGCCGAAACTGCGTCTGATGGTGAAATATCAGGGGAAAATCACGCCTTTTCTACAGCTTTCCCAGACCGAGAAAACCTGTTGTGCGCTTGTCGGAGATATTGTTCGTCGTTTATGTATTTTAAATCCGAACAGTCTATTTCCGTGTCTTGAGGGTGATGGCATTGTCTTAATTGATGATGTTGATGCACATCTTGATCTGACACATCGTCAGCAGATTTTACAGCGTCTACATCGTGCCTTTCCTCGGATTCAGTTTATTGCGACGGCGACGCATTCGGATATGGTCGAGTTTCAGTCTGATGTGGAGTGTTTTGAGCTGAAATATGCCCAAGCGCATCGTTTGGATTTGTCAGCGCATCAACAGCGTTTGGCGCAGGTTTATCAATCGTTACAAACACAGAATTTAAATATTGAAAATGAAAACAATTCGTTGGCTGAAAAATTACCGAATGAAAATGAGGCAGAAGTAGCCGAATCTCAAAGTATCGAACCGCTTGATTTTGCACAGTTGATGGCGCTGATTCAGAATTTAGAGCCAAGTATGCAACAGCAACTCTTGCAAAGCCTACAAGATCAATCCATAAATCCTGACCCATAAAATATTCAGCAAGTGTGATAACGATGAATGATATTTTTTCAATTCAGAAGCTTTACCCGCATCAAGGGAAAGTCAAATCACATTTTGGAAACCACTATGATTCTGTATTTATATCATTTTTATCTTTCGTTAAAATGAACAGCGAGGCGCAAAGCACACAACTGATGAAACAAATTCTTGCGACTCATTTATTTGAAGGTTTTTTCTGTGATAAAAATACAGAACATCCTCGAGAGTTTGGTAAGAATGAATTACTGTCTTTACTCACTTGAGAAGAATTCCTAGAAAACTCGTTTATTCCGAAAATCTAAGCTAGACATACCCAAAAAAAATCCGTATAAGCACCTTTGATTTTTTACGATGTGCAATCACACAAAGAGTAGCAAACGATGAGTAGCCAGTGGTGAAATTGGTACTTGCCCCGATGGAAGGTCTGACCGATCCATTAATGCGCCAGATCCTGACCCAAGTCGGACAATATGATTGGTGTGTGACCGAATTTATTCGTGTCACCGATAGCGTCCTGCCCGATCATATTTATTACCAATATTGCCCCGAACTGCAAAACAACGGCAACACCATTCACGGTACGCCTGTGCACGTGCAGTTTTTGGGGAATAACATCGAAATGCTGGCCGCCAATGCGGAAAAAGCCGTGGCACTTGGCGCACCTGTCATTGACCTGAATTTTGGCTGTCCCGCAAAAACCGTAAATCGCCATCGTGGCGGTGCGGTACTGCTCGATGAGACCGATACACTGTTCGATATCGTCAAAGCCGTGCGTGATGCCGTGCCGAAGCATATTCCAGTATCGGCAAAAATGCGGCTAGGTTATCTTGATGAAGCACATAGTCTGGACAATGCGCTTGCCATTCAAGATGCGGGGGCAAGCTGGCTGACCATTCACGCCCGCACCAAAGCTGATGGATATACGCCACCTGCGTATTGGGAGAAGATTGCGCCGATTCAAGACGCCGTAAATATGCCGATCATTGCCAATGGGGAAATTTGGACTGTTGAAGATGCCAAAGCCTGCCAAGCGCAATCACAATGCCAAGATTTGATGATCGGTCGTGGCGCAGTGACTACGCCTGATTTGGTCAATTGTGTCCGTCAGTCGAATGATTCACAACGCATGACGTGGCAAGATTTACTCACTTTACAAGTCGCCTTTCTGAATGGACACTACAAAACTGAGATCGGCTTGATCGGGCGCTATAAACAATGGCTGGGCATGATGACCAAAGCCTATCCCGAAGCAACTGAGCTGTGGCAACAAATCAAACGTATCAAAGACATGGAACAGCTTTTACAGGTTTTAAATCAGTAAAACGATTCATTACACATCTACTCTCTCTAATAAAACGCCCCAAAACCACAAATCAAATCAGATATATTTCCACACAGAAAAGGATTGATAGTGTTTCTGTTATCAAGTCTTGTGACACAATTCATGCTATAATAAAATGATATTTTTCATGCAGATTGCATGATTTCAGTTCACAGCAATAGCTTGCTCCGTTGCTTGAATTTAAGATTGCGCAATACAATCTTTTTTGCTTAGGTTTTGACACTTTATCTTGTGTTTACTGTATTTTTGATGCGTAAACACAACACTACTCATGGGATGCGATTGTGCTGTTTTTGATTATTCTTTTGCCCTTATTACTCGGCACAACCATGGTCTGGGGCTTAGATAAACTGTTTGGATTGGCTACCAAGCGTAGGAATCAATATTGATCTGCGCCTTGATGCGCTGAGTTTGATGTTTAGCATGCTGATCACAGGGATCGGCACACTGATTTTCATTTACGCTTATTATTACCTCAGTGCAAAAAATTCGCTGGCTAAGCTATATAGCCTGCTGATGCTGTTTATGGCGGCGATGCTCGGTATCTCCCTGTCTAACAATTTAATGATTCTGCTAATCTTTTGGGAACTGACCAGTATTTCATCGTTTCTGTTAGTCGGTTATTGGCAACGCTATGCCGCAGCACAACGTGGCGCACGCATGGCGCTGACCATCACAGGCATGGGTGGTCTGTGTATGCTCGGGGGCTTTATCCTGATTGGTCAGGTTGCAGGGACATACCAAATTGACCAGTTGTTTGAACGTGCTGATATTATTCAAAATAGCCCGTATTTTTTACCGATTTTATTTTTGGTGTTAATGGGTGCATTTACCAAAAGTGCGCAATTTCCCTTTCACTTTTGGTTGCCGAATGCGATGGCGGCACCGACACCTGTTTCAGCCTATCTACACTCTGCAACGATGGTTAAAGCAGGGATTTTCTTATTAGCGCGTCTTTCGCCGATCTTTGTTGGGGCAAGTTTGTATCATGGCATTGTCACCACGGTCGGTTTGCTGACCTTATGTATCGGCGCATTTTTAGCAATTTTTAAAGAAGATTTAAAAGGCTTACTTGCCTATTCGACCATTAGTCATTTAGGGTTGATTGTCTGCCTACTCGGTATCGGTTCACCGCTTGCAATTGCTGCGGCGATTTTCCACATCATTAACCATGCCACCTTTAAAGCGGCATTGTTTATGATTGCGGGGATTATTGACCATGAAGCAGGTACACGGGATTTACGTAAGCTCAGCGGTTTGTGGCAATTCCTCCCGATCACGAGCACAATGGCAATGGTCACTTGTGCTGCGATGGCGGGTGTACCGCTGACCAATGGCTTCTTGTCTAAAGAAATGTTCTACACTGAGTTGGTTGCGAGCCATTCAGGCATTTGGCTGAGTATCATGGTGATCTTGGCGACTTTGGCAGGAATCTTTGCGGTAGCGTATTCCGTACGTTTTGTGCATGGGGTATTTTTCGATGCACAATATGGTAAGCCGTTGCCAAATCAAGACATTCACGAACCTGTCAAAGGCATGCTTGCACCTGTTACCTTGTTAGCGATTCTATGCATTATTGTTGGTATTGTTCCTGCGCTAACGGTGCAAGGTATTGTCAATCAAGTGACTACCGCGACTGTGCAACATCATGACTTTGAGCATGTACATCTCGCTCTGTGGCATGGTTTCAATGTACCACTCGTGATGAGTATCATCGCCTTAGTTGGTGGTGTGTTGTTCTATTTTAAATTGGCCAAAAATGGACGCATTCGTCAGATCGACCTCGATCCACCACTTGGTAAGTTTCGTGGTTTATATTTATTTGACGCATTTTTAAAGCGTTTATTCTTATTTAGTCGTGCCGTGAAGAAAAATACCGAAACAGGTTCATTGCAAAAGTATTTATTCGTCATCCTGTGTTTTAGCATGTTGATGGTGGTCATTCCGCTGTTTGGCCATGATATTTCGCAAGGTACACGAGAGCTAAGCCACGCACCAACTGCCGCCATTGTATTTTGGTTATTACTGATCACGGCGTGTTTAATGATGTTGTGGTTCCATCACGAACGGATCAAAGCTGTATTAATCAGTGGCGGTATCGGCTTGGTCGTGAGTATGACTTTCGTGGCATTGTCTGCACCTGACTTGGCATTGACGCAGATCACTGTTGATATTGTCACCACTGTGTTATTGCTGATGAGCCTGTCTTTATTACCTCAGCTCACACCTTATGAGTCGACACGCAGTCAGCGTTGGCGTGATGGCGTTTTAGCGATCGTCGGTGGTTTAGGTATAGGTTGGCTGACATGGTTGGTGCTGACACGTGAGCATCAATCGATTTCATGGTTCTTCCAACAACAGTCGATTCCACTCGGTGGTGGCTCGAATGTAGTCAATGTCATCCTTGTGGATTTCCGTGGTTTTGATACTTTCGGTGAAATTACTGTACTTGCGATTGCTGCCATCGGTGCGCTGTGTCTGATGGATGGCATGCGTGCGCATGGCACAACGATGACGGAAGGTTTAAGCCATCGTTTCATTCCTTCTCCGCTAATGTTGCGCATGGCGATGTCATGGGTCATGCCACTGGCATTGGTGGTGAGTTTGTATATCTTCTTGCGTGGTCACAATTTGCCAGGCGGTGGATTCATTGCAGGATTGGTCACCTCGATTGCCCTTGTGATTCAGTATATGGCATATGGTCAAGATCGTACTGAGCAAATTCTCAAAGCAGGCTCTGGACGTCTATATGAAAAATGGATTGGTGTCGGCTTAGTTATTGCGGGAGGAACAGGTGTTGCTGCTTGGGCTTGGGGTCGACCATTCTTGACCAGTGCGCACATCTATGTCGATCCACCTTTAATCGGCAAATTACATTTGGCTTCTGCGGCCGCATTCGATGTTGGGGTATACATCACTGTCGTTGGCGCAACCATGTTGCTCATCTCGGTACTTGGTGACTCCAGACACTCAAGTATGTCTGGACCGTTACCTTCAGGAGATCAATCATGATTAGTATGGAATTTTTAATCGCCTCAGGTGTCGGATTTGTGACAGCAACAGGGATTTATCTATTGCTTCGTCGTCGTACCTTTCCTGTGGTACTGGGACTTGCCATGATTGGTTATGCGGTCAATGTATTTTTATTTAGCATGGGACGCCTCGAGTTTAATGCCCCTGCGATTTTGACCGATGCTATTAAAGTCTCCGACCCGCTACCACAAGCATTGGTATTGACTGCTATTGTAATTGGCTTTGCCACCACAGCCTTTGTGGTGCAACTTGCTTTGCGTAGCCGTTATGAGTCTGGTAATGATCATGTCGACTCGAAAGATGAAGCAGAAATTACCTACGATCCACGTGAGGATCAACCTTGATGAGTTTTTTTGTGGATTTTTGGCAGTTACACTTCCCGATTTTATCGATACTTTTACCTGCATTTACAGGTTTTGCGCTGATTTTGCTCGGCAACCCAGGTTCAGGCTCATTAAAGACTGACCCTCGTCAGCCGCTTCGTCATGCGATCAGTCTAGGTTCTGCCGTGATTGGTTTGATTCTTGCGCTATGTATGGTCGACTTTGCCAATACGGGTCAAATTAAAGCGTATTTCTTGAGTGAGTGGTCTGCGCCATTTGGTATTGCTTTAGTCGTTGATCGTCTCTCTGCGATGATGGTGCTCCTCACTTATATTGTCGCTTTGCCTGTGTTGTGGTTTGCCAGTGCAGAATGGGATCAACGTGGACGCTATTTCCATGCGATGTTCCATTTCTTATTGATGGGTGTGAGTGGTGCATTTCTAACAGGCGATTTATTCAACTTATTTGTTTTCTTTGAAGTATTACTTCTCGCCTCTTATGTGTTGCTTTTGCATCATCACAATAAGGCACGTTTTAAGCTCGGTTTGCACTACGTCATTATCAATTTACTTGCTTCGGCAATGTTCTTGATCGGACTGGGGCTCATTTACGGCAATGTCGGCAGTCTGAATATGGCGGATGTGGCGAGATTATTCCCTCGTTTAGACAGCGATCAGCACCAACTTGCGATGGCAGGTGCGATGTTGCTATTCGTAGTATTTGGTATTAAAGCCGCGATGTTGCCTGTCGGTTTTTGGCTACCAAAAACCTATGCTGTGGCGGCGACACCTGTGGCAGCGATTTTTGCATTGATGTCCAAAGTCGGTATTTACGCCATTCTGCGGGTCAACGGCACTGTATTTAGCGACCCACAAGGGCAATATTTACTGGAAAATTGGCTTCTGATCATTGGCGTACTCACCAGTATTTATGGTGCACTCGGTGCAATCGCAGCGGAGCGTTTACGTCGTTTTATCGGCTTTATGATGTTGTCCTCGATTGGGACGATTTTAATTGCTGTATCATTATTTAGCACCCAAGCTTGGGCGGCAGGATTGTATTATTTAATACACAGCACCGTGATTGCGGCGACTTTCTACTTATTGGGTGAATGGATTAGCATTCAACGTGGTGCGCACAAAGATCACCTCAAGACTGCACCTGAAATGAAACAGCATAAATTACTCAGCTTACTGTTTTTGGTGGTTGCATTGATGATGGCTGGCTTGCCGCCATTTAGTGGTTTTATTGGTAAAGTTTTTTTAATGCAAGGCACGCTGTATCATCCACAAAAAGTTTGGATCATTTTGGTAGTGCTATTGGTGAGTTTACTCAGTATCTTGGCATTTGTCCGTGCAGGCTACGTGATCTTTTGGCGAGCAAGCACACCAGAGTCCAATCCAAAAGAAGAAGCGTATGCACTTTATCAAGCGTTGCCTGATCGACCAAATCGTCGTTTGGACATCGTGATCTATGCGCTACTGATTGGTTTAACGGGTTATGCTTTATTGGCACAGCCCGTTTACCAATATACCTATGCGGCGGCGGAGCAACTACAAAACAAACAACACTACCAAGCTGTCTTATTAAAAAATAATAATCGTGGCGATGTGGTTAGCACCCAACCATTTAATCCATATTACTTACCGCATTTGAAATATCGTGAAGACACCATTGATGATCCTTATGCGAAATATATTCCATTTGTGATTTCACCGAAAACACTTGCGGGAGAACATATCCCAGAGGAGCTTAAAACTGCGCCTGAGATTTCGACTGAAGTTCCTGCATTGCCCGATGATGATGCCAAACTGGTGCCAGTGGAGTAAGTTATGACTGATCAAATCACGCCAAAGCCAAGTGCAGTTGAATCCACGCAAGCAGATCAACTTAATGACCCAGTTTTGCCCGCAACATGGGTTTGGCGCATGTTCCCGCATCCATTAGTTTCGTGCTTTGTATTTATTGCATGGTTGATGCTGAACCACAGCGTCAGTCTAGGCAATCTTTTGCTCGCTTTGATCTTGGCGATACTGATTCCAAAAATCATGCAAGCATTTATCACCAGAACGCCACAGCTGGATTGGGTGACGGCATTTAAATTATTTTTTGTGGTGTTGTACGACATTATCATCAGTAATTTTAAAGTCGCAAAGTTGGTACTTGGTCCATCACATCAGTTACATCCTGCGTGGTATCGTGTGCCACTCGATAGCAATCACGATCACGTCAACACTTTATTGGCAATGATCATCACCACCACACCAGGCACCGTATCGGCAGGTATTGATTTGCAACGTGGGGATATTTTGGTGCACAGTTTAAGTAGTCTTGATACCGAAGTAGATATTGCTGAAATCAAAGCACGTTACGAACAACCTCTGATTCAAATCTTCCATGCTCAGCCACGGGAGGAACAAGGATGATTTTTTTACCTTATGTGCTGATGATTAGTATCATTGCCATCACTATCTCGACATTCCTTTGCATTATTCGCCTGATCATTGGACCATCGGTTGTTGATCGACTGCTCGCACTGGACACTTTATTTTTGAATGCAACCTGTTTGATCGTGGTGCTCGGTGTGTATTGGACGACGACTGATTTATTTGAATCTGCGTTATTGGTGGCGATGTTTGGCTTCGTATCGACTGCGGCACTGGCACGTTACTTCACCACTGGTCATGTGATCGATTGAGGAGTTCTAAATAATGTTAATCATGGAAATCTTGATCTCGATCTTTTTGATTATCGGCTCATTCTTCGTCCTAGTCGGTGGCATTGGTATGGTGCGCCTACCCGATCTCTTTATGCGCCTACATGCACCGACCAAAGCAAGCACACTCGGCTTAGGAAGCTTTTTGATCGCAGGGATGATTTATGCGGCATTTCATGGGCGTTTTGGTTTTCCTGAAATTCTATTAACGCTTTTAGCTTTTGTCACTGCACCTGTATCCGCCAACCTCTTAGCGCAAGCGGCGATCCATTTAAACCTACGCTCAAAAAGTGGCGATGTACCTGAAGCGATCAATCGCCCACTACCGTGGCAACGCCAACGATCGGCGCTATTTCGTGCTGAAAATCGAGATAAAACCCGCCGTAGTGATTAAATCCTGTTGACAGCTATATTGCATTGCGCCTATTTTCAACAAAACATCACTAAGAAATAAGTCATGCTCAAGAATAAACCATTCCACTTTCTTTCAGCCTACTTATTTTCTCTGTATATAGTTATGCTGATGCGCCAAGTGAGTCGAATGAATCTAAAGTTACATATTATAAAAGTTGTAGTGATGCAATAATGGCTTAGCTCAACACAATAGAGACCTTTCATCAAGCGTTTTTGGCTGGAGAATCGGATTGTATTGTCATTGATGCTACGCATGTCTTACTGGCGACAAGTCAAGCTTTGCCTGACGATCGCTTTCAAACCATAGCGTACGATTTGCGAGTACGGCTAATCAATATTGAGAACAATGACGTTATTTCGCAAACTTTACATCCGAAAAAGCTCAACTCTCGGGTCGAAAATTAAGAAACCATTTTCTTAGATAAGGCACACTTTTCAACACTTAAAAACCAACATGTGATTGGCATTCGTCACAGCTGGGAAGATTATGATGGTTTTAATTCAACCAGTGAATATATTGATCTTGTGCATTTGAAACCAAACCATAATAACATACGGTTCGTTTTACAAGGTTTGCCGATGCGTGAAACTTTTTATGCCAAAGGGGAGTACCCATCGAATCATGCGACTTGGAGCGCAGTGATCAATAGCCTAATGATTTTAGATAAAAAAGTCAGTCACGGTTTGTAAGATTTGATTTTGAAACAACGCTATACCTATAACGAAGCGCATAAAGAATCAAGATGCAAACCAACCAAATCGCTGCATAGCGAGAGCTTGCGCATCTCATGTTATGGTAAAGAGTATCCTTTCGATCCACAAGATTTTAATCAAGTGAATGTGATTTAGCCTGCTTTTTGAAAATTGGCGCATAAAAAACCCAGACACATAGTCTGGGTTTATCGAACTTAGTGAATAAAATTACTCATCATCGTTTTGATTAGTTTTAGGTGGCAAGTCTTGCACTGCTTTTTCAATCAAACCAAACATATAGTTGCCGTAAGCATTGGTCTTATCATAATGAAAACGCAATCGTGGTGTAATCCGTGTCTTAATCCGACGACTCAACTCTTGACGCAAAAAACCTGACGCTTTATTCAGCACTTCTAGGCTTTCTTGGTGTGCATCTTCAGATTGATCATCTTCGAGTTCACGTCCCATCACCGTCACATAGACATCTGCGTAGCCAAGATCAGGGCTGACCTTGACCGCAGAGATCGTGACTAAACCACCTAAACGCGGATCTTTGAGTTCCAAGCGAATCAGTTCAGCAAGCTCTCGCTGTACCGTATCCGCCATCCGCTTTAAGCGTTGACCTGACATTACAGACTCCGTTTAATGGTTTGTACGTCGTAAACTTCGATTTTGTCCAGCTCTTGAATGTCTTTATAGCCTTTAACCGCTAGACCACATTCCATCCCCGCACGCACTTCTTCGACCACTTCTTTGAAGCGACGCAATGACTCCAACTCACCTTGGAACACCACCACATCGTCACGTAATACACGAATCGGCTTGTTACGGTGAATCACACCTTCCATCACCATACAGCCTGCTGCCGCACCGAACTTACTCGAGCGGAACACTTCACGCACTTGCGCCACACCAAGAATCGTTTCACGATGTTCAGGTGCCAATTTACCACTCATGGCGTCTTTGACATCATCAATCAATTCATAAATGATGCTGTAATAACGAATATCCACGCCATCTTGATCAGAACGCTGACGCGCTGCTGTATCAGCACGCACGTTAAAGCCAAGTAATACCGCTTCAGACGATTCTGCCAAGATCACGTCAGATTCAGTGATCGCACCAACACCCGAGCTAATAATGCGTACTTGTACTTCATCGGTAGATAGCTCAGTCAATGCCACGCTCAATGCTTCAAGTGAACCACGTACATCAGCACGCATCACCACATTGACGGTTGGGACATCTTGTTTGCCCATAGACGCCATGAGGTTTTCAAGACGCATTGCGCTTTGACGGTCGATACGTTTTTGACGCTCACGGTCAGAGCGTGCATCCGCCACTTCACGTGCTTTCTTTTCATCATTCACGACAAGGACTTCATCACCCGCCATTGGCGCTTCTGGTAGACCTAAAATTTCCACTGGAATCGAAGGACCTGCCGTCTTGATACGCTGACCATTTTCATCAGTCATGGCACGTACACGTCCATAAGACGAACCTGCAAGCACCAAATCACCAATGTTCAATGTACCGTTCTGTACCAAAATCGACGTCACTGCACCACGACCTTTGTCCACACGTGCTTCAATCACCACACCTTGCGCAGCACCTTCACTTGACGCTTGAAGTTCCATCAATTCGGATTGAATCAAGATCAAATCAAGTAACTCGTCAATGCCTTCACCGGTATGTGCAGACACTTTCGCTACTGGAACATCACCGCCCCATTGCTCAGGCACGATTTCTTTGGCAGTCAATTCATTCAAGACACGATCAGGATCGGCTGATTCTTTATCCATCTTGTTGATTGCCACGATAATCGGCGTACCCGCCGCACGTGCATGGTCAATCGCTTCGGCAGTTTGTGGCATCACACCATCATCTGCTGCAACGACCAAAATTACGATATCCGTCGCTTTGGCACCACGTGAACGCATCGAAGTGAACGCTGCGTGTCCTGGGGTATCTAAGAAAGTAATAATCCCTTTCTCAGTTTCGACGTGATAAGCACCAATGTGTTGAGTAATCCCGCCTGCTTCACCAGAAGCCACTTTCGAACGACGAATTTGATCAAGTAAAGAGGTTTTACCGTGATCGACGTGACCCATGATAGTCACGACTGGTGGACGAGTTGAAAGCTCACCACGTTTTTGTTCCGCTTGTTCAAGCAAGTTATCTTCGGCTGCGGTATCAGAAACCAGCACAGGATGGTGACCCATTTCTTCAACCACAAGTACTGCTGTATCTTGGTCAATGGCTTGGTTTTGGGTGACCAATTCGCCCATTTTCATCAAGGTTTTGATGACTTCACGAACTTTGATCGCCATTTTTTGTGCAAGATCGCCAACCACGATGGTTGAACCGATTTCCACATCATAGACTTGCTTTTTCACTGGTTTTTCAAAACCATGCTTATTGCCTTGACTGGTTTTTAATCCACGTTTATGGCTTGAGCGGTTGAAGTTTTGCTCTTCCTGATTGTGGCGACCACCTTTCCTTTGAGCACGTCCAGTGTTGCCGCCGCCACGCTTGATTTCACGATCTTCTTTTTCAAAAGAATCTTCGTAAGCCTGACCAACCAATCCATCTGCCAATGGCGCATCATCGACAATCTTAATCGAAGGTGTACTATTGCCTTCATATTTGGTTGCCATTTTACGCATTTGCTCAAGGGTACGTTGCTGAGCTTCTTCAGCTGCTTTGCGACGTGCCGCTTCTTCAGTGGCTTTTAACTGTGCCGCCTGTTCCTCACGTGCTTTTTTCTCAGCAGCAGATTCAGTTGGCTTAGTTGGTTTTTCAGTTTTCGCTGATTTTTTCTTCACAACCACTGCCGCTTTTGGCTTATCAGTTGCTTCTTCTTTTTTGCCATGCATGGCACGCATCGCTTCAAGTGCAGCTTTCGGTTGATTCTTTTCAGTCGTCACTGATTTTTTGCTTGATGCGTTTTCAGCTGAAGCTTGTTTCGCCTTAGCCTCTTCCTGCGCCTTTTTCTCAGCTTCGGCTTTCGCTTTCGCCGCCTCTGCTTCTGCGACAAGTTTTGCAGGGTCTTGCTTCATAAAGGTTTGTTTCTTGCGCACTTCAACATTGATCTTCTTGGTACGACCTGATGAGTCGGCAAGATTTGCTGTACCAGTGGTTTTACGCTTCAAGGTAATTTTCCCTGCGCCCAACTTCCCACCAGCAGTATTGTTAAATTGCGCAAGCTTTTGTTGATCGTCAGAACTAATCACATCATCGGCATTGCGTTGCGGTAAACCAGCAGCTCGAACTTGTTCGAGGAGCTTATCAACTGGACTATCTACGCTTTGCGCTAACTCTTGTATCGTCTTGTCCGTCATTATGACCTCCTCTTTAGTTAAACCACGATTCACGTGCTTTCATGATCAGCTGACCTGCTTTTTCTTCATCCAACACCTCGATATCGATGATATCGTCGATGGCTTGGTCTGCTAGATCATCTACTGTGCAAATGCCTTTTTGAGCAAGTGCTTGCGCAACTTCAGGTGTCATCCCTTCCATTGCCAATAATTCTTCGGTAGCATGTTGCATATTTTGTTGCTGACGAAGTACGTCAGCAAGCGTTGCTTCTTTAGCACGCTCTTGCAATACACCAACGGTTTCTTCATCTAAACCGATTTCTTCAAATGTTTCTGCAGGAACATAAGCAACTTCTTCAAGCGAAGTGAAGCCCATCTCCACCATGGCTTCTGCCAAGTCTTGATCAATATCCAAACGCTCAACAAACATATCTAAATATTGTTGATTTTCAGAACTTTGACGCTCACGATACTCTTCTTCAAGCATCATATTGAGCTTATAACCCGTCAATTCTGAAGCTAAACGCACGTTTTGACCTTGTGAACCAATCGCACGAGCAAGCTGTTCATTGGTGTCAAAAATAATATCTGCGCTGAACGCATCTTCATCAAGCACAATGCCTGAAACATCGGCAGGCTCTAACGCGCTGGCAATGTACTGCGCAGGATCGTCAGACCATACCACCACATCGATGCGCTCACCATTCAGCTCTTGTTGTACCGCTTGGATACGTGTACCACGCATACCAATACATGCACCGACTGGATCAATACGATGATCATTGGTTTTCACGGAAATCTTGGCACGTACACCCGGTTGACGAGCAGCAGCTTTAATCTCGATAATTTCTTCTGCAATCTCAGGCACTTCCTTCGTCATCAATGCAATCAGCATCTCAGGGCGAGCACGTGACAGTTGCAACTGCGCACCACGACCTTCACGATTAACATTGAACAAAATCGCATTGATGCGTTGTTTTGGACGAAGCATTTCTTTTGGAATAGATTCTTCTTTCGCCAAATACGCTTCTGCACCATCACCCAAATCAATAATAAAACCGTCTTTGGTTTGCTTTTTGATTTCGCCGTAGATCAAGTCACCAATCTTATCTTCATATGCATCAGCAACCAAAGCACGCTCTGCTTCACGAATCTTTTGTACGATTACTTGCTTAGCGATTTGCGCTGCAATACGACCAAACTCAATCGACTCCACTTCAAGCTCACGAATATCACCAATTGACCACTCTGCAGGATCTACATCTGAGATCGCATCTTGGCAAGCAGGCATTTCATGATCTTCATCGGCAACCACTTCCCACTGTCGAAATGTCCGATACTCACCTGTTTTACGATCAATTTCTACACGCAAGCGTGCTTCTGATGAGGTCGTATTTTCATAGAATTTCTTTTTAGTTGCAGCCACAAGAGCTTGTTCTAATGCTTGGAAAATCGCCTCACGACCAACACCCTTTTCATTGCTAACCGTTTCTACTACGGTAAGAATCTCACGGCTCATAAGTCACCTTTTATAATTTCAAAAAAATCCATTAATCCTGAAAAACCAAATTGGCTTTATCAATGTTATGAAGATCTATGTCTAACACTTGTGCCTTTTCCACTTCAACCTGAATGGTTTCTGCTTCAATATCTACAGCGACCAATTTGGCTTGAAACTTACGACGATTGTCCACCGCTGTGATCAAACGCAGTGCAACCTGCTGACCAATATAATCTTGCATCTGCGCCAAACTAAAAAATGGTCGATCCCAACCTGGCGAAGAAACTTCTAAACTATACTCACCCGAAATCGGATCATGTACATCAAGTAGTGCGCCAACTTGATGGGTGACATTGACACAGTCCTGCACACCGACACCGCGCCCTTGCGCTTCATCTGCTTGCTCATCTAAATTTGTCGCAGGCTCAACTGGTGCATTTGGGTCAACTGCTTTGTCAATATAAATTCTTAATAACGAACGCTTGCCCTGTGGCAAGAATTCTATTCCCCACAGTTCGACATCACAAGCAACCACTGCAGGTGCAATCATGTCATACAATGTTTGCGTTTTATTGGATAATTTCATCAATACTCGTCAAAAATCAAATTTTAAATAGATGCTATGAGTGAATCATACAAATTTGACCAACAGATGGCACAGCCGAAAACCGTCACTCTAGCCAACAAAAAAGGGCGCATTTGCCCCCTTTTACTTTGTACCAATATCAAATTGAATTGATATTAGCACTTCAATATACACAGCTTTACAAAAGCCACTGTGCAAAAAGGCCCACCTTTCATTGTGAGCCTCTCTTCAGAAACTTGGTAGCGGGAGCTGGATTTGAACCAACGACCTTCGGGTTATGAGCCCGACGAGCTACCAGACTGCTCCATCCCGCATCAACGTGCACATATTATATGTGCGATTCGAACAAAAGTCAATGTAAGGCTGACTAAACCTTTGATTTGCCGAACTTTTTCATAAAAGTCTCAACATCTCTGGTGTTGCGTACTATATTGCTTTGACCTTTCACTGTCAACACTAAATTCTATTATTCCTATTTTTTTTGATCATTTGGTTGAACTGCGACCTAATTGCGACCTAATTGCGACCAAAATGTATTTTTACCATAATTAACTATGCCACAAATGACCCTCGGGCTATTTCTACAGATTTACTCATTCTCGGGTAAATATTGCAAAATGTCTGATATCTCACATTTAAAGAATCTACACAACTTATCTATATTCTCTGTCCCCGTGTTATAGCCTCTTTCATTTGCTATTTTTGACAGTGTTGTTCGATGAATTCCCGTTTCTTTTGCAATTTCAGCCAAAGTAATCACTCGATTCTCAGAAAATTCTTTATCGGCAATTACTTCTTTCAACTTAATCCTAATCATAACAATCCAAAAAGATGTGTAAAAACATCAAATGATGTTGACACGCATCAAAGTGTGTGAAAAACTAACATCAATGGATGCGTAAAAGCATCATTAGATGATCTTAACCAATGTTTGAGAGGGTATCATGAACTTAACCTATTTGACTACGTCAGAATTATCTAAGGTAATTAAATACGATGTTCGTACTATTCGTGAACAGTTAAAAGACTCTGTCCTGATCGAGGGTCGCCATTATTTTAGACCATTTGGAGGTCGTAAAATTCTTTATATTTGGGAACACATTCAAGAAGATATGATGGATGCAAATCTATATAGAGAGAAAAAAGAATTTATTCCAATGGCGAACGGAGGTGTTTGCTATGGCTATTAACACTAGAAATGGTATGTTGTACTTTGACTTTAAGTTTAATGGTCAACGATGCAGAGAATATACAAAGCTAAAAGACACAACTGATCCTAGACAGTATCGTGGACAACAAATCCCTCTAAATTCTTAAAATATTTCTGTTCAAAGGCTTCTGGGCTTAACCAGCCGTTTGCGGAATGCCTT
>LUOR01000032.1 GCA_001626925.1 Moraxellaceae bacterium REDSEA-S32_B1
AAAGCTATAGTCACGTTGTGTACGTTTAACTCGTTGTTCTCGTTTATGTTCCATAAAATAAGTCTCTTAAGGTGTAAACTTATTTCAGGACGGGACACAGATAGCAATAAAAAAAGCGCCCCTTGAGTCGCTTTTTTTAAAATATACTTATTCACATATTAATTGGTCGTCGTTTGCGTCGCATCGGCATTTGGGGCATCCACTTGCGTAGATGCTTGTGTTGTGGTCTCAGTCAAACCACCACCCAATGTTTTATACAGCTCGATTTGGCTATTGATATTTAATTGACGGAGTGCCAACAAACCTTGTTCTGCTGCATAAGCATTACGCTGTGCATCCAATACGGTCAAATAATTATCCAATCCTGCACGATAGCGTGCTTGGGACAGTTGATACGTCTTATTTGTGGCTTGAACTAATCTGCGCTGTGCAGCGATGCGATCATCGATATTGGCACGGGTTGCCAATACATCATTCACTTCACGGAATGCCGTTTGAACCGCACCTTCATAATCTGACAATGCAATTTTTTGATCAACTTCTGAGATGCTCACATTGGCACGACGAGTACCATAGTCAAAGATTGGCAAGTCAATACTTGGACCAACACTCCAAACAAATGAACCTGATTTAAACAAATCGCTTAAATCTGTAGAGGCGTATCCTGCAGATCCAGTCAAGCTAATCGTTGGGAATAATCTTGCCTTTGCCGCACCGATATTGGCACCAGCTGCACGCAGTTGATATTCCGCAGACTTAATGTCAGGACGATTAACCAATAATTCACTTGGTAAGCCAGCACTCAATACTTGGTTATCAGTAATGCGAACCACTGCTTTGTCAGGCAATAGACCATCGGGTACAGTTTGCCCGACCAAAAGATTCAACGCATTTTTCTGCTGTTCAATTTCTGTCTTATAGCTTGCAACATCACCACGTGCTGTTTCCACAGAGATTTGCGATTGACGCAACGGTATCTCGCTATCTAAGCCGACATCAAAACGACGTTTGTTCAGATCATAAGAATCTTGTTGCGCTTTTAAAGTTTGCTCAGCAAGTTTTAAATTTTGTTCAGCAAATGAAATTGCCGCCCATGCTTGTGCAACCTGTCCAACCAATGCCACCTGAGTCGCATCACGAGCGGTTTGCGTCGCAAAGTAACTTTCAAGTGCAGCATCTTTTAGACTTGCAACACGCCCCCAAAAATCAAGTTCATATGCCGTTACCCCAAGCCCTGCACTGTAAGTTGTGTAAGGATCTGGAGCAGTTGCCGTTTCTTGACGGGTCACGCTACCACTCGCACCCACTGTTGGCAGTTGGTTGTTGCGAGTGATTTGATATTGATATTGTGTTCTTTCAATATTCAGCGCCGCAGTGCGTAGGTCACGGTTATTTTCTAAAGCAAGTGCGATCACCTGCTCTAAACGTTCATCCGCAAAATATTCTCGATAACCTTGTGACGCAATCGATGGCGAACCATCTTGCGCCAGTGCGGTGAACTCTTGTGGAATATTTGGCTCTGCCGCAGGCACAGCAGGCTTCATGCTTTGACATGCAGTCAGTGATACCGCCAATACAGTCAATGCAAAACCTCGTCCGATCATACTATTCATCATTGTCATGACATTATTCCTGTGTTGTGGTAGTTGCAGCTTTGGGTTTTGCTTTGTACTTAAACATGCTACGCACGATCACGTAGAAGACTGGGATAAAGAATACGCCTAAGAAAGTCGATGTCAATACACCACCAAGTACACCAAAACCAACAGAGTGCTGACTGTTTGCACCTGCTCCGCTAGAGAGTGCCAATGGCAATACACCAAAACCAAATGCCAAGGTTGTCATGATAATTGGACGCAAACGCATTTTCGCCGCATGCAAAGTCGCTTCGATGAGTTCTTCACCTTGCTCTTGAAGCTCTTTGGCAAATTCAACAATCAAAATAGCATTCTTAGCAGACAAACCAATCACCGCAATCATCGCCACTTGAAAGTAGATGTTATTGGATAAGTTTGGATCGCCTTTGATCATCATACCAAGTAGGGTCAAACCGACTGCACCCAAAATACCGAGTGGCACAACAAGTAGCACAGAAAATGGAACAGACCAACTTTCATACAGTGCTGCCAAACAGAAGAAGACAATCAATAAAGATAAGGCATAGAGCATTGGCCCTTGACTACCCGCTTCTTGTTCCTCAAGAGACAAACCTGTCCACTCAAGTGCATAGCCTTCCATGCCCATTTCAGGCAACTTGTCCACCATCTCTTGCATCGCTTGCATAGCAACACCTGAGCTGACACCTGGTGCAGCGCTACCTTGAATGTTTACCGATGACACACCGTTATAACGCTCAAGACGTGGCGAACCGTACGCCCACTCACCTGTAGCAAAGGCTGAGAATGCAATCATGTCACCTTGATCATTACGGACATACCACTGGTTTAAATCTTCAGGCATCATACGAGATGCAGACTCACCTTGCACGTAGACACGCTTGACACGACCACGATCAATAAAGTCATTGATATACGAACCACTCCACGCAATACCCATGGTGCTATTGATGTCAGCAAAGCTCACACCCAATGCTCCTGCTTGCGCTTGATCAATATTGATCTTGTATTGTGGTGTATCTTCTTGACCATTCGGACGCACACCAGTCAAACGCTCATCTTGCGCAGCCATACCGAGCAATGCATTTCGTGCATTCATCAACTCTTCATGACTTTGACCATTCAATGCGGTCAATTGCATGTTAAATCCTGAGGCAATACCAAGCTCAGGCATTGATGGCAACTGAATCGGCATAATATAAGATGCTTCAGGAATGGTCATATTCAGTGCCATTGCACGTCCGATGATCGAGGTAATTTGCGACTCTTCCGAGCTACGCTCTTCCCAATCTTTCAAACGAATAAAGCCGATACCCGCATTTTGTGCCACACCTGTAAAGGAGAAGCCCGCAACGGTGAAGATAGACTGCACATGATCTTTTTCTTGACCAAGGTAGTAATTTTCCATTTTGGTGTTAACTTCAATGGTGCGATCAAGTGATGCATTCGGTGGCAATTGCACCAAACTAATAATCACGCCCTGATCTTCATCAGGTAAGAAGCCTGTTGGTAGATTTTTATAACCGATAAATAACAGCGCACATACCGCCACAAAACCAATGATTGGTACAATCAAACGCTTGGTCAAGAAACCCACTGCTTTTTGATAACGCAATGACAAACGATCAAACCAATTATTAAAACCACGGAAAAAACGTGCAAAAACATTATTACTTGGTTTTTTATTTGGATCATGTTGTTTGAGCATCGTTGCACAAAGTGCTGGTGTGAACGTCAATGCAACGATCAACGACAATGCCATCGCAGTCACCAAGGTCAACGCAAACTGACGATAAATCACCCCTGTCGAACCATCGAAGAACGACATTGGAATAAATACTGCTGCCAAGACTGTGGTAATACCGATCAGAGCACTGGTGATTTGATCCATGGATTTTTCCGTGGCAGTGACTGGATCGGTGTGATCCTCGGTCATGACACGTTCAACGTTTTCCACGACTACGATTGCATCATCGACTAACAAACCAATCGCCAATACCATTGCAAACATGGTCAATGTATTGATACTAAAGCCAAACATGTTGATCACGGCAAAAGTTCCCAATACCACCACAGGTACAGCAAGTGTGGGAATAATGGTTGCACGCCAGTTCTGCAAGAACAAGAACATCACGATAAATACTAAGGCCACCGCTTCGATCAAAGTATATACCACACTCTCAATCGACAATTTCACAAACGGCGTGGTATCAAACGCAATATCATCCTTAAGACCACTTGGATAGTTCACACGAAGCTCTGTCAGCTTTTCCTCAACAGCTTCTGCCGTATCTAAAGCATTCGCACCAGTCGCCAATGTGATCGCAATACCACCTGCAGGCTTACCATTGTAGCGAGAGTCAAACATGTAACTGTCTGAACCCAACTCAACACGTGCAACATCTTTGATACGTACTTGCGCACCATTGCCTGCATTTTTCAAAAAGATATTTTCAAATTCTTCAGGGGTTTGCAACAAGCTTTGTGCAGTCACGGTCGCATTGATCGCCTGTCCATCAACCGCAGGCGCACCGCCCAATTGACCGACCGCAACTTGTGCATTCTGTGCTTTGATCGCAGCCGCAACATCAGATGGATTAAGCTGAAAACTTGCTAGTTTGCCTGGATCAAGCCAAATCCGCATCGCATACGAGCCACCAAATACTTGAATACTACCTACACCTTGCACACGGCTAAGCGGATCAGACAAGTTAGAATTCACATAATCTTTAATATCTGAATCCGTCATTGAGCCATCAGGTGAATAGAATGCAATCACTTGCAAGAAGCTACCACCACCTTTGCTCACCGTCACACCCTGACGTTGTACATCTGCAGGAAGTAAAGCTGTTGCAGATTGCAATTTGTTCTGCACTTGAACTTGTGCAATATCAGGATCTACACCCTGTTCAAAATTCACCTCAATAGTCGCTTGACCATTGTTGGCACTATTTGATGACATATAGCGCAAACCATCCAAACCATTCATTTGTTTTTCAATGATTTGGGTTACAGTATTTTCAACCGTGGATGCTGATGCACCTGGATAGGTCGCCGTAATGGTCACGGTCGGTGGCGCAATCGTCGGATACTGAGCAATCGGCATACCTGTTAAGGTCATGATACCTGCCAGCATGATGATGAGCGCAATCACCCACGCAAAGATCGGGCGATGAATAAAAAACTTAGCCATTTAACACCACCCCTTATGTATTTGAAGTAGTTGTTTGTTCAGGTTGCGTACTCTGAGCCTCTGTACCCGCTTCAGCATTTTGAGCATTTGGCTGTGCCCCCTGCTCTGCTTGACCTTGCGCTCCGCCCTGCTGTGTTTGCACTTTTTGTGCATTAGGGTTGTACATGCTTGGTTTTACATCTTGCCCTTCTTTGACCTTCGCAACACCTTCGACGATGACTTTATCACCAGCCTTTAATCCTTTGGTCACGATCCATTGTTGATCTTTTAGACCTGAGGTTTCGATCGAACGTGTTTCCACTTTGTTTTCAGCATTCACAACCATGACTTGCGCTGAACCTGTTGGTGTACGAGATACTGCAACTTGAGGCAGCAAGTACGCATTCGGCACAATACCCTGCACCACTTGTGCGGTCGCAAACATACCTGGTAAAAGAAGTTGATTTGGATTCGAGAAGACTGCACGAAGTGTTACAGAGCCTGTCTCAGGGTCAACACTCGCATCAGAGAATGCCAAGTTCCCTTCGATTGGATAAGTGCTACCATCTTCAAGCTTCAACTTCACTTTGGTGTTATTACTTTGATCCAGATCACCATTGTTCATGCCTTGACGCAAACGCAATAGCTCAGCACTTGATTGACTGATATCGACATAGATCGGATCAAGCTGTTGGATCGTCACTAGTGGATCAGCTTGGCTTGCGGAAACCAACGCACCTGCTGTCACAGAAGAACGACCTGTTTGACCAGAGATCGGCGCACGTACTGTTGAATAGCCCAAGTTGATTTGTGCATTTTTCAATGTCGCACGAGCGGCTTCCAAATCTGCTTCTGCTAATCGCACTTGCGCAACGATGTCATCATATTCTTGCTTAGATACCGCATTGCTTCCAACAAGTTGACGATAACGCCCTTCCGTTGTACGAAGCGCATTTAAGTTTGCCTGTGCACGGCGCTCAGCAGCTTTAAAATTATCGACGCTCGCACGATTGGTACGATCATCAATCTCATAGAGCGCCTGACCACGACGAACATAGCTACCCTCTGTAAACAAACGCTTCAAGATCACACCACTGGCTTGTGGGCGAACTTCAGAGATTTGATATGCCGATGTACGACCTGTCATCTCCACCACATTTTCAACACTCTGTGGCTGAGCAACGATCACACCGACTTGCGCTGGAGGCATTTGTTGAGCAGCAGCACCTTGTGCGGCTTGTTCAGAATCTTTACTACAACCAACCAAGGCCAGTGTTACGGCTAAGGTACATGCACTGAGCACAGGTGCCCAATTTTTTGCCGTTCTCATTTATTCACCTCTAACTAAAATATTAAAAACTAGGATATTTAAAACTCAGACACTTGAAACCAAAATACATAAAACCAAGGTACTAAAAAATGAAGCAATCAATCATATTGCTTCATCCAGAATTTGCTGATCAATTGCGTAGATAAAATCATCATTAACACCGCAACAATCCAGCCTGCCAATACATCTGTGGGATAATGTGCGCTGAGATAGACTCTAGACCATCCCATCAACACTGCCCAAATAACAGCAATCGCAAAAACCCAATATTTCAAGCCTTGTTTGCTACTTAAAACTATGACCAATATTATCGCAAGCATTGCAGCATATGCACTATGCGCACTCGGAAAAGCACTACCGTAAGTTTCAACCAGTATACCCTCTTCGATAAATGGTCGAGCTTCGATAAAAGGTCGAGGTCTTCCAAATAGCCATTTTAGTGTCCACGTCACCGCAACCGTAGATGCAAAACCCAACACCAAAATCAAAGCTTGCCGTGTTTTGTGCTGTACCAAACTATAAGCTAAGAAAATAAATGCAATAATTGCAGTGCCATACAGACTACCAACATGTGCTAAAAAGATAGCACCACGCTCCAGAAAGTCCGTATCAAACTGCTGAACCCAAGTAATCAGATGCTGATCAAAAACATTGTGCGGATCAAAAGACACCAATAACATCAGCATCAATAAAATCAAAACGAGCAGTATAAAAAACAACAACATATGCAATCTACCTGCATTCTAACGCACAAATTTTACAGTCAGATGTCCCATGCCACTATCGACCTGATGCAAAGTGTACTCATCAGTACACTTATTTTCAAGCACTCTACTTCCAAAATAACAAATTTATTCGACTAATTTTGTATATTTTATATTTTTTGTGAAATATTTAACTTGGTAAAATTTAAGCAAAAAAATAGAGCATCCTTTTGGACGCCCTATTTTCGCACTAATTAAATTGATTGTACTTGATCAAAAGACCAAACATTCAATCCATCAAAATTAGTTCACCATATCTGCAACTGCTGCACGCTCTTCTTCAAGTTCGTTTAATGTATGGTTAATACGCTCACGGCTGAATTCGTCAATCTCAAGACCTTCAACGATTTTGTATTCGCCATTTTCACAAGTCACAGGGAAACCGAACATCACGCCTTCAGGGATACCGTAAGAACCATCAGAAGGAATACCCATGGTTACCCATTTGCCGTTGGTGCCAAGCGCCCAATCACGCATGTGATCAATCGCAGCATTTGCAGCAGATGCAGCAGATGACAAACCACGTGCTTCGATGATCGCCGCACCACGCTTACCAACTGTAGGCAAGAATACGTCTTTGTTCCAAGCCGCATCGTTGATTTTGTCTTTCAAGCTTTCGCCATTCACATGTGCAAAACGGTAGTCTGCATACATGGTTGGAGAGTGGTTACCCCAAACGGTCATGTTTTCAATGTCAGCAACCGCAACACCTGCTTTTTGCGCAACTTGCGTCAAAGCACGGTTGTGGTCAAGACGAAGCATTGCAGTGAAGTTTTTCGCTGGAAGATCTGGTGCAGATTTCATTGCGATATACGCATTGGTGTTTGCAGGGTTACCTACAACCAATACTTTCACGTCACGGCTTGCAACTTCATTCAATGCTTGACCTTGACCGATGAAGATTTCACCGTTGACTTTCAACAAGTCAGCACGTTCCATACCAGGACCACGTGGACGAGAACCAACTAACAACGCATAGTCTGCATCTTTGAATGCCACTTTAGGATCATCAGTACCAACCATGCCTGCCAACAATGGGAATGCACAGTCATCAAGCTCCATCATTACACCTTTAAGCGCTTGTTGAGCTTTCTCAACTGGGATTTCAAGCAATTGTAAAATAACAGGTTGATCTTTACCTAGCATTTCACCGCTTGCGATACGGAATAATAAGCTATAACCAATTTGACCAGCTGCGCCTGTGACGGCAACACGAACAGGTTGCTTCATGTAATTATCTCCAATTGAGAGGTTCGTTCACACGGATTAAGAATTGACCAAGGATTTAAATTGGTCGTTTCTTGTTAATCTTAAATTTTATAAACGGGCAAGATTGTACTCTATCCACAGTTTTCTTGCATCTAAAAGACAATGATTTTCAACAAAAGTTGTAATAAAAAATCAAAACGATCCGCTATATGTATAAAAAAATTTTTAAAATGGGTGCGTTAAATTTGAAATGAATGCGTAAAAGGCTGACACTTCAATTATCGAATGTGTACGAATCTATTAATAAGAGCCTTTAATTAACACTTGAGATGGACAGGTGCTCCGTTGTTGGATGTGACAGGCTTGGTACTTGCCATTTGAACGGTAGCAGACTTTGACATCAGTCAGCAGATTGGACACGCCACCTTCACCACGACAATCCATCTTTAAACTTGAAGAACTCAGTCCAGAGTTGAGTTGATAAAATTGATTTTCAACTTTTGATCGGCTCACTCGTATTGTCGTCGGCGAAGTCACTTCTGAAGGAATTTTCAACTGTTCTGCGAATGCGACAACTTTTCGAAAATATTGACTTGCATTCATCGACACGCAGCCACCGACTGATCGCCAAAGTCGTGCTTGTGATGCTTCATCAGGGATCAAGCGCATCAGTACACGCTTTTGTATTGGAGATAAATTGACAGCACTTGATGTTTCACAACGACTTGCATCAACACCTTCAGGAAATAAACCCAAAACAGTCAGCGAATATCCTTCCAAACATTGTCGGGTTCGCTTTTGCAAGGGATCAACATGACACACGGCTGGTGAGAGTTCAATATGCAAAACATAGCTTTTCGGTGCAGCATAGGCACTAGATATTTTCGATAAAAGGATGATAAACAGAAATGCAGCAACGAACCGAAATATACTTGGAATCAAAGCTGTAACAGCTTCGATTACTGAGTGATTCAAATCATAATAACGTTGCATGTTATTCATCATCTTCATAAGGCATCACACCACATTAAAACTGCTGTGGTACGGGATACATCAAGCGACTAATCGACTGATTCCCCTGCCCTAAGACCACGCCATAGTGCATGGCATTTTCCATGACATGCTTAACGTAATCTCGTGTTTCCAAGATCGGTACGGACTCTGCGTATTGATCTGCTTCGAGCTTTTGAATCTCAGGCTGCCAACGACGTGCACGATTCGGTCCTGCATTGTAGCCAGCGGTTGCCACCACAGGATGACCACTAAGCTGACCTTGAATCATACTGAGATAATAGGTGCCATAGCGGATATTGGTATTCATATTCGATAATGCACCACTATCGTAGCTTTCACCCATCTGTCTGGCGACTAGACGTGCCGTATCAGGCATGATTTGCATCAACCCACCCGCACCAACATGTGAACGTGCACCGACATTGAAGCGACTTTCTTGACGCATCAAACCATATGCCCAAGCAGGATTAATACCGACTGCATTACTATAATTAGTAACGGTGGATTGATACGGTGTTGGATAGCGTAATGCATAATTATGACGCTTCTCTGTACGATCCGCCGCATAGATTGCCCGATCATACCACTGCATATCGTTCGCACGTTTGGCTGCCGCCAAGATCAAACCATCATCATGTTTCAGATAAGCTTGGCGCACTGCCCAGTTCCATTCCCGATTGATGTAGCTATCGGGTGCATCAATATTTCGCAGTGCAAAAGCACGTTGAAAATGAATATCTTTGGCAAGACGTGAAAAATCACTTGGTGTCGGTTGATAGGCTTGTGGGAAACTAGAATAATTCTGTTTCAAACGCGCCTTGGCAAGCAGACCATGATAATCATCTTGCGTGGCGATCTTTTGGTAGACTTGTTGCGCATAGGTTTTACTTTTAGCATCACTGCGCTGTTCACTTGCACGAGCCAGCCAATATTGCCAACGAGATTCTTGTTTTTGTGTATCAGTCATCGCATCAACAGCACGAATCACGCCTTCCCATTTGCCAAAGCGAATGCTCTGACGTGCATAAATTTCTGCTTCTTCAGGGCTAAATGGAAAGCCATAACTTTTATCAAAATAACTCGGCAATACTGCATTAAAATTATTCTTTAAAACTGTCGTTCCACCGATATATGCCACGGTACGATACAAATATTTTTGCACATCTTCTGGTACGCCTTGCGCCAAACGATCCACCATCGAGATTGCATTATTCAAATCACTATCCGCCAATCGACCTAAAGCAAAAATCAGATAAGCATGATCTTGCGCAGTAGCTTTTGGCGCATTCCACAGATAATTAATTGGATTGTTTTGAATTTGGTTCATCTGTGTTAACGACAATGGTGTACCCATTTTATTTGCCATAGCAAAAGCATGCCCAGAGTTGCCCGCACGAAGCATGGTAAATAAGCGCTGCTTTCGATCTTGGCTGGTCATCAACGGGCTATCGAGCATGATTCTCGCCAAGCCATTACATGACTCAGGTTGTGAGTCTGTGGTGAGCCACACTTTATTTTTAAATTCTGCTAAAACCAGTGGATCACCTGTACGTGCTCGAACTTGCGCTACGGCACAGGCTTCTGCATCATCTGCGTTAGTGACATAGCTCAGCACTGGCGCGGCAGAAGCAAAATCGCCTGCACGCACTTTTTCTTCGACATAATCCGCAGAGAGTTTTTCCGCCATTGCCGATTGTGGATAGCGACGGGAAAAAGAAATGATGGCTGATGATGGCTGTAATACGAGATTTTGATTGAGTTTCCAGTATTCGGGATAATAAGCCAAAACACTGTCTTGCATGGCATATTGGTACTGATCAAGTAGCGCAGCATTACCACCACTACTAACACGATAGGCTTCGTTAAAGACCTCATCAGATGCTTCACTTGGTGCACTACCACAACCCGCCATAGTCGCAACCACAAGACTTTGAATAGATCGCTTCCAAGTCAAACCTAAAGCCAAACCACTTCGATTTTTACCTGAAAAAAAATCTAAGTCAGTATTACGCATCAATGGGGATTCCTAAAATTATTCACTTAATCAATCACTGAAATATAAAAAACTCACTTCTCATATTTAGTCATTTGTCTAGTTAGTTGCCTGTTTAGGCTTTTGTTTGGTTGAATATGGGCGATATGAGATTGAATACAATCTCAAAAAGATGATCGCTGAATCAATCAACTCGTTATCACAATTCAGTGACATTCTAAAACAGCAACAGATCAAATTGTTTTAGTGTTATGTAAATTCTTATCCTTTAAATGCGCCGTTTATTACAAAAAATTTAATCCCGCACAGCCGAAATCCAAATAAACTGCTAGAATATGCGCCTTTCATTTTTTCATGTGAAAATTGCTTAACATTTTGTTGAGATGTTTTCATATTTGATAGAGGATTAAAACCTTCATGACGGTTCAAACCTTCATTCCTACTGCACGTGCTGCCGCAGAAAAAACTGCATCCCAGCCATCGCATCCTGCTGATCTCGTTCAAGCGAGTTTTGATCAAGCTGATTTCCAAGATACTATGGTGAAAAAGCTCTATATCGAAACACAAGGATGTCAGATGAATGAGTATGACAGTCATCGTATGGCAGATCTTTTGGGTGATTCGCATGGCTATGTGCTCACCACCGATCCAAATGAAGCAGATATTCTACTGATGAATACCTGCTCAATCCGTGAAAAAGCGCAAGAAAAAGTTTTTAGCGGACTAGGACGTTGGCGCAAGCTCAAAGAACAAAATCCTGACTTGATCATTGGTGTCGGTGGTTGTGTGGCTTCGCAAGAAGGCGACACTATTCAGAAACGTGCGCCATATGTCGATATGGTCTTTGGACCCCAGACCTTGCATCGCCTACCGCAAATGCTCGATCAACACCATCAACAGATCGAAAAACCAAAAAGTGAAAAGATCAAACTGGTCGATATTTCATTTCCGGATATTGAGAAGTTTGACTTTTTGCCTGAGCCACGTGTCGAGGGCTTTAAAGCCTTTGTGTCGATCATGGAAGGCTGTTCGAAATATTGTTCATTCTGCGTCGTCCCTTATACACGTGGTGAGGAAGTATCTCGCCCATTAGATGATGTGCTAGCAGAGATTGCCACTCTCGCTGAAAAAGGTGTGCGAGAAGTCAATCTGCTTGGTCAAAATGTCAACGGTTATCGTGGTGAAACCTTTGAAGGTGAAATTTGCACTTTTGCGGAGTTAATTCGCCTAGTCGCAGCCATTCCAGGGATCGGGCGCATTCGCTATACTACCTCGCATCCACTTGAATTTTCAGAAGAACTCATCGAGTGCTATCGTGATCTACCACAGATGGTGTCGCATTTGCACTTGCCAGTACAAAGTGGTTCGAATGATGTGCTTAAAGCCATGAAGCGCAATCACAGCATTGATGTCTATATTGAGAAAATTGCCAAATTGCGTGCCATTCGTCCTGATATGCACCTCTCCAGTGACTTTATCATTGGCTTCCCGGGTGAAACCGATGAGAACTATCAGGAAACTTTGCAATTCATTAAAGATCTAGATTTTGATCATTCTTATAGTTTTATCTACTCAAAACGCCCAGGTACGCCTGCGTCTGAATTACCTGATGAAACGCCTGAATTGGTAAAAAAAGCCCGTTTGGCTGAAATCCAAAAAGTCATTAAACAGTCCAGTATTGATAAAACCGATGCCATGCTGGGTCGTACCGAACGTGTTTTGATCGAAAAAGTATCTGACCATCATCCACATATGTTGGTTGGCACTGCGGACAATACCCGTTTGGTCAGTTTTGAAGGTTCAGCGGATTGGATTGGTCAATTTGCCGAAGTGGAAATCACTGAAATTAAAACTTTAAATTTTGTTTATGGAAAACTCTTGAATCTTGAGTCGGACGTGGCGTAATGTATAGGGTATGTTGAGTCGGCACTGATGTGCCCTCCAGCATCCCCAGTCGTCATTCATCTCAAAAGGATTCTCATTTGACTGCCACCATTCGTCGCACAGTTCAATTCGCAGGCATTCCATTAGAACAATTAAAAAGCATGTTGGGCGCATATAACGCCCACTTGCGACAGATCGAACAAAGACTCCAAACCAATATCTCGCATCGTGGCGACAGTTTTTTTATCGAAGGCGACATGCCTCAGGTGGAACGTGCTGAAGTCATTTTACAGCGCCTTTTTGAAGAATCTGAAAGTACACAAAACATCAGCGCTGATCAGCTTCACCTGATCATTCAAGGCAGTCAAACCGAACGTGACTTTGAATTGGTCGGTGAAGAGTTAGAAGAAGCATCGATGGATGTATATCTGCAAACCCGCAAAGGTCGCATCAATCCACGTGGCGCTAATCAAAGTCGCTATGTACAACGTATTTTGCAAAGTGATATTTCTTTCGGTGTAGGCCCTGCAGGTACAGGGAAAACCTATCTTGCCGTCGCTGCTGCTGTCGACATGCTTGAACGCAACGAAATTCAACGAATTTTACTGGTGCGCCCTGCGGTAGAAGCAGGTGAAAAATTGGGCTTCTTACCGGGTGATCTTACTCAGAAAATTGACCCATATTTGCGCCCACTGTACGATGCCTTATATGAAATGCTCGGCTTTGAAAAAGTCGCCAAACTGATTGAAAAACAAGTCATTGAAGTTGCACCACTTGCCTATATGCGTGGTCGCACACTGAATCATTCCTTCGTTATTTTGGACGAAGCGCAAAACACCACACCTGAACAGATGAAAATGTTCCTGACCCGTCTTGGTTTTGGCTCACGTGCCGTGATTACAGGTGACATTACCCAAGTCGATTTACCACGTGGACAACAGTCAGGCTTAGCGCAAGCCCTGCGAATCTTGGAAAAAATTGAAGAAATTCATATTACACATTTCCATTCTCGTGATGTAGTACGCCATCAGTTGGTACAAAAAATCGTTGAAGCTTATGATGTTTTCGATGATCAACAACAACGTATCAGTGCAGAAAAACGTGCCGAACGCAAAGCCTTGCAAATGGCATTGATTGAAGCCAATGACTCTGCTGCCGATCGACAACATCGTTTTAAAGATACTGTTGGCAATAGCGAAGACCCTGAACTTGTAGAGCAAGAATCTCGTGACAATTAATCTTGCACTACAACAGGATTTTCAAAATCCTGAGCTTGTTTTAAATGAAGTAGCGCTTGCACAAATCATTGATACTGCGCTTACGCATTTAGATATGGATGAGCCAACGGAAGTCGGCATCGCTTGCGTTGATCTTGCAGAAAGTCACGAACTAAATCTGCAATATCGAGGCAAAGACAAACCGACCAATGTGCTGTCTTTTCCAAGTGATATTCCTGAAGAGATTTTGGATATGTTAGACGCTCAACCACTCGGTGATTTGGTGATTTGCATTCCTGTGGTGTTACAGGAAGCACAGGAACAACAGAAGTCACCGATCAATCATTTTACCCATCTCTTAGTACATGGTGTACTGCACTTGCTTGGCTATGACCATGAACTTGGCGAAGTGGAAGCTGAAGAAATGGAAAGTTTGGAAATTGAAATTTTAGCCAAACTCGGTATTACCAATCCCTATATCGCTTAACCCACCATTAAACATGAACATAAATAAATCCCCAACACTTGATTGGGGATTTTTTTATACGTGAAAACGCATTCCCATTTATTTAGATTTTTTTACACCCGCTTGTAGCAAAAGTTCACCTAAACCACCAATTTTTGGGCCTTGTGGTTTATTCTGCGGTTTTGCCTGCTTGTTTTGTGGACGTGCTTTTTGCTCAGGACGGTCATTACGTGGTGAACGCTTTTGCTCACCTCTATGTTCCTGATTGGTACGTACAGCTTTCGAATTGCTACTCGCCCCTTCTGCTTTCATACTCAAATTGACACGATTACGCTCAACATCGACTTGTAAAACACGTACTTGTACGATTTGACCTGGTTTCACGACTTTGTGCGGATCACTGACAAAAGTATTTGAAAGCTCTGAAATATGCACTAAACCATCTTGATGCACACCGACATCGACGAATGCACCAAAGTTGGTGACATTTGTCACTACACCTTCGAGTTTCATGCCTTCTATAAGTTGCGCCACTTCGGTAATATCTTCACGGAATTTCGCAGTGCGGAATTCTGGACGTGGATCACGACCCGGTTTCTCAAGCTCAGACAGTACGTCTTGCACCGTTGGCAAACCATATTGATCATTCACGAAATTCGACGCATCAATCGTGCTGATAATTTCGCTATTGGCGATAATGTCTTTTACCGTGGTGCTTTTACTTTCTGCAATATTCGCAACCAAAGCATAGCTTTCTGGATGAACTGCAGAGGCATCAAGCGGTTGATCACCACCCAAGATACGTAAGAAACCTGCTGCTTGTTCAAAGGTACGCTCGCCAAGACGTGGCACTTTTTTCAACCATTCACGGTTTTCAAAACGACCATTAGCTTTACGATATTCTACGATTTGCTGTGCAATCGACTTATTTAAGCCAGCAATATAACCCAATATCGCAGGCGACGCCGTATTCACATCGACACCGACCGCATTGACACAGTCTTCAACTACAGCATCAAGCGTTTTCGCTAAACCAGTTTGATTGACATCGTGTTGATACTGACCCACACCGATGGATTTTGGATCAATTTTCACAAGCTCAGCCAATGGATCTTGCAAACGACGTGCAATCGACACTGCGCCACGAATCGACACATCCAATTCAGGTAATTCTTGCGCAGCCAATTCACTTGCAGAATAGACCGACGCCCCTGCTTCACTGACGCTAACACGAGTGAGCTTTAAGTCTTCATTTTGCGCCATCATTTCAGCAATGACTGCTTCTGTTTCACGGCTTGCTGTGCCATTACCCACAGCGACTAAATCCACCTCGAATTCACGACAAAGACGAGCCAGTTCAGCAATCGAGCCTGCTTTATGTTCTTTCGGTGCAAAAGGATAAATTGTGCTATGCGCCAACACATCACCAGAGGCATTGACTACTGCTAACTTCACCCCTGTGCGAATCCCAGGATCGACACCTAGCGTGGTACGAGAGCCCGCAGGTGCAGAGAGTAGTAAATGACGTAGATTTTCTGCAAAGACATCCATCGCCTCCGCTTCGGCAGCAAGGCGTTTTTCTGTCAATAATGAATGCTCAATACTTGGACGGACTTTGGCGAGCCAAAACAATTTTGCTGTGTGTTTTAAAAAGTCTTGGCGAGCGGATGGTGCAACACTAGCCAAATCATATTCGGCTTCGATACGTGCCAACGCAGGTTCATCTTCACCATCAACTTTTAAGCCCAAGACATTTTCTTGGCGACCACGAAGCATAGCGAGTAAACGATGCGATGGCACTTTGTTTAAATTTTCTGAAAATTCAAAATAATCACGGAATTTTTTACCGACTTCTTTTTTCTCATCAGAAGCGACTGCACTTTTTAGAATTGCAGTTTTAGCAAAAAGTTGTTTGAGCTCAGCGGTCAGTGCAATATTTTGTGCCCATTCATCAATGATAATGTGTTGCACAGCATCCAGTTGACTATCAAGATCAGCATAGTCTTCATGGCTAAATTCAGCTAATGCCTCTTTTGGCTCAACTTCTGTATTTAAAATCTTCTCTGCAAACTCGCCCAAACCTGCTTCTTTTGCTTTAAAAGATTTACTGGTACGTTTTGGACGATAAGGCGCATAGATTTCTTCTAAAGCATTCTTCGTTTCTGCGGCATTGACTCGAGTCAACAAATCATCGCTGAGTTTTTCTTGTTCTCTGAGCGACTCGATGACTTTGGCGCGACGCTCGTACAGATCACGCAGATAATGTAGACGTGTGTCCAACTGACGAAGTTGCGTATCATCTAAGCCCTGTGTTGCTTCTTTACGATAGCGCGCCACGAATGGGACGGTGAGCCCTTCATCAAGCAAACGAATGGTCGCCTCCACTTGTTCAGGTCGAACGGCGAGTTCCTTAGCGATTTGCTGCACTATTTCAGTCATTCAGCGAAGTTCCAACATTTAGTTTAATCAGTCCACGATTATACGTAGCCCAATTTGAAAATAAAGTGTTTCCTGACGCTTTTTCGACGTCAATCTATGGTTTCAAGCAATTTAGCTCATATTTTTGAATTTTCTTCTGTGATAATTTTGATTTCTTCTTCAATAATAAGGTCGACAAACATGCTTCAAATGCTCTGTCATCTATTTGACTTAAATAAATGAAATCATTGGCAATCTATATTGATGATTAATTTTTTTATTCGCCGAAAACTGAAATGGTATTCTTCGACTTTTTGAGCATATCCATTGGCAAGAATTCTTGAAACAATTGCTTTAGGGTTTTGAATTTGCGTTGTTTATTTTTGGTATCTTAGCCCGACATTTATTTGTATTTTTCAAAAGATTCAAGCATAGTGTAAAAAATGAATTTAACTTTACACTCGTCGTTTTTTAAGTCTGATGAAATGTCGTAATTAATGCTTGGATATTTGCACTCTCTGTGCACTGATAAATCAGATCAATAACGTGTGAGTATGAAATGATAAGCAATAACAAAAGGAGTACATCATGAGCTTAGTTGTACCAGCCGAAACCGAAGTACCTCACCCAGACTCAGATCGAGTGGATCGGATTTTGGTGGTTGATGACGATGTCCGCCTTCGAACATTGCTGCAACGCTTTTTAGAAGATAAAGGCTTTGTGGTCAAAACCGCTCACGATGCTACGCAGATGGATCGCTTATTACAACGTGAATTATTTTCCTTGATCGTTTTGGATTTTATGTTGCCTGTTGAGGATGGCTTAAGTATTTGCCGTCGCCTACGTTCTTCAAATATCGACATTCCAATCATCATGCTTACCGCGCGTGGTAGCGACTCAGATCGTATCGCAGGTTTAGAGGCCGGTGCAGATGATTATTTGCCAAAACCATTTAACCCAAATGAATTGCTTGCTCGGATTCGAGCGGTGCTTCGCCGCCAAGTTCGTGAAGTACCTGGTGCGCCAAGTCAAAATCTAGAAGTGGTGAGTTTTGGACCTTGGTCGCTTGATTTATCTACTCGCACCTTGACCCGTGAAGGACAAGTTGTCACATTAACGACTGGCGAATTTGCCGTGTTAAAAGCATTGGTACAACATCCTCGTGAACCGCTTACTCGTGATAAATTAATGAACCTTGCACGAGGTCGTGAATGGGGCGCAATGGAACGCTCAATCGATGTCCAAGTATCACGTCTACGTCGTTTGATCGAAGAAAATCCTGCACGTGCTCGCTATATTCAAACGGTTTGGGGTGTAGGCTATGTCTTTGTGCCAGATGGCGCAGAATAAGCGCTTACTTTGATCACTTGAAAATAGCCATGCGGTCTGAAGATTTAAATCCAATCTCTCCTGAGTCGGTGATTGACCATGAGCAACCCTATAAAGACCGTAAACGTACCAATTGGGAACGCTTTTTAGATCGCTTTAAACCCCGCTCGGCAGCCATGCGCACCACAGTATTAGTATCTATTGTGGTGTTTTTTAGTCTTTGGATGTCGTTGTGGTTTTTTTGGCGCACATTGTATTATCCTGAAATCAAACAACATGCCCGCTATCTTGGCGTAGAAATCGAACTACTCAGCTATCAAGATGTCAAAATTAGCTATCGTGAAAATTCTGTTCAGCTTAACAATTGGCTTAATGAACGTCTGGGCATCGAAATCATCAGCAATCCCAAACAATTCCCGAATGTTCGCGAAAAATTTGTCGCCGAACTATTCACCGATCGCATTGAAAAAGCACTCGCCGATGAATTAAATCTGCCGAGTGATGCTGTGACGGTCTATTTCCAATTTAAGCCCACGCCAAGCCTATGGGTACAAACCCCACAGCTCGGCGACCGTTGGCTAAAAGAACCACTACCGACTTATGCCAACTATAGCCCTGAACTTTTGATCGGGTGGTTTTTTGGTATTCCCCTGCTGACCATCGTCATCGTATTAACGCTAGTACGTCAGCTCAATCGCCCATTAAAGCGCTTACAAGTTGCTGCGACGAGCTACAGTAAAACGGGCAAAGCACCTTATCTAGAGATCAATCATGGTCCACTTGAGATTCGTCAGGTAAATCAATCATTTAACCAAATGATCAGCACTTTACAACAGATCGAACAAGATCGAAAAATTATGATGGCAGGGATTTCTCATGATTTGCGCACGCCGCTGACTCGGATTCGCCTGAGTGCAGAAATGATGCCTGACGATGAATTTCTCAAAGAAGGGCTGATCTATGATGTCGACGATATGGATGCCATTCTTGATCAGTTCATCTCCTATATGCGGGACGGCTCCGACGAACCCTTACAAGAAACAGATGTGAATGCACTCTTACAAGAAGTGATGATTCAATTCAAACCGCTCGATGTACGTTTCGAAGCGACTGAACTGCCGCCGATTCAAGCCCACACCATGTCTTTAAAGCGAGTAGTTGGCAACTTAGTCAATAATGCCAAGCGCTATGGTGCAGAACCGATTGAACTCTCTGCACAGATGATTGATCAAGAACTGATGATTCGTGTAGCCGATCATGGCGAAGGTATCCCAGAGTCACAAGTTGAGGCGTTAATGCAACCTTTTGTTCGTGGTGAAACAGCACGCACTATACAAGGAAGTGGCTTAGGACTGGCAATTGTGAAACGAATCGTGGATATTCATGAGGGTCACATTGACATTCGCAATCATGAAAACGGCGGATTAGAAGTGAAAATCTATCTCCCCACCAGCTAAAACCCTTTAGAACTCATAACAGAAGCTTGATAGAAATTACAATTCAAGCATGCTAATAGCCCTCAGACGCTATACCTACTTTACTTTACTTGGTAAAATTTTTCTCTTTTTAATAATATTGTGAAGGGTGGCATAATGCTGCACCGAATGAGAAGACAGCTTCAAGTTTTCGCACTCACACTACTCGGATTTGCAACACATGCACATGCCCAAACGGAAGAGCATGCGGATGCTCTCGTCAGCGGAATTATTAGTTATGTACGTTGGCAACCCAATCAGCAACAGCTTAATTTTTGTATGATTGATGGACAAGCCAAGCTTATTAGCGAGCGAATCTTCAACCCACCATCTAACCTAATCCAGCCTCGCACAGTTCAGGTTCAACAGTTTTCCAGTAATGAACTGCTGCAAAATGAAGCATCAGCAAAACATTGCCATATCCTCTATTTCGTCAATTCATCAGACAAGCTTCAACAACGCATAATCAATGCATCATCAAAAAATAGTTTAACCATCTCTGAAGAAAACGAACAATGTAGGATCGGCAGTGCGGTATGTTTATATCGTAGTAACCAGCAATTCAAGTTTAAAATCAACATGGACAGCTTGAAGCAATCCCAAATAGAAATTGACTCCAAAGTATTATTTTTATCGAAAAATTACCAAGGTGTAGAATAATGACTTGGTTTAAATCCTCAGCCACTTCGCTGAAAACCTATTTTATTCGCTCTCAGCTCATTCTTTCTTTTATTATTTTATTTACCTGTATTATGGGATTTACAGGCATTGCGAGCTATACATTTAAACGCTACTCAGAATCCAATGTACAGATTATTGCTGATTCATTGGCAGAACAATTACAAGCACCCGTCATATTCGACGATAAAATCAGCACCAAACAAATTATTGATGAATATATCGAGCAGTACCCGATTCAAAGTATCGAAGTGATTGATAAAAATCGTGCTTCGATCTATCAGGTCACCAAACCGTCTGAAATCAATGACTCCAAACTGCTTGATGCGATCCATAATAAATTAATTTCTCAAGATTTAGGACTGACTGAAATCAAGCATAATGGTCAAATTGTGGCTTATGTCCAAGTCGTCTTTAGCCTGCGCCCATTAACTAATTTTATTAATCTATTATTGATGGTGTTCATGGTCTGTATTTTGGTGGCATTTGTCATTATATTGATCAGTAGTCGTATTAACTATCTCCGCATCAATCATGCGCTTAGAATTTTGACTGAAACCACAGACTTGATTGCGGATCAACGTGCATTTCATCTGCGTGTCCCAAAAGGTAAAGTCTCAGAGTTTAATAAAATCTCTCAGCGTTTTAATGAGCTACTTGATGAGATTCAAAGATGGGATCATCAGCTCCAAGCCAAAAACATTACACTTGAACATCAAGCAATGCATGACTCATTGACCAATCTACCCAACCGTGCATTCTTTTATCAAAAGCTCGATCAGATTTATCAACAGCCCGCACTACAAAATAAATCAGCTTTACTGTTTATTGATAATAATGATTTTAAACAAATTAATGATCAATATGGGCATCAGGCTGGCGATTATGTGCTTCAGGAGATGGCCAAACGGATTAAATATAGCTTACGTGAAGACGACTTTATTGCACGCATTGGTGGCGATGAATTTGCGGTGATTCTTAAAAATATTGAACACTCTTCTCAAGCCATCGTCGTTGCACAGAATCTATTGCAAACGACTGACCATGTCATTAAATATTTAGATCAATCCATTCATTACAGTTTTAGCATCGGTATCGCTTTAGGCAAAAACATTAGTAATCCAAGCGAACTTGTCCATTTGGCAGATCAATCCATGTATCGTGCCAAAGACAGCTTGACGAAATGGGCAATCATCGAACACAAACAGCCGAAAATGGAGCCAAGTAATGAAGCCGAATATTAAAGGCATTTGCCTCGTATTACTTTTCAGCTTACTGACTGCATGTATGGGGCTTGGCGGATTAAAATAATCTCAAATCAAAGTCTTGCAAAAAGAAGGCTTTATCTACACCAATGAAGGCTGGACACTTGATCTACCTTCACGCATCTTGTTCGCAACTGATGCACATCTGCTTGAAGCAAGCCAACAAGAGATGATCGTTGCATTGAGCAATAAATTACAGAGAATCGAAATTCAACAGCTGATTGTTCAAGGTCACACGGATAATATCGATGCAGACGCATATAACCAAAAACTATCTGAACAAAGAGCACAAAGCGTTAGCAAAGTACTACTTCAAAATGGCTTCCTCGCAGAAAACATACAAACCATTGGATTTGGTGCTGCGAAACCGATCAAGTCCAATGAGACTGAAGAGGGACGCAGTGAAAACCGCAGAGTATCGATTATCATCATTCCATAGTTTCAATTCTAAAATACGACCTTAACTTCATGAACTCAAACAGCGAAACCATATGTTTCGCTTTTTTATTCTGCTTATAAGTATTTTAGGCACAAAAAAACCGCATCTAAGCGGATCATTTTAATTTCAATTATCTGTATAAATGGTCGGAGCAGTAGGATTCGAACCTACGACCCCCTGGTCCCAAACCAGGTGCACTACCAGGCTGTGCTATGCTTTTAAGAACTTGGGGTGAATGACGGGATTCGAACCCGCGACAACCGGAATCACAATCCGGGGCTCTACCAACTGAGCTACATCCACCATCATATCTTAAATGTACAAGCCACCGAAAATGGCGCGCCTGACAGGATTCGAACCTGTGACCATCCGCTTAGAAGGCGGATGCTCTATCCAACTGAGCTACAGGCGCCACACCGATGATACTTAAATCATGCGATAAGTTCGCCGACTTTATTCGATAATAAATAAATGGTCGGAGCAGTAGGATTCGAACCTACGACCCCCTGGTCCCAAACCAGGTGCACTACCAGGCTGTGCTATGCTCCGATCTCAGCTTTTCTATATCGCACGATGTGCGGTACGGTGTGCATTCTAGGCTTCGTACTGCATCTCGTCAATAGTAAACTGTAAAAAAGCATTGTATTTACAATCGAATGTTTATTAATGATACAAACTATCGTTTCATATTCGCCGTAAAATCGAGCATTCGATCCAGTGGTAATTTTGCGCGAACACGTAATGCCTCATCAACAAAAATCTGTTGATCTTTATGTTTTAACACATGCAAAATCGCATCGAGCTCGTTCATCGCCATCCACGGGCAATGCGCACAAGAACGACACGTTGCACCCTCTCCTGCTGTTGGTGCTTCGATTAATTCTTTATCAGGCGCTGCCTGTTGCATCTTATAGAAAATGCCACGATCTGTCGCAACGATCATTTGCTTATGTGGCAACGTTTGCGCCGCTTTGATCAACTGACTAGTACTACCCACTGCATCTGCAATATCAATCACCGACTCAGGCGACTCAGGATGCACTAAAACTGCCGCATCAGGGTACAGTGCTTTCATTTGGGCGATACCACGTGCACGGAACTCTTCATGGACAATGCATGAGCCATCCCAAAGCAGCATCTCTGCGCCTGTTTTCTTTTGAATATAGCGCCCTAGGTGTTGATCAGGTGCCCAAATAATTTTCTCACCTTGACTGTCCAAATGTTCGATAATTTCCACAGCACAGCTTGACGTCACCACCCAATCAGCGCGTGCTTTGACTGCAGCTGAAGTGTTAGCATAGACCACGACGGTATGATCAGGATGCGCATCACAAAACTTGGAAAACTCATCAATCGGACAACCTAGATCTAATGAACAGGTTGCCTCAAGTGTTGGCATCAACACCGTTTTATTTGGTGAAAGAATTTTTGAGGTTTCCCCCATAAATTTGACGCCTGCAACCACCAAGGTTGTGGCAGGATGATCACGCCCAAAACGTGCCATTTCCAAAGAATCCGAAACACAACCACCTGTAAGCTCTGCCAGCTCCTGAATCTCAGGATCACAATAATAATGCGCCACCAACACCGCATCTTGCTGTTTAAGCTCTTCTGCAATTAAGGCAAATTTATGCTGTTTTTCTTCTGACGAGAGAATGTGTTCTTTGGGTTGTCCCAGTTGATCCAAATGTTGCTCTACGATTTTTTTCGCATCATTGGCAATCAAACTTTCGGTCATCGAGGTGTTAATCCTATAAAAATGGCAAGTGATCACTAAACTGACATTCACACTAAGCTGTAAATATCAAAGTGTACTTGGCTAAGGCTTTTCAGGTGGATGTCATGCAATCACAAAAAACTGCAAAAAATTCAGCAAAGAGCATAGCACAAATCATGAAAACCACGCTGATTTATCACTATACTTCTATGATGCACAGTATAAATATGATGTGTATTTGCGCAATTTCAAGTTCAACTTTTTAATTACAACTTAAGTTGTATGCAACGATGACGGTGATTAAGAACGGTAATCCGCATTAATTTTGACGTAATCGTATGAAAAGTCACAGGTATACACCGTATCTTGTGCTGTACCACGCCCCAAATCAACACGAATGGTGATCTCTTGTTGTTGCATCACCGCCGCACCCATTTCTTCACGATAGTCAGGATTTGCACCACCATTTAGGCAAATTTGCACATCATCGAGCCACACTTGCACTTTCGAGCTATCCAAATTCGGCACGCCTGCTTTACCAATCGCCATGACGATACGTCCCCAGTTTGGATCGGCAGCAAACAGTGCGGTTTTAATCAGTGGTGACTCCGCAATGCTATAGGCTACATCACAGCATTCTTGTGTTTCCGCCCCACCTTCCACTTTGACCGTGATAAATTTGGTTGCACCCTCGCCATCACGAATGATCAACTGCGCCAAACGAAGCATAATTCGTGAAAGCACATCGAGAATGACTTGATAACGTGAATCAGTTTCCGATTCGATTTGCGTACCGCCCGCCTGACCTGTGGCAATGAAAATACAAGCATCATTTGTCGAGGTATCACCATCTACGGTAATCCGATTAAAAGATTGCTCAACTGTCGTCGATAAAAGTTTCTGTACCAATGCTTGGCTAATCGGTGCATCAGTTGCGACAAAACTCAACATGGTCGCCATATTTGGACGAATCATGCCCGCACCTTTGCTGATACCTGTCATAGAGTAAGTCACACCATCCAACTCAAACTGCTCAGATGCGCCTTTTGGTGTCGTATCTGTGGTCATGATGCCATAGGCTGCATCTTCCCAACTGTCCGCATTCAAACTATTTAATGCAGGCTGTACCCCTTGGAGCATGCGCTCAATCGGCAACTGTTCACCGATCACACCTGTAGAGAAAGGCAAAATCTGATTTGGTTGAACACCTGATAATTCCGCAAGTTTTTCACAGGTTTTCTGTGCATTCTCTAAACCCACCTGACCTGTTGCAGCGTTGGCATTGCCTGTATTAATAATCAAGTAACGGATGGAATTTTCTAATAAATGCTTTTTGCATAAAATCACAGGCGCAGCCGCAAAAGCACTTTGGGTGAATACACCTGCAACATTTGCACCTTCCGCAATATCAAAAATGACCATATCTCGACGATTGGCATAACGCACATACGCCTCACTACTTCCAATAGTTAACCCTGCAATAGCATGCATATTTGGAAAAGACACGTCACCAACTGCCATAAGACTGACCCTAAAAATATGATATTTGTGAAATTTTGATGTATAGCGAAAAGCGTTAAACGCCTTGCTGACATTGATAGATTACAGGGTAATCGTCGATTTTGATAGTATGATCGAGCATCAAGCTTTTGAGCGTGGCACTTTGCTCACTTTCAATCCAAAGTAAACCGTGCTCAGGTTGCAAGCCTTGCTCGCTACTATAATATTTTTGGCTTTTATCT
This sequence comes from Moraxellaceae bacterium REDSEA-S32_B1, assembly GCA_001626925.1. Lineage (GTDB taxonomy): Bacteria > Pseudomonadota > Gammaproteobacteria > Pseudomonadales > Moraxellaceae > Acinetobacter. Next base: position 25,729 of record LUOR01000032.1, read on the forward strand.
GGCGCATCGAATGCTGTCAAATCAAACAGCTGATCGGCAATTTTCAGTCGAATACTCTGCTCATCAAGTCGTTGTTTTTGGATATAGACTTGTTCATCGCAACGATATTCCACACTATCTAAAACAGAAAAATCATGCGCTGTAATAATAGTCGTATGCTGACATGCAACGAGCGACAACGCTGTGCATGTCAAAACAACGGTTTTATTTTTATTCTTTTTGCACAAAGTCATGATCAATCACTCAATAGATCAGCACACACCACCTTACTGTGAAGAGCTCTGTACAGATGGTGGTGTAGTTGCCGTATCAGAAGTCGACTGCGATTGAGGAAGATTTGGCGTCGTTGGCGCTTGCACTGTTGTCGGCTGAATGCCTGCGAGATCCAGTAGCTTTTGTCTTGCTTGTTGTTGGCTTTGTTCCGAAATTACTGGGTTAGTTGCTCGAATTCGATCCACATTTTGTGCTGTAATTGGTTTTAAACCTTCAGTTTGAAAGATAATTTTACGGTTCGAAGGATTACTCACTGAATAACGCATTCCTGTGCGAGGACTCACAAATACGGTATTTTCACGATTTTGCGAGGCATGTACATCTGGTACGCTGGTTGCAGACTGTACTGTTGCTGCCTTCACTGTCATTGGCGATGCTGTAGTCGATGGTGCTGGCGCCGATTCAACTGTATCAGAACCAGCAGGTGATGATGCTTGAGCAGATTCTTGATCAAACTGAACGCTAGGCACGCTCTCAGGCACTGTCATCGTTTGTTCAACAGGCTCAGTGGCAAAACTAGTGGCAATCGAGACTGGGAAAATAAAAACCAAACTGGTGAAAATACGATTTAATTTCATGAATAACCCTTTCATTTCATCTTGCAATGTTGTCGCTCATGATCTGAGCTTATTTAAATTTTGGTTTTAATCTCAAATGATTTGAGTTACTTCCTAAAAAATGGTTAAGCCATGCTTTAAGAGCACTCAGCAATAATGGACTAAAATTCTTAGCACTCATTAAACACGAAAAAGGTAGTGACTTGGGCTACCTTTTTGTTAAAACTTTAAAGTTTTCCGTGACATTGTTTGTATTTCAACCCAGAACCACACGGACACGGCGCATTACGACTTGCAGGCGGCGTGATCTCTTCGAGTGGCTGATGTTCAGGATCAGCATCTTCAGTGACTTCACCTGTGATTGCATCGATCTCATTATGTTCAAACATCAGTTCTTGCTTTTTGGCTTGCTGTTGTTGTTCCGCCTCAAGTGCAGCCACTTCTTCAGGGCTTGGAATATGCACTCGTGATAAATCGGTTACCACATCTGCTTTGATCACACCGAGCATATTGACGAAGAGATTAAACGCTTCTTTTTTATACTCTTGCTCAGGATTCTTCTGCGCATAACCACGTAGATGAATCCCTTGACGTAGATAGTCCATCGCCGCCAAATGATCTTTCCAATGCTTATCTAAAGATTGAAGCATAAAATGACGTTCAAGCATTGCTGCTGAATCTGCTTCCATCAAGCTACGACGATGTTGATAACGCGCAAGCACTTCATCGGTGATACGCTCAATCAAGCCCTCTTCATCAAGACGGCGATTGACTTTGAGCCAGTGACTGATTGGTAAAGTAATCCCTAGATCTTTGCGTAGCGCATCTTCAAGCCCATCAATATTCCATTGGTCATGAATCGACTCAGGTGGAATAAAGTTGGCAATCATGCCTTTGACCACATCACGATGCATGTCTTCGATACCGTCTTGTAGACTTGGCTCAGACAGTATGTCATCACGCTGTGAATAGATGATCTTACGTTGCTCATTATTGACATCATCATATTTGAGCAAGTTTTTACGGATATCGAAGTTACGTGATTCAACTTTGCGCTGTGCATTTTCGATTGAGCGGGACACCATTTTGTGTTCGATCGCTTCATCTTCTTTCAAGCCCATGGTGCGCATCATCGCCACCACTCGATCACCTGCAAAGATACGCATTAGATCATCTTCAAGCGATAGATAGAAACGTGACACACCAGGGTCACCTTGACGACCTGCACGGCCACGAAGCTGATTGTCAATCCGACGTGATTCGTGGCGCTCAGAACCGATGATGTGCAAACCACCTGACTCAAGGACTGCTTTATTATTCTCTCGCCACTCTGCGAATAGACGTTGTTCGTCATCTTCAGTATGATTTTCGATATGCTCTAACTTGGCACGCCAGTTACCACCGAGCAAAATATCCGTACCACGACCTGCCATGTTGGTGGCAATGGTCACTGAGTTTGGGCTACCTGCTTGGGCAATAATGTCTGCTTCACGCTCATGCTGTTTGGCATTCAATACTTCGTGGCGAATGCCTGCTTGGTTTAATTTTTCAGATAAAATTTCACTGGCTTCAATGGTCGCTGTACCAATCAAAATCGGCGCGACACCAGACTCACGCACACGAGTGATCTCTTGAATAATGGCATTATATTTACCATCTTTGGTCAGATAAATCAGATCGTTTTGGTCATTACGAATCATTGGACGGTGCGTCGGGATGATCACCACATCTAGACCATAAATCTCTTTCATTTCCGCCGCTTCAGTATCGGCTGTACCTGTCATACCTGACAGTTTGCGATATAGGCGGAAATAGTTTTGGAAAGTCGTGGTCGCCATAGTTTGGTTTTCAGGTTGCACTTCCAAGCCTTCTTTGGCTTCTACCGCTTGGTGCAAACCTTCTGACCAACGACGACCTGGCATGGTACGACCAGTATTTTCATCGACGATAATCACTTCTTGCTTTTGTGAAGTTGGATTCAGACCGATGATGTAGTGTACGTTACGCTGATAAAGATAATGCGCACGAATCGCAGCAGTTGCATGATGCAATAGATTCAAATTACTTGCAGAATATAGACTATCGCCTGCTTCTAATAAACCCAGCTTGATTAGTTCATCTTCAATGGTTTCGAAACCAACTTCGGTAATTTCGATCTGACGTTGTTTTTCATCGATCCAAAAATGTCCGCCATCGGGTACTTTTTCTTCTTTTTGTGCATGAAGCTTCGGCGGAATGTTATTGATCATCATATAAAGCTGTGATGAATCTTCACTCTGACCAGAAATGATGAGTGGCGTACGCGCTTCATCAATCAGGATCGAATCGACCTCATCGATGATGGCATAGTGCAAACCACGTTGCTTCTTTTCTTCCAGTGAAAACACCATGTTGTCACGAAGATAATCGAAGCCAAATTCGTTATTCGTCCCATAAGTAATATCCGACTGATAGGCTTGGAACTTTTCACTTGGCGCTTGCATTGAGTAAATCGTACCAACTGTGAGTCCTAAGAACTCGAACAGTGGACGATTCAGCTCTGCATCACGCTGTGCCAAGTAATCATTCACGGTAATCACATGCACGCCGTTGCCACTCAAGGCATTGAGATAACACGCCAGCGTTGCCATTAAGGTTTTACCCTCACCTGTACGCATCTCGGCAATTTTACCTTCATGCAAAGTGACGCCACCGATCAACTGTACATCATAATGGCGCATACCCATGACACGCTTCGACGCCTCGCGACACACCGCAAACGCTTCAGGCATCAGCTTATTCAAACTGTCTCCATTTTGGAAACGTTCTTTAAATTCTTGGGTTTTTGCAGTTAAGCCTGCATCGCTAAGACTGGATATCGACGGTTCGAGTGCGTTCACTTGTTCTACGATTTTACGCATTCTTTTGAGCTCACGCTCATTTTTTGTACCGAAGATACCTCCGACCAGACTTGCCAACATGTATAAACTCTCTGTCTCTGTTCAAGTTGTCTTTTAATAGGTGTTTTAGTTCCTTGTGCAATCAATACGATTTTCACCGAATCAACCCCAAACAACCTGTCTAGAAAATCAATGTATTTTTAAGAAAAACCTATGCATCGGATATTATGAGGACTGAAATGACAAGTACAAGGGTTTTTCACATTTTTTCATCGACTTTTTTGATATCAACAAAATATCGATGATGATTTATAGCTTACAAAATACTACATCAACGAATCATCAACTCAAACCCTCGACAAGCCAAGGCGATCAATCGCTTAAAATAAATTATGAAATTTTCTGATAACCAAATGCAAAAACTTCACTTTGCATTGAAAAGTATTCAGTGCATATTATGATGGACATATCAGATCATTTCTGTGCATTTCATCGATTCGTACAGCGTGATTTGATATAGATTTGAAAAGCAACAAACAATAGAGGATAGAAAAAATGAGTTTACGTCTTGGCGACACCGCACCTGATTTCCAACAAGACTCGAGTGAAGGGCAAATCAGTTTTTATGATTATCTCGGCGACAGTTGGGCTGTTTTATTCTCTCACCCTGCGGACTACACACCTGTCTGCACCACGGAGCTTGGCTTTACCGCAAAGCTTAAAGATGAATTTGCCAAGCGTGGTGTCAAAGCGATTGCGCTTTCAGTCGATGACGTTGAATCGCACAAAGGCTGGATTAATGACATTAACGAAACACAAAATACCACAGTGAACTTCCCAATCTTGGCAGATGCAGATCGTAAAGTATCTGAGCTATACGGCTTCATTCACCCGAATGCCAGTGAAACAGCGACAGTACGCTCATTGGTGATCATTGATCCAAATAAAAAAGTACGGTTGATCATCACCTACCCTGCTTCGACTGGTCGTAACTTTAACGAAGTGCTTCGTGTGATTGATTCTTTGCAATTGACCGACAACTACAAAGTCGCTACTCCTGCCAACTGGCAAGATGGTGACGATGTGGTGATTGTGCCATCGATCAAAGATGAAGCAGAAATCAAAGAACGCTTCCCGAAAGGTTACAAAGCAGTTAAGCCTTATTTGCGTCTAACACCACAGCCGAATAAAGACTAAACTTATTGTTTTTCAAAAATTTTAAATACAAAAATGGCGCAATCATTGCGCCATTTTTAATACTCATGTGCGTGATAAATATTAGGGTCTGTTGACATTTCAACCATGCATTGCGTTATAGGCTAAAATCACATAAACGAGGCATTAAACGCAGAGAATGGTCACTCCCTTGTCAAGTTTCATAACGAAGTTTATGGCAATTTTTTTCGTCAGCAATTAACCCTGCTCTAAAGTGATGCCTGCTGCTTTTGCGGCACGTGTACCACCCATCAGTACCACATATTCACGGGAATCATCAAAACTTTCGAGCAGTTCTGCTGCACGAGGTGCTTTACTCCCACCACCACACAAGATATAGACTGGTGTACCCGTTGGCACGTTTTGTAGTTGCTGGGCATCAATGTTGTCGATGGGTTGATTAACAGCCCCAGGCAAATGACCTTCGGCAAAAGATTTTGAATCACGTACATCCCAAATAATCGCACCTTCTGGATATTCAAAGGTGGTAATTTCTTGCTTGCGGATCATTCTGCGCTCCTTTGGATCAAAACACTTGGCAAAAACAGAAAACACCCTTAGCATCTCAGTATTATTTCATGTTGTAAAGGTCTATTGTTATGCCATCGTTTGATATTGTTTCCGAGTTGGAAATTTTTGAAGTGAACCACGCTGTACAGAATACCCAAAAAGAAATTGCCACCCGTTTTGACTTCCGTGGACAAGACGTTTCGATTGAGTTGAATGAAAAATCGAAAGAGATCAAAATCTCTACAGAAAGCGACTTTCAGTGTGAGCAAGTCTATTCTATGCTTGAAAATCATTTTTTCAAACGTAAAGTCGATATCCAAGCACTCGACCCGCAAAAAGCGGCCGCTTCAGGGAAAAACTTTGTACAAGTGATCAAACTCAAAGATGGCCTTGACTCGGATACCGCAAAAAAAATTAACAAAGCCATTAAAGAAAGTGGCATCAAAGTGCAATCTTCGATTCAAGGTGACAAGATTCGTGTCACAGATAAGAAACGTGACACCTTGCAAAACCTGATGGCGTTCTTGCGTGAAGAGCAATTTGGCATACCTTTGCAATTCAATAACTTCAAGGACTAATCGACTACGTTTTTCGCTTAATCTGAAAAGCTTTTAATTCTTCCATTATTTACAGGTGTAACATGGCTAAAAACAATCGCCTTTATAAAGTCGTCCAAGCGACCAGTAAACTTCCGAAGGCACTTCGCACGACGATTTGGAGCAAAACTTTTGGTCGTATCGTACCGATGGTCGGGACGGCAAATATTCGCTACCTCGAAGTGAGTAAAGAAAAAGTCGTGGTGCGCATCGAAAACAATCGCAACATGCAAAACCACATCAAGGGCGTGCATGCTGCGGCGATGGCGCTTTTGGCAGAAACCGCAACAGGTTTTGTCACAGGTTTGAATGTGCCTGACGATCGAATTTTGTTGATCAAAACTTTGCAGGTGGATTACCTCAAAGTTGCTTCAGGTGGTTTAACAGCAACGGCAACTTTAAGCGCTGAGCAACAGCAATTCATCTTGGATAATGACAAAGCATCGTTAGAAATCCCGATCTCTGTGGTTGATGATTCTGGTCAATCGCCGATCGAATGCAAAATGGTTTGGGCATGGCTACCTAAAAAGAAAAAATCGGCATAAACCTCTCATTTTTCGCATATCAATAACATATTTAAAACGTCCAAATTTGGGCGTTTTTTGTTTTTCTAAAGATACTTTAAAACTTTGCAAGTTGATGCACTTTGTCATTTCAGGACAGCAAAAAAAACTAATTGTCCTATAACTACATGAGCACGCAGATATTGTCACTTTTTGCCAATCGATCCATTGCTTCTCGCCAAAGCTCACCTTTCATTTTTTTCTATACTCAATGCAACACAGATATTTTGAAGTGGAGTTCTCTCATGACCACGCTATCGGTTCGCAATTTGATTGCGGAAACAATGAACCTCAAAAAACATATTAAGATTTCGGATTATGCTAATCGCTCCGCTATTCCAATTCGCCATCTACAAATCGGCTTTCAAGGTCGTGAGATTAATATTGAGTTTTATCGTAACAATGAATTTGCCACGATCTTCTTTGCCACGTTATCGGTATTTTTGACTTATGGTGAAGATTTGGTGATTGAAACAGCTCGCCATCACCGTGATCAATTGAAAGATCCAATTTTAAAACAACGTGTCACTTCCCTGATCGGTCAAGAGGCATTGCACTCAAAGCTACATAATGAATTCAACGATGCGATTGCCGATCAAGCGATTAATTATCCTGTGAAGCTGTATCGCTTTTTAGGCGAGCAATTTTTTGATCATATTTTCTTAAAATTTCCTCAACCGTTGAAGCTCTCTTTAATGGCAGGCATTGAGCATTTTACCGCTGTACTGGCGGAATACATGATGGAGCATGAAGAAGCCTTCTATGCGACGGACGATGCCAAAACACGCGCGATGTGGATGTGGCACATGCTCGAAGAGTCAGAGCATAAAGACGTGGCTTATGATGTTTATCAAACCTTAAATGGCAACTATCCACTACGTATCAGTGGCTTCTTCTTGGCGTATCTCACCATTCTAGGCTTGATTCCATTTGCGACACTTTTTGTTCCTGCACTGCGCAAACCAAAAGCCATGTTGACGCCTAAATTTTGGAAAGATGCTCGACGTGGTGTCCGCCTGATCTTTAGTCCAAAAGATGGTGTATTCGGTAGTACGCAAAACAAAATTTGGGATTATCTCCGTCCTTCATTCCATCCAAATGATTATGACAGCTCAGCACATTTAGCCTATTTCGAGAAAAAATTACTCGAAGAAGGTGGCGCACTTGCACCGTATTTCGTCAAGCAATTTGTACCACCTGTGCGCAACTAAGCGAATCCTATTTAAAAAGTTTTAGAGTAAATGTGAATGAATTTTTTTAAAAAGAAAACCAAGCCAAGTCACAATGCTTTCGCTGTGGTGACTGGTGCAGGTAGTGGTATCGGACGTAGCTTTGCATTAGAGCTCGCAAAGCGTGGTGGAACAATACTGTGTGCAGATATCAATCTAGCATCAGCCGAAGAAACAGTTGATCTGATCGAAAGTCTGGGTGCAAAAGCATTTGCCTATCAATGCGATGTCGGTCAAGCAGAACAAGTGATGAAAATGGCAGATGAGGCGGAACGCCTATTCGGTCAAGCGCCAACGCTGATCATTAACAATGCAGGTGTTGGCTTAGGTGGTAAGTTTGATGAAGTGAGCCTAGAGGATTGGCAATGGTGTATGAACGTCAATCTATGGGGCGTGATCCACGGTTGTCATGCTTTTGTGCCGAAATTTAAGCAGTCGGGTAAAGGCGCAATTATCAATGTGGCATCGGCGGCATCCTATACCGCAGCGCCTGAGATGAGTGCCTACAATGTGACGAAGGCAGGTGTCCTCGCACTATCAGAAACTTTGTCTTCTGAACTGCGTCCTTTTGACATCAAGGTCAATGTACTGTGCCCTACGCTCGTACCAACCAATATCATCAAAAATGGTCGTTTGGACAATCGTTATTCCAAACTTGCTGATCATGCGCTGATGAATTATGCATTTACCACAAGTGATAATGTCGCAAAGTTGACCTTAGAACGTTTGGACAAGGGTGAGCTGTACACCATTCCACAGATTGATGCCAAAGTGTTTTGGTCGATGAAACGTACTTCGCCGACCATGTATAACAAGTTTCTTGGCTTTTCTTATCAATTTTTAAAATAATTTTTGTGATTATTTTCAGACCTTAGATTGCAAGACATCTTCTTAGACTCTAAGGGAAAAATGACCTAAATAGGCAGACTTCTAATGACAGTTAAAGCAAAACATACTTCGCAAAGCAAAAAAAATACGCCCACCCACATTTATGACACCTTTGTGATTGGCGCAGGGATATCAGGAATTGCCGCAGCGATTCGCTTGGAAAAAGCAGGATTAAACAATTACAAAGTGATTGAACGTGCCAGTGAAGTTGGTGGAACGTGGCGTGACAATAGCTACCCTGGTTGTGGTTGTGATGTACCGTCTGCACTGTATTCTTATTCATTTGCGCCGAGTGCGAAATGGAATTATCTCTTTGCAAAACAGCCTGAAATTTTGAGCTATTTGACGGAAGTCAGTAAAGACTTCGATGTGCGTAAAAACATTCAGTTTGATACCGAACTACTTAGTGCAAAATGGGATGATGAAACGCATTTTTGGACACTAGAAACCAATGCAGGTACCTATCAAAGCAAAACTGCAATCTTCGCTACAGGTCCAATCACCGAACCACAGATTCCCAAACTGGATGGTTTAGACAGCTTTACTGGGGAAATGTTCCATTCGGCACGTTGGAATCACGATTATGACCTGACTGGCAAACGTATCGCCGTGATTGGTACAGGTGCATCAGCGATTCAGTTTGTGCCACAAATCCAACCGTTGGCAAAAGAATTATTTGTATTTCAGCGCACCGCACCGTGGGTTGTACCAAAACCTGATATGCCTCTCGGGGATTTTAGTAAGTCGTTGATTGCCAAATATCCTGCGATACAGCGCAATTGGCGCAAAACCGTTGCACAGTCGTTAAATCTGATTAACTTTGGACTGCGCAATCCGACATTTTTAAAACCTGTTGATGCCTTGTTTAAACAAGTGTTAAAACAGCAAATCAATGATCCTATATTGCTTAAAAATGTCATGCCAAACTTTACCATTGGCTGTAAACGTCTATTGTTCGCAAACAACTATTACCCTGCACTTGCACAAGACAACACGACTTTAATTCCGCACGGTTTGGTCAAAGTTGAAGGCAATACCGTGATCGCATCCAATGGTGATCGTCATGAAGTCGATTTGATCATTTGGGGAACTGGCTTTGAAGTATCGCATCCACCGATTGGCAAACGTGTGCAAAATGATCAAGGGCAGATTTTGTCAGAGCTGTGGAAAAATAGCTCACCTGAAGCCTATCTCGGCACGAGCCTTGAACATGTGCCAAACGCATTCTTGATGCTTGGTCCAAATGTTTTGGTGTATGACTCATTCATTGGTTTGGCAGAAGCACAACTTGATTATGTGATTGATGGTTTAAAGCAGTTCAAAAACAAATCCATCAGCAAGTTTTCGATCAAATCTCATGTGATTCGTAACCACAATGATCTCGTGCAAAAGCACATTCAGAAAACTGTGTTTAATAGCGGTGGATGTAAGAGCTACTATTTGGATGAAAATGGTCGTAACTTTGCTGCATGGCCGTGGTCATTGAAAAAGCTTAGACAACGCTTATCTAAACTTGATCTGAATGAATATGACGTACAGTATCAACAGGCTGACACTGCAACGAAAGCAACAAGTTCGAAAAAACTTGCTATCATTTAAATGACCTAGATTAAAAAATAGCCAATCATTAAAATTGGCTGTTTTGCATCATTGATTTGTTGAGTGAAAATAAAGTTTAGGCTTTCCCTTTATCCGCATAGACTTTTTTGATTTCATCAGGAATCGGACGCTTGCGACCATCTTTATCCAGTGCCACAAAAGTAAACGTCCCTTCTGTGACTTTGGTTGAAACTTCACGATGTGGCGTGGTGCTCCACACCTCAATATGCACTTGCATCGATGTATTGCCAATACGTAGCGTATCGGTATAACAGCTGATCACATCACCCACTTTCACAGGCACGAGAAATGTCATCTCATGAATAGAAATGGTTGCACAACGCCCATTACTAATACGCTCTGAATGAATCGCCCCTGCCAAATCCATTTGTGAAACCAACCATCCACCAAAGACATCACCACTCCAATTGGTATCGGCAGGCATGGCAATGGTTTGTAGAGAAAGTGTGCCTTGAGGCTGTTCTGTGTCGAGCACGGTTTGCATAATTTACCTTTGCCAATCAAAAAATTAAGTGCAATTATACAACAATCCTGATCGTTCAGTCGGTTTGAGCATAGATCAAGTGTTGCTGTGAATCGTATTTATTGCGGAAATTAACGACTAAAGTGTTTTTAAGTGTGAGACCAACCACGACTGCATTTGCCCTGCATTCATCGCACCTGCTGACCGTGCAACTTGCGTGGTTTGTTTAAATAAAATCAAACTTGGAATACTGCGAATCTGAAAAAACTGACTAAGTCGTGGCGACGCTTCGGTATCGACTTTGGCAAACTGTACGGTATTAAACTCACCTGCCAACCGCTCAAAAGTCGGCGCCATTGCCTTACAAGGCCCACACCACTCCGCCCAAAAATCCACCAATACAGGAAGCTCGGTATTCGGCACATATAGCATAAAATTATCATCATTTAGGGTGATCGGCTGATTCGACCACAGATCATGATCACATTGTCCACACTGCGCTTCATACACAGCAATATCGTCAGGCAAATTATTCTTTTTAAAACAACTTGGACAGACCACGATCATATGAATACTCCATAAATTTTTACGTTTTTTTTAAAAACGATAAAATTGAAAAATGATTTTTATACAATCGCTTGGAATGTACATGTTACAGTAAGAATCCACGCATTCATCGCAATATCCTATCATGAACTTAATGTGGTTTCGCACCGATCTTCGGCTACATGATAATACCGCTTTGCATTTCGCACAAAAAGATAGCGACTGCATTGCGCTATTTATCATCAGTCCCAAACAGTGGAAATTTCACGACGATGCAGATTGCAAAGTCGATTTTTGGTTGCGTCAATTACAACAGCTCTGTCAGGATTTGGATGACCTGAATATTCCGTTACTCATTCGCACATGTGAATTGTGGGAGGATTGCACCGATACGATTTTTGAGCTATGTGAACAGCACAATATTCAAAAAGTCCATTGCAATCAGGAATATGGATTCGATGAAATGCAGCGTGATCAGGCCGTTGCTAAAAAACTATCGACGCATGATATTGATTTTGAAGCACATCATGATCGTTTGTTATTTCCAGTCGGTTCAATCAAAAATCAATCTGATGAATACTACAAAGTTTTCGGCGCATTTAAAAAGGTCTGTTATGAGCGCTTAGACCATCTGCAACATCAACTTGAACTTTACCCAAAACCGAAAAAGCAAAATAAGTTAAAAATTTCATCCGATACAGTCCCTCATAGCGTTGATGGCTTTGCACCCGTGCCTCAATCCTTACAAAATCAATGGCAAATCGGCGAAATCGAAGCATGGAACCGCTTGGATGCTTTCATAGATCAACATATCAATCAGTATCATGTCGAGCGAGATTTCCCTGCATTCGACTCAACCAGTCAACTATCGGCCTATTTAAATGCAGGGCTATTATCGATTCGACAATGTTTAAAAGCTGCGCAGATCAACACCGATGGCGATCTCCTTTCAGGCAATGAAGGTGTGCGCATTTGGCTGGATGAGTTGCTTTGGCGTGAGTTTTATAGCCATCTTTTATATGGCTTCCCTAAACTCAGCCAACATCAACCGTTTAAAGAAGAAACCATTCATATCGCTTGGCGAGATAATGACTCTGATTTGCGTTCATGGCAAAATGGCGAAACAGGCTTTCCGATCATTGATGCAGCGATGCGACAACTAAAACATACAGGCTGGATGCACAATCGACTACGCATGATCGTGGCGATGTTTTTGACCAAAAACTTGTTGATTGATTGGCGGTCTGGCGAGCAATGGTTTATGCAACATCTGATCGATGGCGATCTCGCGGCGAACAATGGCGGTTGGCAATGGAGTGCATCGACAGGGACAGACAGCGTGCCTTATTTTCGGATTTTCAATCCAATCACCCAATCCAAGAAATTCGATCCGCATGGCGAATTTATTCGAGCATGGCTTCCTGAGCTTGCGCATTTGGATGAAAAAGCCATACATGAGCCGTATAAGTCTGCTAAAAAATCATCTGAAGAAATAGATACACTTGATTATCCAAAACCAATGGTTGATTTAAAACAAAGCCGTCAACGGGCATTGGATACGTTTAAAAATCTTTAACTTGGACAACTTCTACTTAGAACTTTGATGCTAATTATTGAATTTTAAAGCTCAACTTTTGGCAACTCTAACCACTGCGCTTGGGGAAACATCGCAATCATTTTCTGCTGTAAATATTGCCGTGTATCCCCTGCAATCACTTCGTCTTGCGCGTCGTGAATCGCATTAAAAACAATACTATGAAGCGATACACCAAACTGCTTTAAGGCATACAGACTCAGCAAAGTATGATTAATACTACCTAGCCGTCCAGACGTGACGAGTATTAGAGGATAATTGTGCTGAGCAACATATTCGATGGTGAGTAAATCTGTGTTCAGTGGCACCATCAGACCACCTGCGCCTTCGAGTAAAACCACGTCATAACGCTCTGCCAACACTTGCGTAGCAGAAGTAATTTTCTCTAAATCCAAATGTGTGTCTTCTAGGCGTGTGGCGAGATGTGGCGATGCAGGATATTTGAATATTTGTGGTGCGGTCAGCCCTTCACTATCTTCGGGTAAATCATTTTTTTGCATCAATTGACGATGTTTGGCGATGTCTTCAGAACATCCATCATTGCCTGTTTGCACCAATTTTTGCGTGATGATCGACACACCTTGATCAAGCAATTGCTTAGCGATTATTCCTGTTGCCACCGTCTTGCCAATATCGGTGTCAATACCACTGATAAAATAGATGCCTTTTTGCAGATTCAACATGGCTTATAACTTTCCTAAAAGTGCTTCGAGTTGCAACCACTGCAAATCCGCATGTAGACAAATCCGCACCCTTGCCGTACCTTGTGCCACCGTTGGCGGACGGATCGGCAGTACATAGAATCCTGCATCTTGCATCTGCATTGCCTTATCCACGGCGGTTTGATTTTCACCATAGATCACAGGAATGATGTGGCTTTGCGTCGGACAACTTAACCCACGATTGACGACTTCATTTTTCAGTTTTGCACTGATATTTAACAGATTCTCACGTCGTTCAGACATGCGCATCATGCGCTGAAAAATAAAATTCGTCCACGCCATATTAATCGGCGCTTGCGCTGTGGAGAAGATCAGCGAGCGCATTTTATTAATCAAAAATTCACGGATCACCTGATCACAAATCAGATAACCACCGATCGAGGCTAGAGCTTTGCCAAACGTCCCGACCAAGAAATCAATCTCAGCAATACAATCCTGCGCCTCCGCACAGCCCAAACCATGCTCGCCATAAACACCGATGGCATGTGCCTCATCGACATAGAGCATGACTTTTGCATATTTCTGTTTAAAAGCAACCAGTTGTTTTAAATCCGTCACATCACCGTCCATGCTAAAGACGCTTTCGGTGACAATGATGATTTTATCAATCGCCTCATTATCCATCGCCGTCATCAGTAACTGTTCAAGTTCAGTGAGGTTTTGATGGGCATAACGCTGTTTTTGCGACTTGGTGAGTCGAATCCCATCAATGATACTGGCGTGAATGAGTTCATCGGAAATGATCAAGGTTTTGGCATCGCACAGCGCAGGCAAGATGCCGATATTCATGTGATAGCCACTATTAAACAGCAAACCGGCTCGTCCAAAGGCTTGACTGAGACTTACCTCAAGCTGTTCATATTCTTCAAAATTCCCAGTGAGTAACCGTGAAGATGAACTGGTAAAGTGTTGTTTTTTTATCGGATAAGTATCGAGAAATTCCGTTTTTAATTCCGCATTTTCCGCCAAGCCCAAATAATCATTGGAGCTGAGATTGAGCATGCGTTTGCCATTCAGATGAATATATTGCCCATCTCGTTCAATCTGTTTAAAGAAGCGATAATTGCCCTTCGCCTTGAGTTGATCAAGCGTATCTGCATAAGGCTGATAAAGTGGATTCACGTGAAGCACCTGAATATGAACAATTTAAAATTGAAAGGAAATTTATTCCGAAGTTTCTTTGACTATCGTCAGCACCGCATCAAGCAAAGTCTGCAATTCTGCCTCAGAAATAATGTACGGTGGCATGATATACACCAACTTACCAAATGGACGTATCCATACACCAAGCTCAATACAACGCTGTTGAATCTGCGCCATATCAACTGGATTTTTCATTTCTACCACACCGATTGCACCAAGCACTCGCACATCGGCAACTTGCTCAAGCGATTTTAACGGCATCAACGCTGATGCAATTTGTTGTTCGATCTGTGCAACCTTGCCTTGCCAATCCTGCGCTAACAACACTTGAATGGATTTTAATGCCACAGCACACGCCAACGGATTCGCCATAAAAGTCGGACCATGCATAAAGGCACTTGGGTTGCCTTGACTGATGACTTTTGCGACATGATCGGTGGTCAACGTCGCCGAAAGTGTCATATAACCACCTGTTAAGGCTTTGCCAATACACATGATATCTGCTTGCACATCAGCATGTTCGCTTGCAAAGAGTTTTCCTGTACGTCCAAATCCTGTAGCGATCTCATCAACGATCAATAGCACATCATATTGCTGACATAGTTTCGCTGCTTGTCGTAGATATTCAGGATGATAGATGCGCATACCACCTGCACCTTGCACGATCGGTTCGATAATCATGGCGGCAATCGTGTCATGATGCGCCTGCAAAGTCTGCGCTAAGGGCTCAATATCCTCAGTACACCATTCTCCTGAAAAAGAAGATTGTGGTGCAGGGACAAACATACGCTGTGGCAAACTTGTTCCAAAAACATGGTGCATTCCAGTGACAGGATCGCACACTGACATAGCATTCCACGTATCACCGTGATAACCCGAACGTGTAGTAATAAAGTTCGTCTTCGTCGCCTTACTTTTTGCAACCCAAAATTGAATTGCCATTTTTAAAGCGACTTCAACTGCCACCGAACCCGAATCTGCATAAAAAATCTTTTGAAAATGCTTGGGTATAATTGCTAAAAGTTGTTTGCCCAAATCAATCGCTGGCTGATGCGTCAGACCGCCAAACATCACATGCGACATTTTTTTCAGTTGCGTTTCTATCGCTTGATTCAATTCAGGATGATTGTAGCCATGAATCACACACCACCACGATGACATACCATCAATCAGACGCTCACCACTTTCTAGCTCAATATACACGCCATCTGCCGAACGCACTTGATAGGTCGGTAGCGGATCAATCATTGAGGTATAGGGATGCCAGAGATGTTGGCGATCAAATGGGTCAGTCATTGGAAACCAAGTTGAAAAATGAAGATTAAAATTTCCGAAACAGTGTGCCACACTTTTAAATGCACTCAATGGCAAAATGCACTCTATAATCAGAGAACTTAAGCCCTGCTACAGCTTTAACCTCGCTCAAAGTACTATTTGTACACCTTCGCTCGGGTGCCTGGAATCAGAAATTAATTTCTTCGACTATATGACAAAATCTATGCTGTACGAAAATCTATCGTGGCAAAACCTATGCAATATGAACAGCAGTGCCATTTGATAAATCAAACTGATCGGCTAAACTCAGAAATCATGATTTCTCTAAAAATGTCCTTCGAGCAAAACCTATGAGTCAATCTGCAAATTCAGCGCAATCATCTGTCAATTGTTTCCGTTTTCCCATCCGTGTATATATCGAAGATACCGATGCAGGTGGCATCGTCTACCATGCCAATCACATTCGCTACATGGAGCGTACCCGTACCGAATGGCTTCGTACATCGAAGTTTGAACACTATTGGCATCAGCAAGATTACAACTTCGTCGTACACGACATTTCGATGAAATACCATCGACCAATTTTAATGGATGATTTACTGACTGTTACAGCACGTGTAATTTCTTGCAAATCCGCATCATTTTCCTTGCAACAAGAAATTTACCGTGATGAAATACTGCTTGCTTCCGGACTTGTCACCATCGCTTGTCTATCAAAGGATATGCGACCTCGCAAACTCCCTGAAGCGCTGAAGGAAATGATTCTTGAACAGCTCGCTTTGGAACAGCAATCACTGCAAAAAGCACAGCGATAGTCATCGTAAAACTGATTTAAAACTTTTTTGGTCAAATAGATTATGCCAACCGAAACGTTAACCACAACCGCACATTCTTTAAATGTCATGGATTTGATTTTAGGCGCAGGGATCATCGTGCAATTGGTGATGCTCGGCTTATTATTGGCATCCATTTACAGTTGGTATCTCATCGCCAAGCTCAACATCAGCTTTAAACATGCCAATAAACAAGATCAACAGTTTGAAAAAGTCTTTTGGTCAGGCGCAGAGCTTCCAACCTTATTTAAAAATGCACAAACCAAAGCCAATCGTGCAGGTTTGGAAAACGTCTTCCACGACGGTTATAGCGAATTTAATAAGCTGAATAAACGTAAAGCCTCACTCACCCAATCTTTAGAAGGCACAGAACGTATTTTGCGTGTCAGCCTTTCTCGTGAACAAGCAAGTTTGGAGCATGGTCTAGGCACCTTAGCCAGTATCGGTTCGGTTGCACCTTATGTCGGTTTATTCGGTACGGTATGGGGCATCATGACGGCATTTATCGGTTTATCGACTGCCGAGCAAGTCACGCTCGCTACGGTTGCACCAGGTATTGCAGAAGCCTTGATTGCGACGGCGATTGGTCTATTTGCAGCAATTCCTGCAGTATTGGCGTTCAACCATTTCACCTCAAAAAGTGAAGGTTTGTACGAAGAACGTGCCTTATTTGCCGAAGAGATGACTGCACGCTTGCAACGTCAATCGCTTGCACCTGAGCTAGAAGATTAATCCGCTGAGTTGAGAAGTTAAATCATGTCACGTTCAACGAGCCGTTTTGCACGCATTAAAAAACCACTGAAAAGTGAAATGAACGTCGTTCCGTACATCGACGTGATGTTAGTTCTTTTAGTGATTTTTATGGTCACTGCACCGATGATCACCAGTAAGGTCAATGTCGATCTGCCTAAAGTTAATGGGCAAGATCAAGTTGCCAATAGCAGTGAATCAAGTGTATATGTCGTTGAATTAGAAAGCTCTGGTCAACTCAGGTTAGAAAAAGACGGCAAAAATAAACAAACCATGACTTTGTCTGAAATTGAAAGCACACTGATGTCAGCCCTTGCAGAAGATGAAAATATCAATGTCATGGTTGCAGGCGATCAATCCATTGCTTATGGTGAAGTGATGAAGCTGATGTCTGACTTACAACAAGCAGGACTTGATCAAGTCGGACTGGTCACTGAACCACTGAAATAGGTTGAAATCACGAAATAATCCTGAACCACGAAATGGCTCAAAAATTCACACCACCCTTAGCGTTTAATGAAGTTTGTAAAAAGTAGAAAATATGCGTCGTCAACCTGAGTTTAAACAAAAGCCACTTGCTATTGCCTTTACTGTCGGTATTCATGCCGTAGTATTGGTCGGCTTGGCTTTTTTTGCTGACGCGCCACTTCCTGAACCATCAAAACCATTAAAAACCGTTCTAATTACGCCTGAACAGCTCAAACTGTTACAACAAGACAAACCGCTTCAAGAACTCACCGAAGCACCGACTGAGAACATCTCAGAAATTACCGAAGCACCTGAAGTCGCTGAAACACCTGAAGAAGTCAATCCAGTACCAACACCAATTCAGCCGAAAGAAAAGCCGGTCGAAGACACTCGCCAAAAACAGCTAGAACAAAAACAACAAGAACAACAACAGCGAGAGAAAGAACAGCAAGCACAAAAGCAACTTGAGCAAAAGCAACGTCAAGAAGCCTTAGAAAAACAGCGCCAAGCGGATGCAAAGAAAAAATCTGACGCTGAGGCAAAACGTAAAGCTGACGCAGACGCCAAGAAAAAGGCTGATGCTGAGGCAAAAGCGAAGGCTGATGCCGAAGCCAAGAAAAAAGCCGATGCAGAGGCAAAGCGCAAAGCTGATGCTGATGCAAAGAAAAAAGCGGATGCTGAAGCAAAACGTAAAGCCGACGCTGATGCCAAGAAAAAAGCGGATGCCGAAGCAAAACGCAAAGCTGATGCCGAAGCCAAGAAAAAAGCCGATGCAGAGGCAAAAGCTAAAGCCGAACGTGAAGCCAAAGAATCTGCTGCCAATAAAAAAGCTGAATCTAAGAAAATTGCGTCCAGTGCAAAACGTGATTTTGAAGCAAAAATCAAACGTGCTTGGGATGTGCCAATGGGTACGACGGGCACCAAAGCCACTGCACGAGTTACCCTGACAGACAGTGGGCAAGTTGCTTCGGCAATTGTTTCGAGTAGCGATGCAAATGTCAAAGCATCTGTGGAAGCAGCCATTCGTGCAGCCGCACCATACCCAATGCCAGAAGATGCTGACGCACGTCGTGAAGCACGTTCATTTACATCCTCATTTACAGCACAATAATTTCCTCAAAAAAGTTTATATAAAAAGCCTCTGATTGTGATGACAAAGCGTCAATATCAATATACATTGTTTGAATATAAAAGCTTTGTCATCATAACTTTACATAGTCAGTATAGAATTCATGCCACGGCTTTGTTACAACATCAATAATTTATTCAATATTTCCAAACTTCAATGCAATTTTGGAAATAATAATCACCATCCAAAGTCATCATGCCTTATACAAAAGTAAAGGCATTGAAAATTGATAGAAAAGGTTTGAAATACGTCGAGATGATTGCTTTAAATAACGATTCAAAATCTACACTGAACTATAAACACCTTGCACTTGCCCTCTTGGTCGCTTGTACACCACTCACCGTACAACAAAGCTATGCGCAATTGCAGTTAGAAATTGCCAAAGCGCCTGATCAAGCACCGCAAATTGCTGTTGTGCCATTTGGCAATGACCAAACTGTTTCACCGATCGTTGCCAGTGATTTAAACCGTTCAGGTCGTTTTACCAGTACATCAAATAACCTTCCTGCCAACCCAACTTCACCAAGTCAAATGAACGTCGGTGTCTGGAAAGGTGCAGGCATTCCTTATGTGGTGATGGGACAGGTACAACAAGTCGATAGCTCTACGTATAAAATTCAATACCAACTGTTCGATACCGATAAGCAACAATGGTTATTGAATGAAGTGCTTACCGTACCAAGCAATCAAATGCGTAAAGCAGCGCACTTAATCAGTGATACGATTTATAAAGCATTGACTGGCGTACCGGGTGATTTTAGTGGTCGTATTGCCTATGTCCTACGTAATCCTGCGACACCTGACCAACGCTATACATTACAAATCGCTGATACCGATGGTGCCGAGCCACGTACGATTTTGTCTTCGCCTGAACCAATTCTTTCACCATCATGGACACCTGATGCCAAGAAGTTGGCGTATGTGTCATTTGAAAGCAAACGCCCTGCGATTTATTTGCAAGATTTATCGACTGGTCAGCGCCAACTCCTCACCAGTTTTAGAGGTCTAAATGGTGCGCCAAGCTTCTCACCTGATGGTCAGAACATGCTATTTACTGCTTCAATGGACGGCAATCCTGAAATCTACCGCATGAATCTTTCAAACAAGCAACTTACTCGCTTGACACGTGATACGGCGATCGACACCGAAGCGCGTTATACACCTGATGGCAAGTCATTTATTTTCACCTCAGATCGTGGTGGTTCACCGCAGATTTATCGTTATACCTTTGCTGATGGCTCAACCAAACGCATGACCTTTAAAGGTGCATTTAATGCCCGTGCAACGCTGAATGCCGATGGCAGCAAAATTGCATTAGTTCATCGTCCAAGCGGTAGTAATTATAAAGTTGCGCTGATGGATTTAAACTCAGGAATTTTCAATATTCTGACACCGACTTCATTGGATGAATCTCCAAGCTTCTCACCGAACGGTCAGATGGTGGTCTACGCAACACGTGAAGGCAATCGTGGCTTGCTTTCGATCATGTCTACCGACGGTCGATTCCGCATGAATCTGCCAAGTGAGCAAGGTGAAGTGCGTGAACCTGCTTGGGCACCGAGTCACTGATTACCCTATTCATTCAAACTCTTGTAAATGCTGTATTAAAACTTAACTACTCATCTCTAAGGAGAGCAACATGAATTATAAATTAATGATACTTCCAATCTTGGCAGGAACATTGGCTGTGACAGGCTGTGCAAACCGCAAGCCTGCAACGACCGTCACCACCTCATCGACGGCAGGTCAAAGTGGAGCAACGACATCAGGTCTTGGCACAGACGCTAGTATTAGCGCACAAGGTGGCTCTACGCTTGGTGTGACTGATGCCAATCGCCCATTCCTTGCGAAACGTGTGGTACATTTTGACTATGACAGTAGCGATGTATCGAACGAAGATTATCAAACCCTTCAAGCGCATGCACAGTATCTTTCTGCCAATACCAACTCCAAAGTTGCATTGGTTGGACATACCGATGAGCGTGGTACACGTGAGTACAATATGGCGCTTGGAGAACGTCGTGCTAAAGCCGTTGAGTCATTCTTAACCTCTTACGGTGTGCGTGCAGATCAGCTTGAAGCAGTGAGCTATGGCAAAGAGCAACCGGTCAATGCAGGTCATAATGAAGCGGCGTGGAGTGAAAACCGCCGTGTAGAGATCAACTATGAAGCGGTTCCACCGATCTTAACTATGCCAAACAGCCGTTAATTCTACACAAAATAAAATCTGCATATAAATTATTAGACTGATCTAAAGTAGCTTCTCGGAGCTACTTTTTTTATTGTCTTTAAAAAATATCTTCACTAAAAAATGTATTGAACAATTATTTTTCTGTCTGTACTTGCCCTTCTGATTCGTGAACCGTCATGGATTCGATCATGTCATGCTTATTAAACTCTTTATATTCAGGCTTGGCTTCATAAGCTTTCCAAGCTTGCTTGACGTTTTCATCTTTGATCTCGTGCATGTCCATTTCTTCGACAGCGGTTGGCATCTCATCAAACTTAACGGTGGTCATGGTGGCTCTCCTTAATTACTCTTATTCTGCATTAACTTAACCTTAGCATGTTCTATGCCATCTAGACTGACTATTCACCAACAAATTGTTTCCGATTGCACGAAAGCGAACGTAGTGTCATAGCTTTTTATCTCGAATATGCAATAATAGCCACTTTCACTATTTGCCTATAAAGCTATTTGGAGTTTGACGCAATGTCCCAAGTTTTACTCAAAGATTTTCTCGCCCAACAACAAAACCACAATCTGACAGAAAATCTTACGCAAGTGATCCTAACCATTGCATCAACCTGTCAAGACATCGACGCTGCGCTACAAAAAGGTGCACTTGCAGGGATTCTTGGCAGTGCAGAAAATGAAAATGTACAAGGTGAAACTCAAAAGAAACTCGATGTGATTTCGAATGACATGCTCATTGATGCCTTACAGCAACATCCTGCTGTGGTCGCACTTGCATCAGAAGAGTTGGAAGACATGACGCCTGCTCAAGCGAACGGTGAATATTTGGTATTGTTTGACCCGCTTGATGGTTCAAGTAATATTGATATCAACATGTGTGTCGGTACGATTTTCTCGATTTTAAAAAATACTGGCGATCTGAAAACAGAAAACTTCTTCCAAAAAGGTCGTGATCAAGTCGCTGCGGGCTATGTACTCTATGGTCCATCGACCATGTTAGTACTCACTACTGGTCATGGCGTGCAGATGTTTACCTTTGACCCTGAGTCTAAACAATTTGTATTGACCAATGATCAAGTACAAATCCCTGCGGAAACGCAAGAGTTTGCCATTAATTCATCAAATCAACGTCATTGGGAAGCACCTGTACAGCGCTATATCGGCGAACTCCAAGCAGGAAAAACAGGCGAACGTGGCAAAGACTTCAATATGCGTTGGGTGGCGTGCATGGTCGGTGACGTGCATCGCATCTTGACACGTGGCGGTATTTTCCTTTATCCATATGATCTCAAAGACCCGAAAAAAGCAGGTCGTCTACGCCTAATGTACGAAGCTAACCCAATGAGTTTCTTGGTCGAACAAGCAGGCGGCGCATCATCTACTGGTCGCATGGATATTATGGATGTTGAGCCAAACGATCTCCATCAACGTATCCCTGTGATTTTGGGCTCAAAAGCTGAAGTCGAGCGTGTTGCGAGCTATCATCAAGCTTAAGTTGATCGCAAACTCATTATTCTAAAAGGATGACACATTACAAAATGATCATCCTTACTTTCTGAATCAAAGTTTTTTACATCGAAGCGCCATATGTTTGAATTCATCCAGTCCAAAGATAATCCAAAAATAAAATTGGTTCGTGGTTTATTAGAACAGGCTTCTCTACGTAAGAAAAATGCGCAGACCGTACTTGAGGGTGCGCATTTGATCGAAAGTTTTATTCATCATTACAGCAATAAAAACACTGATTGCAAAATCCAATTTCTGCTTTGTACGGAAAGTGCTTTAGACCACCCTGAAAATCAAAAAGTTTTAGACGAAAATACAGCACCTGTTTATCTCGTTGATAGCTCGCTATATCATAAAATTAGCCAACTTGGTGAATCCACACCACTCATGGCTGTGATTGATTTGCCCAAAGCCCAAGACGCATGGCAAATTGACTGCGACACATTAATTCTCGATCGTGTTCAAGATCCGGGCAATGTCGGTACGCTACTCCGCTCTGCTGCCGCTGTGGGTATTCATCAAGTGATCACCACCACGGGTACAGCAAGCCTGTGGTCACCACGTGTCTTGCGTGCAGCGATGGGCGCACATTTCTCATTAGCGTTTTTTGAAGCAGTGCAGATTGAAAACTTGATTGATCAATTTCAGATTCCTGTCTATGCCACTAGTTCACATCGACCACAAAGTATTTATCAGCTCGATTTAAAGACGCCGTGTGTTTGGATTCTAGGCAATGAAGGACAAGGCGTACATGAAAATTTACTTGAAAAAGCAACTGCAGTCACCATTCCACAACCAGGCGGGCAAGAGTCTTTGAATGTCGCAATCGCAGGCTCGGTCTGTCTATTTGAAATGATGCGTCAACGTCTTTAGGTTTTTTTAAGCACTATTTTGAAACTTGATTAATTATTAACAACGTAACGATAGCTAACAATTTGCAGTTTTATGTTGAAACTGTGCCATTTTTTCACCAAATCCCCTACACTACATCAGAAAATATTTTACAACCTTGTCAACCAAATCAGCCAATGCGACGTTAATAGTCACATGAAAACTGTTTAGGTTGTCGAATGACAGGACTTTCCATCCCGATGGATTCAGCACCCAAGCAAAAACTATTGACGCAGGATACCACTGCGACAATGTCGCTTGAAAAGCGCCTCCAGCTCTTTATGCAAGAGATTACTGGACGTGCTTTAGTGATGATGGAAAATGCATGTCAGGGCCAACATGATGTGGCGATGGATTTGGTGCAAGAGGCTTTTATTTCATTGCATCAACATTATTCAGAAAAACCAACCGATGAGTGGTATCCCCTGTTCTACACCATTTTGAACAATAAGTTGCTCGATTGGCGTAGAAAAGAGGCACGTCGTACTCAGCGATTTGGATGGTTGCGGATCAACCCCATTGGCGATGAAGATGAGGAACTGTTTGATCTTCCCGATCAAAGCCTTGTTGATGCAAGTGACTTGATTGACCAAGAACATACTACAGAGGAAATATTCCACGCAATTCAGACTTTACCTGTACGTCAACAGCAAGCCTTTATGCTCCGTGCCTGGGAAGGTTTTGACACTGCAACGACAGCAAAAATTATGGACTGTAGTGAAGGTAGTGTAAAAACGCATTATCACCGTGCCACGCAAAGTTTAAAAGCGATTTTGGCACATTTAAATTTTGATCATTGAGGGTCATCCTATGAAAAAAGATGATTTTGAACAAAAAATTGTGAGTGCTTTGAACAAAAAAGCCGAGCAACAAGCACAATTCAAATATGCTGTGATCGACAATGTATTCGATCGCATTGATCAACAACGTCATGAACGCTTGAACCGTTGGGGTTTGGCAGGGTTTGCTTTAGCAGCTGCAATCACAGGTGTTGCAGTGGTTCCTAGTAGCTTCTTTGACAATACCAATGATCAGCAAGCAACGATCACCTCGACCAAACTTTCGCCACAACTCGCAGACGATTTGGATATGTTACTTGTCCTTGGTGAGGATGTAACGCATGGTAGCTAAGCTTCCTATGTTATGCGCTGTATCTATCTGCCTTGCTTCACCGCTTGGCTTTGCAGGTATGGAGCGTTTTTGGGCGAATAAGGAAGACAAAAAAACAGTTGAACAGCTCGATGAGTGTGATGCCCTTACTGTTGAACAGCGTCATCAATTGATAAAAGCCTATCAAGCCACTCGTGATGAAGAGTTAAAGCTGGACCTCAGAAAACGTATGGAATGGTTTTGCAAACTCAGTGATCAAGAGCAAGATCGCATGCGTGTCGCATGGCAAAATATGAACACTACTGAGCGCAACGAGCTCAAACAAAAGCTACAAGCTGCAAGTAATCTTGAAGAGCGTACAGAAATACGTCGTGAGTTTATTGAGCGATTTGAAAGCTCTTTCTAAATTCCAATTCTTAAATCATTCACTTCATCATGATCTTGATTTAGAAAACTTAGAAATAATAAAAAAAGAGGCGCATCTAGTGCCTCTTTTTTATTGATCTATATGGATTTATCAGTGTTTAACTCGACGTCGCCATAATGCTAAGCCTGTTAACCCAAATACCGAAAATATCCCTAAGCTACCGCCACCACCACGCGTATCATCACTCGTTGTCGCTGTGCTAATCAATTTAATTTCCGCACTATTTGACTCGGTCGCATCCGCATCAAATACCGTGTACTCAATAGTATAGTTAAACTTGTTAAAGCTATTTCTTGGCTTGATATGGATATCGCCACCATAGCACCACTCACGAGAACCATCAGGACACACCACACGTTGCTCTGATTCAATCACAAGACTCGAATCAATCTTGCCAAACTTAATCGGTGCAGAGATCCCATCTTCTCCTACATAGAATGTATCTTTGCCCACAGGAAAGCCTTCTTGACCAGCAACGCCATCACCATCATCGCTATCATTGGCGAGAATATCCAACTTAACACGTTGTTCTGTGCCAAATTTTAGAGTGTAGGCATCATTATTGGCAATCGGCGCAATATTTTTAAATGCAGCTTGTGCTAATCCCACAGAATTAATCGATGGATCAGATTTAAGAATAATTTTGTAGCGACAGTAGCTAAAGTCACCTTCTTGTGGCAATTCGTTTTCTGTTGTGAAGTCTTTACGCCACATCACCAATGCTTCAATATCAGCTCGCCATTCGCAACCTAGGTTATTGTCCACCAACAAATCTTCGTTCGGAGTCGTAGAATCATTGTCTATATCAACAGATACTTTTGAATAACCTACTGGAATCTCACCACCTTGATATTTCAATGGATCCAAATTACCCGAAGTAAAAACATCACGAGTTGTTGTCAATGGCAACGTTTCAATAGTATATGAATCTGAATCGAATTGCTTTACCTCACGTTGCCCATTGACAACAATTTCAGCAGGAATACTATTGGCGAAAATATCAAAATATGCCTGACGATAGCGTAAGCCGTCTTTAACGTTTTTAGCTTGCTCTGTGAAATAATCTTTTCGAACTTGGTAGTATTCTAAAAACTTTTCTTCAGTATCTTCATCGTCCAACAAGTCTTGGAAAAACTCAGCTTCAGCTTCTAAGTCATCGATCAACTGTACTTGAGAGGTATTTGATGCCTTGAGATCTTTTGCAGAGAGTAAGGTCAACTCGGTTGAGCCAATGTCACAACTATTCGATGTATTTGCATCCATCAACAGCGCATTGCCCGCAAATCGGTCAAAGCCACGTGGATCAGTCGCCTGACAGCCTGGTGAACTTTCATCAACGTTAATTAAAGGGTTCTGAGCGTATTCTTTTAAGAAATACATCGGCAGAAATGCAGTGTACTCGCTTGCGGGTTGTAGCGTCGTCATTAATGTGGATTGACTAAAGCCATCCACCGCTTCCAACGTTTCATCATCTAACTCATCATAAGGCAACTGACAATAACCTACACTATTTGGAGATGTCACCAATCCATTAAAACTTGTTGAGAATCCCACACGGCCTTCTTTTGGCAAAGTACCCAATAAATATCTACAAGACATTCCTGAGTTATAGGCAATGATGTTGTAATCTAAAGACTTCGTACCAAAGCTATCATAAAGTAACGTGCTATATGCCGTATTATTGACAATTGTATTGCTTAATAATGTCAAATCACTCGCAGTACTCAGAATTCGATCTCCACCTTGCCCCTGCACACTATCACCTGTGAACTTAATGATACTTCCACTGGTAGACGATGCAGTATTTTGCGCAATAGTGTTTGCAGTCATCGTAATATCAGGTGCACCACAGAACTCAATTACACTGGCTGTGCTAGATTGACCGTTATTCACAATCGATGAGCCATTAATCGTGATCGTCCGCGTAGTCCCACTCAGCTTATCATTACAACTCATGGCAATCACTGCACCACGAGATGCAGTATTATTTTCAAATACACTACTGGAAGCTTCCAAGCTACTGCCAATGCCAGACAAATAAATCGCCCCACCCTCATTGGCGTTAGAATTTGCAATTTCAACTTTGACTAGAGAAACCAGTGAGCCAGCCTTGATTGCGCCCCCCCGATCGGCATTACCATCTTCTAATCTGACACTTTCTATGCTGAGCTGTGATTTACCTGCAGTTGTATCGAACAAAGTAAATGTGTTGTTGCCACTGATCGTGGTTTGTAATGGTGTGCGCTGTGGATAGTCACCTGTGAGGATGTCTTTTTCACTCCAATCTGTCGGCGTTTCACCAAAAATTTTTATCATAGAGCTTGGCGTGAGTGGTTTCTCTAGCACATATTCACCAGCTTTAAGCATAATGAAGTCTGTTACAGCGGACGATGTTTTTCCTACACTGCACCCGCCATAAGGCTTATTGTCTGCGGCGGTCTGAACCGCTTCTCGCAATGAACACGCATTACTATTTTCACCATCTTCATCAGCAAAGGTATTGACATAAATATAGTCATCATTAGTTGCCGCCATCAATGGCAATGTTGCCACGATTGATAAAGCGAGTAATGCTTTTTTATAATTTTTCACCTTAACACTCCTTGTTAAGCTTGTTCTTACGTGATGCAACTCGAAGCAAAGACAGCATCAACAATCCAAATAATGAATAACCAATTGCACCACCTGAAACATTGACTGTTTTACTCTCAAAATTATTTTCAGGGTTTTGGCTAATCTTCACAGGAATCAATAAGTCGCGGTCTGACTCAGCATCCGAGAATCGTGTTCCTGTTGTAACCACACGCAAATTTAACTCATCCGAACCATGCCAGTTTGAGTTTGGTGTATAATTCAAGGTACCATCTTCTGCCAGTGTCCATATTCCTTTTGACACAGGTGTTGCTGAGCTTTGATCAATACGCAAGCATCCCACTTGCCATGGATTACCATCTGGATCGGTATCCGCACCTAATACTGCGGCGCACTCGTTGGCAGGCAATAGCTCCCCATCTGCCAAACTATCCAAGATGGATGTGGTATAGACATCACCAAAAGTTAAATCATCAAATATACGCTCAATGGTTTCAGAGTTGATCACCAACTCGATGGCACCAATATCACAATATTCTGCAGAACGTGCAATACCACGCTGATCTTGACCTTCACAACTGAATGTCCCTTGCTCCGTGCCATCACTATAAACACGACCACGGTTGACGATTGGAGAATCGGACAATGAAGCATAAGCTGAAAGTAAGCGTGGTTTAAAATAGCCTAAGAAAAAGTTTTTAGGCGTACTAAAAGGACACAACAAACCGTCCGCAGGTGGACGATCACACGAACCTTCCACCGAATTCCCAGCAAGTAACTTCGAATTTGCTAGCGTCGTAATTTTTGTATTTGGGTTGGTCTCGCTACCACTGAGTGCACAGCTTGCGCCTACGATATTATTAAAGGTTTGTGGTTCAGTTGCTGTTCTATTATCACAATCATTATTTTTATTCACAACAATACTGTTAGAAATATGTGCTTGATTTCTTGGCGCATTAAAATAAAAACCTTTGGTATTTTCGATTGCTGTAACGTTATTTACATAAACACCATCACGAATGTTTAACAGATAACCCGTGTTGTTATACAACGTCGTATTACCCAATGATGAAAGGCGTACAATCCCGTTCCCAGTCGAGGTGGTTTTATCATCAAATGCCACTGCACTGTATATAATACTCGCACCTGAGTCTGTCGCCTTATTTCCTCGAATCACATTATTTCTGATAGAAAACAGCGGGTTCTCAGAATGCAACACTGCACCTTGCGCTGCAACGTTATCCTGAATTAGTGAGTTATTAATCGTAACAATATTCGCTGTATTTTGGTTAGTTCCTGCCAAGATCCCAGCACTGTAGATTGCGCCGCCTTTGTTTGCATAACCATCAAAGAGCTTTACATATTGAAGGGTTAGATTTTCACGGTTAAATATAATCCCGCCCTGATCTTCACAAATTGCATCTGCACCACAACCTTGTAGATTGACTTGGTTAATTCGTACAGTGATTTGACTGACTTCAGCTTTATTATCATCCACAGTGAATAGGCGATGTGTACCACTTGGCTTAATCGTGGCATTTTCAAGACCCATTTCTGTCGAGTCGGTATTAAATACTGTATTTTCAGTTTGTATAGTGACACTTGTCGAAATGTTAATTTCTTCATCAAGCGTATAGGTTTCATCTGCTTTTAAGAGAATTGCTGCCGTTGCATTTTCACCACCACAGCCATTGTAGCCTGCATTTTTTATTTCTTCTCGAGCAGTCTTTTCGGTTTCCGATTCGCCATCTTGGGCTGTAAGATATCGATTGACATAAGTCACCGCCTCACGAATTGAACACTCATCGTCATCTCTAACGATATCTTCGGTAATGGTGACATTAATATTGGCTAACGCATGCCCACTTAAGCATAACAACCCCACAGCAATGCTTTGTTTAAGCATTATCGCACTCCTTTGAACCCGCTCTTTTTTGTTGTTTTTGGCGTAAAATACTGCCAATCCTTGAATGCACATACTTTCTCACAGCTTGAGGCATGTGACAAGCCTATTTTGTAAGTGCTTTTAGTCTGAATATTGATCAATGAGCGCAAATATTTGTTTTAAGCGCAGATTTGACAATTTTATTTTTTCACCATGAAGTACTTGCTCAATGCGATCCATCGTCGTCAACAAGCTATTGGTCTGTTTGGGACCATGTTGTAATAAGTATTCGATGATTGGTTCTTGAAACTGCCAACCACGACGTTGGGTCACTGCCATGAGCAATGCTTGGCGGTCTTCATAAGCTGTACCATCGGGTACTTGAATGCTCACCGATTGGTTTAAGCGAGATTGCAAGTCAGGTAACTGTAAGCGGAGTTCCATCGGTGCAAAGCGTGATGAAAAAACCAGTTGCGTTTGCGTTTCATAGCTCCGATTAATCAAATGAAAAATCGCCTTTTGCCACGCCATTACGCCACTGATTGCTTCAAGATCATCCAAAGCAACGAGATCATAATGTTCCAGCGCCTGTATTGCCTCGACTGGTGCATCCAACAGCGCCAATAACGGCACTGTAATTGCTCTTTTGCCCAGCTCCAAGTACGACTCACCGATCGCACTCAGCAAGTGCGACTTCCCCGCACCAGCTTGACCGTAAATAAACAACTGTTGAATCAAGCCAGTATGTAACTGACGCACACTATCAATGACCGAACCCCAACTCGGTCCAGCAAAGTCACTGATTTGCGCATCTAAGTATGGCTCAATATCAAGCCTTAATTGACGCATCGCTTATCCAATAGAAATTTACGGAATTTAAGCTTTTGCATCATCGTCATCGACATTACTTTGAGCAGATTCATTCGGCGTTTCAGTCCGCTGTTCAACTTGTCGTTTGGACTCACGGTTTCCTGCTTGCTCGCCCAGCTGTGGCTCCTGCTGTGTCAACAGCTCCATTTCATTTAATTGTTCAGACAAACCCACCTGATGCGCACCATACCACACGCTTTGCTCATAGCTATCTCGTAAATGCCTGAGTAAAACCACAATCACAGCTGCGACTGGCAAGGCAATTAACATTCCTGCAAAACCAAGCAGCTGCGCACCTGCGAGCACCGCAAAGACAACTGCAACAGGTGATAAACCAATTTTATCCCCCAACAAAAATGGCTGAAGCACGTAGCCTTCGATCGCTTGACCAACCATAAAAACAACAAAAACTAAAAATAACTGCATCCAATCCACGCCAAATTGCAACAAAGAAGCGACAACAGCAGCGATAATGCCTACAGCAAAACCAAGATAAGGAATAATACTCGCAAGTCCTGCAACGATACCGATGATCAAGCCCACTTCAATGCCGATCAACTGCAAGCCAACCGCATAGACAATACCAAGTAAAATCATCACCAAGAACTGTCCTTTGACAAAAGCTCCAAGCACTTGATTACATTCTTTGGCAATGGTCACTACGCTATTTTCAAATGGACGAGGAATCGCCCGTTGCATATGCTTGAGCATCTTGTCCCAATCAAGCAGAAAATAAAATGTAATGATTGGAATCAACACCAACATGCCACCGACTTGGATGAAATTCAGACCTGATTGTGCCAATCGCAGCGCCACATCTTGCAGATTATCGACGCTGTAATTGGTTTGAATATACTCCATCGCCACGACAGTCATTTCATCGGTATTGAGCTCCATTTCCACTAGATTGAAAGTATCGGACAGCCATGGCAAAAATGTCCCATTAATCCAAGCAATCATCTCTGGGATATGATCACGCGCATAGATCAACTGCGCCCATATCATCGGCATAATGAACCAACCGACCAAGACCAAACCGACAATAATAATCAAAAACACGGAGGTAATCGCCAGCCAACGTGGGAGGCCAAAGCTGAGTATACGATCAACAAGCGGACTAAATAAATATGCCACCAAAAACGCAATTAAGAATGGAATCACCACTGGCATGAGCAAATAAAGCAGCCATACAAAGAAAACCACGGCGGCAAGAATAAATACTCTTTTTAAGACCAAATCATGCATTATTCACATTTCCTAAAATATCGGGGTGGCATCGGTAGTTATTTTGTTTTAACGAAACCAATTTTTAAGAAAAAGATAGCATTTTATGCAAGAAAAATCATAAGAATTATGTATATTCAGGTATAATCAGCCGCCAATGCGGAGATTTCACTTATGAGCAACTCAACTTCAAATTCAAACACCACTTCAAGCACAGGCTTAAGCTATAAAGATGCTGGTGTAGACATCGAAGCTGGCGACCTACTCGTCGAGCGAATCAAATCTGTCGCAAAACGCACAACTCGCCCTGAAGTGATGGGTGGACTCGGTGGTTTTGGCGCATTGTGTAAAATTCCAAAAGGTTATGAAGAGCCCGTGCTTGTTTCAGGCACAGACGGCGTTGGTACAAAACTACGTCTTGCACTACAACTCAATAAACATGACACCATCGGACAAGACTTGGTTGCAATGTGCGTCAACGACTTACTGGTTACTGGTGCTGAGCCATTATTCTTCCTCGACTACTATGCAACAGGTCACCTCAATGTTGACGTTGCGGCAAATGTCGTGACTGGTATTGGTAAAGGTTGTGAACTTGCAGGCTGTGCTTTGGTTGGTGGCGAAACAGCTGAAATGCCAGGTATGTACGAGGGTGAAGACTACGACCTTGCAGGTTTTTCCGTAGGTGTGGTTGAACACAGCAAAATTATTGATGGCACCAAAGTCAAAGCAGGCGACGTACTGATCGGATTAGCTTCAAGTGGTGCGCACTCAAACGGCTATTCACTGCTTCGTAAAATCATTGATGTGAAAAATATTGACTTAAACACCCAAGTAGACGGCAAGTTACTCAGTGAAGTGGTGATGGAACCAACTCGTATTTATGTTAAGCCCGTGCTTGAACTGTGCAAGCAAGTCGATGTACATGCTATGGCGCATATCACAGGCGGTGGTCTACCAGGCAACGTACCACGTGTTTTACCTGATGGCCTACGTGCAACGATTGATGAAAGCTCTTGGCAATGGCCTGCCTTGTTCAAACTTTTACAAGCTGAAGGGCAAGTTGAACAATTTGAAATGTATCGCACCTTTAACTGTGGTGTAGGTATGGTCATTGCTGTGGATGCGTCTGATGCAGACAAAACAATTGAGATCTTGAATGCGCAAGGTGAATTTGCATGGAAAATCGGTACGATTGAAGCTGACGCTGCATCCATTAAAGATGCCGATGAAAAAATCCGTGTGGTCTTTCAATAAAATAAAAAATTGGTATTCGTTTTAACATGAAACGTATTGCAGTATTAGTTTCAGGAAGCGGTAGCAACCTGCAAGCCTTAATTGATGCCCAGCTTCAAAATCAACTTGGCAATGGCAAAATTGTCGGGGTACTGAGCAACAAAGCAGATGCTTTTGCGCTGACACGTGCCAAACACGCCAATATTGATACTGCAATCATTTCTCACAAAGACTTTCCGACACGAGAAAGTTTTGATCAGCAGATGCATCAGCAACTGCTCGATTGGCAGGTTGATCTGGTGGTACTGGCTGGCTTTATGCGCATTTTATCTAGTGACTTTGTCAGTCAATGGCAAGGACGCATGCTCAATATTCACCCCTCAGTACTTCCTCACTATAAAGGCATGCACACCCATCAACGAGTGCTCAATACTGGCGAGCGTTTTCATGGTTGTACCGTGCATTTCGTCACTGCAGAGCTAGATGCAGGCCAAGCAATTATCCAAGCAGTTTTGGAGGTTCGACATTCGGATACTGTAGAATCACTTGCTACTCGCATTCATCCCTTAGAGCACAAAATCTATCCTCAAGCCGTACAATGGTTTTGTAACGAACAACTCATTTGGTGTGAAAATCAAGCGTATTTACAAAACAAACCGTTACAACTGCAACAAATATTTTTTAAAAACGCCTAAATCTCAAGCATTTTTAAGCTAAAAATAGCTCGACCACGGCACATTTTTAGATAATTATGACAGCTACTTGCTTTCAAGACTGAATTTTGCACTCATGAGTTCTCTCTAAATTCTTATAAATTTCAATTTAATATAAAAAAACATTGGCTTTTTATACATTTCACTTATCATTTTGCAAAAGTTCAGTTATAGTAATTACATGAGTGAAACATCACGATTACATAACTTATAAACTCCTTATTGGTATTGGTTTTATAAGCTATCTCAGATTTAACTTAGGTCTCATGGATTGATGATAATGAAAATCAAGACTCTTACCGCTGCACTTGCATGTGCACTTCCTGTAACTGGTGCTTTCGCTGCCGCTCTAGACCGTTCAGGACAATCAATTTCTTCTTTTTTACAACCAGGTAACTACTTTGAAGCTGGTCTTTCTGTATTAGATCCAGATGTATCTGGGAAGGCTATTTCAACTGCTGGTGGCGGCAATCTTTCTGACATGGGAGATGATTACTACTTCCCCTCAGCTGCTCTTAAATTACAAGTAACAGACCACTTCTCATTTGGTTTGATCTATGACCAACCATTTGGTGCTGATGCTGCATACTCAACAAGTGACCCACTTGTTGGTCTCAATACAGGTTTGTTCCACTTAAACGGTGAAGCAACTGAAGTAGAAGTTGACACTCAAAGTTTGTCTATGATTTTTGGTTTCCAGCCAAATGAAAATTTCAACATTTATGCTGGTCCTGTTTATCAAACAATTAAAGGTAATGTTCAATTACGTGGTGCGGCATATGGTTCAGCTAACGGCCTTGGCTTATATAATGCTGATTTAGATGAAGATGGTGCAGTTGGCTGGTTAGCTGGCTTTGCTTATCAAATTCCTGAAATTGCTTTAAAAACATCTATCACTTATCGCTCTGAAATTGACCACAAAGCATCTGCTCGCGAATATGGTCAAAGTAACGTATTAGCATTTGTTGGCAGTAGCCCTGTTTACGATGTAGCAACAGATGCAAATATTACAACTCCCCAATCTGTTAACCTTGATTTCCAAACAGGGATCATGGCAAATACAGTTGCCTTTGCAAATGTACGTTGGGTGAATTGGAAAGACTTTTCTATTGACCTAAAACAATTCGGAACTGTTGCAGATACTCTAGGTGCGCTAGGCCAGACTCCAGACAACCCAAATGGCTTTGATATTGTTGCTTATACTGATGACCAATGGTCAGCAAACGTAGGTGTAGGCCGTAAATTTAATGATCTATGGGCAGGTAATGTCTCAGTAGGTTGGGACTCTGGTGCTGGTAACCCTGTATCCACCCTTGGTCCAACTGAAGGTTATTGGAACGTAGGTCTTGGTGTTCAATACTCACCTGCGGACAACTACTTTATCGCAGGTGGTGTAAAATACTTCATGCTCGGCGATGCTAAAGCACAAGCAGCATCTAACTTTGGATCAGATACTTATGTTGCAGAATTTGAAGACAACAACGCTATCGCTTATGGTTTAAAATTGGGCTACCGCTTCTAAGCCAACCCCAATCTATCAAAAAGGCGAGCCATTTATGACTCGCCTTTTTTAGTGCTTAAAAATTTTAAAATTATTAGACCTCTTGTAAAAATATTTACAACCCCTTTGTTTTCCCCCTTCTCAAGGGGGAACTATAGGGGGTTTTGCAAGAGATCTATTCAGGAATATTACGTTGCGATACCGAACGAATCGCCTGTTTCAACGCTTCATAGCCATGTAACGGTGGGAACTGTGGAAATTCTGCAATCACATTATCAGGCGCATCAAACAAGAAACCATGATCGGCTTCACCAAGCATCGTAGTATCGTTATACGAATCCCCTGCCGCGATAATTTTATAATTCAAAGTATGTAATGCTTTGACAGATTGACGCTTTGGATCAGCCTGACGTAGTTTGTAATCTGTAATCATGCCTTGATCGTTGACTTCAAGCTTATGACAAAAGATCGTTGGCCAACCAAGCTGTTTCATCAATGGATGTGCAAACTCATAAAATGTATCTGACAAAATAATCAATTGAAAATGGGTACGCACCCATTCCACAAACTCTTTTGCACCTTCGAATGGTCCCATCTCAGCAATCACTTCCTGAATATCATGAATACCGAGATGATGTTCTTTTAAAATATTTAGGCGCTGTGTCATCAACACATCATAGTCAGGAATATCTCGTGTTGTGGCTTCTAATGCTTTAATGCCAGTTTTTTTTGCAAAGTTGATCCAAATCTCTGGTACCAAAACACCTTCAAGGTCTAAACAAACGATTTCCATGTATGCTCCAACGTATACGATGATTAAAAATTTGGCGTTAGTTTAACATTAGTCTGCAAAAATGAGATGTCATTTCACAGCTTTTCTCGATGCTTTGGTTTGTATGCCATTGCTTTATAGACTTTGCTTTGTATGGTTTTGCATTTTTCTAGTGTATTGCCTTGAATACTCCTATACTAAGCCTCAATAACACCCTATTGATTATTGCAATTATTTTAGAGAAATTTGCCATGAGTTTAGATTTAGACATCGCACAGATTAATAGCGACCTGAATAATGACGCTGAAAAAATCGTTGAATGGGCACTGAGCCTTGATCGAAAAGCAATTATCACCACTAACTTTCGCCCTTTTGAAGCGGTGATCTTGCACATGATCACGCAGCGCAAGCCTGACATTCAAGTGGTGTGGATGGATAATGGTTATAACACTGAAACCACCTATAAATATGTCGATGAAATCAGTAAATTATTAAATTTAAATCTGACCACATATCTACCAAAACGCTCACGTGCGCATCGTGAAGCAATTGATGGTGAAGTGCCTGCGCTGGATGATCCAAAACATGAAGCATTTACAGCAGAAGTTAAGCTAGAGCCATTCGAGCGTGCTTTATCTGAGCTTGCACCTCAAGTGTGGTTCACTGCTTTACGTGCAACGGATACCGCTGTACGTGCCGAGATGGATGCTGTCAGTATTAACTCAGACGGTTTAATCAAAGTTGCACCTTTACTCAAATGGACATCAAAAGACCTTTGGGAATATATGCAAAAACACAATTTACCTGATAATGAAGATTATTTTGATCCAACTAAAGGTGAAGAACACCGTGAATGTGGCTTACATCTAAGCCATTAAGTTTAGTCAAATAGGTCACAAATTCAGTTTGATGAATTTTCTTACATTAAAAGCCACTCGAAGTGGCTTTTTTTATGGTGAATGGTTGGTCTATCAAGCTTTATTGCTATTCCCTTTCAAACTGCCTATGCTAGTATGGACAGGTAAAATGGAATTTACTGATAATTCTTAAGGATAGCTTTTTCAGGATATAAGGCGCATAAGTATGAGACCACTCAATCCTATTGATTTTATTTTTTTGTCTTTAGAAAAAAGACAACAGCCGATGCATGTCGGCGGTTTATTTTTATTTAAACTACCCGAGAATGCGTCAGACAGCTTTATTCATGATCTTGTGCAAGACATCCGTCGCTCGAAAGCGCCTCCTGCTGCACCATTTAACCAAGTTCTCAGCGGTCTTTTTTGGGATGTCGATCAAGAGTTCGACCTAGACCATCACTTTCGCCATATTTCACTGCCTGCACCCGGTCGTATTCGCGAATTACTCACCTATATTTCTCAAGAGCATAGCGCCTTGATTGATCGTGCAAAACCACTGTGGACTTGTCATATCATCGAAGGAATCGAAGGCAATCGCTTTGCCATGTATTTTAAAATCCATCATGCGATGATTGATGGTGTCGCAGGGATGCGTTTGATCGAAAAGTCACTTTCTCACTCCCCAACGAAAACCATCGTACCGCCGTGGAGCGTACGGAATAATCAACTAAAGAGATCCGAACCAAAACCTGTCAATACATTGAAATCTATTGTAAAATTTGCACGTTCACAGTTCCAAGCAGCACCGATTGTATCGAAAGAACTTTACCAAGCATTCACCAAAGAGCGTGGTAAGAACCCTGATTATGTTTCAACATCTCAAGCACCAGCGTCGATTTTAAATCAACGTGTCAGTTCGTCACGTCGTTTTGCTGCGCAGTCTTTTGAATTGCAACGCTTCCGCAATATCGCAACTCGCTTACACACGACGATTAATGATGTGGTTCTTGCAGTTTGCTCGGGTGCGATTCGCTCTTATTTATTGTCCATTAATCAACTGCCAAAGCTTCCATTGATTGCCATGGTACCTGCATCACTTCGTTCCGATGATTCCAATACAGGCAATAGCATCACCATGATTTTGGCAAATCTTGCGACTCACAAAGCCAGTCCACTTGATCGTATTGCCATCATTCAACGTAGTATGCAAAATGCCAAAGACCGCTTTAAACGTATGACCACACAGCAGATCTTTAATTATAGTGCATTGGTTTACGGTCCTGCGGGTGCCAACATGTTGTCAGGCCTTATGCCGAAGAATCAAGCATTCAACCTCGTGATTTCGAACGTACCTGGGCCAAAAGATCCTTTATATTGGAATGGCGCTCAACTTGATGCGCTCTATCCCGTCTCGATTGTCATGGATGGTCAAGCACTCAACATTACCATGACCAGTTACTTAGATAAGCTCGAAGTCGGTTTAACCGCATGTCGTCAAGCTTTGCCGAGTATGCAGAACTTGCTGAATTTATTAGAAGATGAAATTCAGACCTTTGAACAGCTATGTGAAATTAGTACTCAAGATGAACTAAAGACCACAGCTTAAGCATTGATGGAATCATGAATAGCATCGAATTGTTGACATCCTCCCCGACCTAAAGGACGGGGATTCCTCCTGCGAGACGCTCATGTCCGAGCGCAAGAATATTCAGTGCGGAATTTACATCCCGATCATGG
>LUOR01000033.1 GCA_001626925.1 Moraxellaceae bacterium REDSEA-S32_B1
GAAAAGCTTTAAATTGGCAAACACCATTGGAGGCTTTTTCTCAACTGGTTGATTATCATAGTGCTTTTAAATCTGTCGCACCTCATGTTTGAATTCGCCGTTATTTTGCAACGATTGCGTTGCAATTGGTTTAAACTGTGTCTGAAAAGCAGTTGAACCTATGTTCAAATCTTGTTCAGCATCAAAAAGAGAGTAGTCTGGCATTTCAAAGAATTCATATTGCTTTTTTAAATTTTTTAAGAATTCTTCTCCTGGATATTCCTTTTCAACTCTTCCTAAATCTTGTGTATTTGCGTCAATTAGTTCAATTTTTGAAATATTAGTTACTCCACGACCTGAACGAGAATGTTCAACATTCAACGAATTTAAATAACCATTTATTTCAGCTTCCTTAACTCCCCAACAATTTGAATATTGTTCATTATTAATGTCGTTACAAGAATAAAATAGCTCTTTTACTAATTTACCTGCACTTGAAAATGTAAAGACTTTTTTAAGTTTAATCTTTCCCTCTTGGTCAAGTGCCAAAGGATTAATTGTTTCACTTGATTCAAACCGAATTACTATTTCTGTTTTCTCATTTTCGGCAATTCCTTTGAAAACGTCATTCGGTGTGAATTTCTCATTAAAAAAAGCATCTAGTGCTTTGAGTATGCTGGATTTCCCTGAATCGTTTTTTCCGACAAAAGAGTTTACATCGCCAGCTTTTAGATTCTGTAACGATTTAATTCCTCTGAAATTAATAATTGAAATGTCATAAATTTTCATAGTTAGCTTTAGGTTCTCATTAAAAATGGCAAATAATTTTTTTACTTTACGAAATTTTATATTATGTTCATAAAGTTCCATCAAAATCAAAATTTAAATTTACTTTTTATCCTTCAAATCCTCCCAACATCTGCAAAAACTCATCTTCATTCATCACCGCCACACCAAGTTTTTCCGCTTTATCGAGTTTACTGCCAGCTTTCTCACCTGCCACCACACACTTGGTCTTACTCGACACACTCCCCGACACCCTCGCACCAAGTGCCTGCAATCGCTGTGTCGCCTCATCACGCCCCATACTGGCAAGCGTGCCTGTGACTACCCAACTTTCTCCATTCAACGGCTGACGTGTCGGTGCTTGCGGTGCAGCCCAGTGAATCCCTGCATCAAGTAAGGCTTGAATCACTTCAATATTATGCTCGGCATGGAAGAAGTCAAAAATCCACTGAGCGGTAATGTCTCCAACATCAGGCGTTTTCTTGAGTGTTTCCAAATCCGCCGACATCAACGCATCTAAAGTCTGGAATTGATTGGCAAGCATCCGTGCTGTGGTTTCACCCACGCCACGAATACCCAGCGCATAGATAAATCTGTGTAGCTCGGTTTCTTTACTTTGTTCAATCGCATCGATTAAGTTCTGAACGGATTTTTCGCCCATCTTTTCAATGGTGAGCAATTTTTCACGATGCAGATGTAAACTGTAAATATCAGCGACATTATCCAGTAGTTCGAGATGTAACAACGACTCCACCCAACGATCGCCCAAACCTTCAATATCCATTGCTTTACGCGCCACGAAATGCCGAATCGCTTCGATGCGCTGTGCCGCACAGTACAAGCCACCCGAACAACGTGCCAATGCCTCACCTTCAGGCATCACCACAGGCGACTCACAGACTGGACATTGACTCGGTAATTCAACCATTTGCGCTGTATCAAGGCGAAATTCTTGCCAAACTTTTTCGACTTTGGGAATCACATCACCAGTCCGATACACGCTCACCGTATCACCAACTCGCACATCAAGACGATGAATTTCACCGATATTGTGTAGCGTGACATTGGATACCGTCACACCACCGACGAAGACAGGTTTTAGACGTGCCACAGGTGTCAGCGTACCTGTACGCCCGACTTGCCACTCGATATTATCAACAGTCGTCAGTGCCGCTTGCGCAGGGAATTTATACGCCGTCGCCCAACGTGGTTCACGACTCAAAAAGCCAAGTTGTTTTTGTTGTTGAAGACTATCGACTTTGATCACCATGCCGTCGATTTCGACGGCGAGATTTGGACGCTCTTGCATGATTTCTTGATAGCAATTTTCTACATCTTCGATGCTATCGACCAACCATTGTCGCTCGGCGATTTCAAAGCCAAAATGAGTCAACCAATGCAGACTCTCACTCATCGAATCTAGCGCATGATGCGGTTCGCACTGCGCTATACCATACGCATAAAATGCAAGTGGACGACTTGCAGCAATCTTCGGATCGAGCTGACGTAGGCTACCTGCGGCGGCATTACGTGGATTGACAAAAGTTTTCTCACCTTTTTGCTCTGCTTCACGATTGAGCTTTTCAAAGCCTGATTTTGGAATTAAGACTTCGCCTCGCACTTCTAGTAATTCAGGAATTTCACCTTGTGTATTGTTCAATTGAAGTGGAATATTACGAACCGTGCGCACGTTTTGACTAATGTCCTCACCTGTTTCACCGTCACCACGCGTCACGCCTTGCACCAGTTGACCGTTTTTGTACCATAGTGAAATCGCCAAACCGTCAAGTTTCAGTTCGACATCATATTGCACTTTTTGATTGGGTAAACGATCTTGAATACGCTGATCAAAGGCTTTGAGCTCATCAAAGTTAAAGACATTGCCCAAAGACAACATCGGTACAGCATGTTTAATGGATTGGAATTTCTTTAAGGCCTCACCGCCAACTTTCTGCGTTGGCGAATCGCTTTGAATGTATTCAGGATGGCGTGCTTCCAAATCTTTGAGCTGATGGAACAGTTGATCGTATTCTGCATCACTGATGCTCGGCTGATCCATCACATAATAGGCATGACTATGCTTGGCTAAAATCTGAATCAACTGACGCATCTGCACAATGATTTCTGAACCGGTGCTATTTTGATCGGAGCGCATCAACAATCTATCCCTTAACTTGGATTTTTATATATGAATTAGCCGATATTTAAGCACAAACCACCGACTGCGCCTAGCAAGATCAAATTCTAAATCTCAGATTTTTAAACGTTAGTGCATGTAATGTTCATATTACAAATCGTAAGCTGACTTGCGTAAAGCCGACATAGGCGTTAAGGTAATATTTGTATGACAAATTACCATTGTTTTTATTCAATTTCATGACACTATGATGATTAATTGATTACAGTTTTTCTAATAATGGTGATCATAAATCTGATGATTTTTATTTGAATATTGATTTTGGTGGTTTTTTCGTTTTAATTTTTAATTGAACGCATTAATTTCAAATATTTGGACAGCTTTTAAATATTTTTAATTTTTGCATGAAACTTTATATTCAATATGGAGCATGATAATGGCGACCAAGAAAGTCAGCAAAAAAGCAACTGCGAAGAAGAAATTGCAATCTGTGAAGCGTGAGATCAAACAACGTTTGAACAAAATTGATAAGCAAGAAGGCAAAGTGAAAAAGCTGAAAAAGAAACTGAAAAAAATGAAATAATGTTCTGATTATTCATGAAAAAAGCTAGGCAATTCGCCTAGCTTTTTTATTGCGTTGCTTTTTGGGATTACTGAATTTTGAGCTGTTTCAAGATATTTTGAATATCTGTATTGGCTTCACCTTGATCACTACGTTGTCCTTGTGGTGTCAAAGAATCAATGATTTGTGGTAATACCGTGGCGATTGCACCATAGACATTTTGCTTCGGCTCGTTCATCTGATTTGCAACTTGTTCAACCTCTTGATCATCAAAGAGTTGCTCCATTTGCTCATTTTGTACGCTTTGATTTTGCGTGGTGTTTGGATCAACCCAAGACTGTGCTTGACTGCCTAATCCTGATTTGGTCAATTTATCGAGTGCACCTTGCAAGCCACCTTGCTTTTGAATCCAAGCCAATACGATCGGCAATACCGCAACCAATAATGCCGTCTTACCTCCACCACTGCGACTTTGTGTACCGCCAAGCTGTCCAAGCACTGAACCCAAGATACCACCTAGACCGCCTGCGCCAGTGTTATTTTGTTGTGACGATCCACCAAGATTGCCAAGTACCGAACCTAAAATACCACCTAAGCCACCACCTGCATTATTGGCATTTTGCTGTGTGTTTTGCTGTTGAGTATGTTGATTCTGAGTCGAACCTTGCTGAGTACCATTTTGACCGCCAAGTGCTTGCTTGGCGATAGCTTCAACTAAACTGGCTAAATTTGTCATGAGATTTTCCCTTATTCTTTATGATCGTAGAATGTGACTGTCTTTGCATATTACCGAGATTAAAAGGCGATTGTCTGTATCTGCAATGTATATCACATCATCCACAATTGCTGTAATAAAGCCATAAATTATAAAAGTTCATGGAAAAAATAAAGGCTCATTCTAGAGAATAAGCCTTAATTGGTTTTTTTAATATCAATGTTTAAAGTGTATTCACTAACGTCCACCTGGCAGTTGCGTGAAATAACTCTTCAATGCTTCGATACAACGCAACACTTTGACAGGTTGTTGTTCACGCTTAAGTGTCACTGCATACAGCGTATATTCAGGAAGTTTCCAATCAGGTAATACTTCGACAAACTCACCACGCTTGAGCTCTTGCTGTGCGTCAAGATGCAGGATTCGACCGATACCATGCCCTTCATAACACAATGTTTTCATGACAAAAACATTGTTGGTGCGGACTTTTACAGGGACTTCAAGCTCGACTGTTTCGCCTGTTTTTTCATTGCTAAACTTGAGCTTGGAAAAATTCTTCATCAAATCTACTGGAAGCAATTGATGCGCCAATAAATCTTTTGGATGTTCGATCGCAGGACGTTGATTGAGATAACTTGGCGATGCGATCAAGATTTGCTGAACACGAGCCATCGGATAAACTTCAAACTCATCATCATTGACATGTTGACTCATCCGCACTGCGACATCGATGCGTGCTTCAATCAAATTGACATATTCTTCAGATGCAAGGATATTTACCTTCAATGTTTCATGCGCCATGATCCAACGAGACAACGCTGGCACAACATGCAGTGAAGCAAGCTCTGGCGAAGTGGCTAAACGCAGCTCGCCAATCAAATTGTCCTGCAACTCGCTGATGCGAATTTTACCGCGTTCTGCAGCCGACATCATTTCTTGACAGCTTTGAAAAAAAGCCTGTCCAGCCTCAGTCATACTGATCTTACGTGTCGAACGATGTAGCAAAGTCACATTCAGCTCTTGTTCTAATGAACGGATTTGCTGACTCACGGCACTGGTGGTGATGCCCAAATCTTTGGCAGCACCACTAAAAGAGCCACGCTCAACCACGCAGGCAAACACCCCCATCGCACGAAGATTTTCTAACACAATTTGATTCTCAGCATATACAATAGCTTGATATTAAAGTAAAAGATTCGTAAATAAAATACAGATGTATCAACTAATTGGCAAAATTGATACTGGGTCGATTGGCTTGCCATCTAAGCGAATTTGGAACTCAAGCATGGTTTTATCCGTTC
Organism: Moraxellaceae bacterium REDSEA-S32_B1; assembly: GCA_001626925.1. GTDB lineage: Bacteria > Pseudomonadota > Gammaproteobacteria > Pseudomonadales > Moraxellaceae > Acinetobacter. Next base: position 5,481 of record LUOR01000033.1, read on the forward strand.
CTGTGCTACCCATCTCAGCAATTTTTTGGCCTGCAGTGACTTTATCACCGTTTTTGACGACCAGTTTGCTATTGTGCGCATAGGCTGTAATGTAGCCATTGCTATGACGCACCAAGACCAATTGACCATATTCTTTCAACCCATCGTCAGCATAAACTACTTCACCTGCTGCGGCTGCATAGATTGGATCGCCTGTATTCCCTGCAAAACGAACGCCTTTTTTATTTTGACTCAAGTCATAGCGATCAATTACACGACCATTACTCGGCATCACCCAGTTCAAACCTTGTGTCGAGGTTGCAACTGGATTTGGATTAATCGTTGGTGCGGGTGTATTTCCTAGCCCAACAGCTGGCGCAGTCGTCGGGATGTTCGGCTGAACCACATTGACTTGATTAGGTACTGTCGCATTCTGCGCTTGGGTCAAGACACTTTCACGTTGAATCGTGCCTTGCTCTTGGATTGGGCGAGTTTGCACCAGTCTAGACGTGTTTTTACTGTTTCCTCGTAAACGCAGTGATTGATTAACGTAGATGATATCCATAGTCTCAATATTATTAATTCGGGCAATCTCTCGATAATCCAAACCGTATTTCTGCGCAATTTTACTCAGGCTATCGCCTGATTTTACGGTATAAAATTCTGGAACATAAAATACCCGTGAGCTTTGTTGATTAATGGTCGGTTTCGAAGCACATCCAACGAAAAGCGTACCTGACAATACACTAAGCACCATTACATTACGGATAACACGGTATTCCATGAATCAAAATTCCTGACTTCTAAACAAATTTTTTAAATAAAAATAACATCATCTATCGATGCCTTTGAGGATACCAAATATTGCCAAAACTTTGCATTTCAGATTGAAAATGTCACAAAGCAATAACATATTTTCTTACATTTGCTGTTTTTTTATGCATAATTGAATCATAGTCAATTCTTCAATATCAATTGTTTGGGGTCTTTTAACCAACTTGCTCTGCCAACTGCTCAAGCAATTCGTAATTTGTCGAATCCATCTTGATCGGCGTGATGCTGATATAGCTGTTGAGCACTGCGTAAAAATCCGACTGTATCGCACCTGCCTCTTTATTCACTTCAACAATCGCTTCACCAGAAAGTCCAATCCAATACACCTGACGACCACGTGGATCAACATGACTTGTGATTGGCTTAGATTGCGTACGACGTCCAAGGTGCGTGACTTGCACCCCTGCATACTCCTCAACATCTGGAATATTAATATTCAAAATATGACGTGGTGGCAGGCTTGGCACACCTGCCTTGATAAAGTCTTTGATCCAATTTGCCGCTTTTGCATAATTGTCAGGATGTTCATAGCTACGTACATTCGGTCCTGCAAAAGACACTGCAATCGCAGGCTGCTTCATTAATCGCCCTTCAAATGCTGCGCCAACCGTGCCTGAATACAACACATCATCGCCGAGATTTGGACCACTATTGATCCCTGAAACGACCAAATCAAAATGCTGATCAAGCGACTCATCTTGACCAAGCTGATTAAACAATCCATTCATCGAGAGATAAACACAATCCGCTGGCGTACCATTCACCGCCCAAACTTTTGGCGAGATCTCAGTAGCACGAAGTGGACGATCTAAAGTAAGTGCTGATGAAAAGCCACTACGCTCGCTTTCAGGTGCGACTACGGTGACATCGGCGATCTCGGACAACGCTTTCGCCAAAGCCTGAATACCTGGTGCGAAAACACCATCATCATTAGAAATTAATATTTTCACTAAAACACGCTATCCAATTAAAACAAGACTAATTCAAAATACGATCAATTAAGGTCTGTGAAATGTCAACAAACCCTAAATATTCTACAAAAAAGTCTACAAAAATCATCTAGTCATGAATGCCTAACTTGACTATTGTAATGACCATTGGTCCAATCAGTATGAAATAAAGGTTAATTTATAATGCAACAATTGATGAAAAATGTATTGAAAGCAACTTTGTGTGCAACACTCCTGACCACAATCAGCCTTTCCACTTATGCTGATGATAGTGCAACTAAAACGCCTGCTCAAGCAAAGTCTGAAAACAATATTGAAATCACCCCAGCGATTCAAACGACTAAAGAAGAAGTCGCAGTAGTGCATGTACTTTCTGAAATTTGTCCTGAAATTATTGGTAAAAATCAAAATTTTGACAAAGGCTATGAACGCATGTTGACTGAATTGTTGCCAGGAATCTCTGATCCTGTACTTGCCGTTGAAGCTTTAAGCGAAGAAGGCGACTATCAAGAAGTTCTTGCGGAAGCCCGCCAAAATGCTTCTAAACATAGCCGTGAAGACAATCGTGAAGTCTGTTTAGAAATGGTGCAATGGGGTCAGAAAGCCTCTTAACTGCTTTACTTTTCCTCATGAAAAAGTAATTAACAAAAATATCGGTGAAATGCGCTTAAATCATTTGGTTTAAGCGCATTGCTATTTTAGAATGCTAGTTTTAGATTTTGTTAAATTTCGTATTGGACTACATCGCATGGCTCGCCGTCTCGCATCAACAATGACTTATACTACAATCCTTAGCACGACATTAATTGTATCTACTCCACAATTGAGCTATGCCGCAACGGTAATTCCCTCACCGCCTGAACTCGATAATAAATCATACATCATCATGGATTTTGACTCAGGTAAAATCCTCGCTGCAAAAAATGAAAATGAGCATCTTGCACCTGCATCTATGACCAAGATGATGACCAGCTACATCATCGAACAAAAGTTACTCAAAGGCGAACTCACCGAAAATGAAAAAGTTCGCATGAATGAGTCGGCATGGTGTCGTGGTAGTAGTAGCGAATCATGTATGTACGTTCCGCTAAACGGGACAGCGACCGCTTTAGAAATGCTTCGTGGCATCATCGTACAATCAGGGAATGATGCGTCAAAGGCTATGGCAGAACATATCGCAGGTAATGAAGGCACGTTTGCGCATATGATGAACCAAGAGGCGAAGCGTATCGGTATGAACGATACCAACTTCATCAACTCAACAGGTATGCCAGCTGAAGGTCACTATTCCAGTGCGCTCGATATGGCGAACTTGGCAAAACACATTATTCACGATAGCTCAAAATACTATCCGATCTATTCAGAAAAAGAATTTACCTTCAACGGCATCAAGCAAGGCAATCGTAATGCTTTGCTATACACCGATCCAAGTGTTGACGGCTTAAAAACTGGTCATACCAATGAAGCAGGCTATTGCCTGACAACATCCAGTAAGCGTGGTCCAATGCGTTTGATCACAGTGATCATGGGTGCGCCAACCATGCAAGCACGTGCAACGCAAACACGTGAATTGCTCAACTGGGGCTTTGGCAACTTTGAAACAACAATTATCCGCCCTGCCAAACAGGCATTAGCCACAAGTCCAGTGTGGTTTGGTACAGAAGATCAGGTTCAACTTGGTATCGTCGATGCACTTGCGACGACCATGCCAAAAGGTCAAGCAGACAATATTGAAACTAAACTTCAAGTCAATCCTGAGCTTCGTGCACCTTTAAAACAAGGTCAAGTGGTGGGTAAAATCACAGCAACATCAAATGGTAAAGTCGTTGCAGAACAGCCTTTGGTCGTTCTAAAAGCAGTTGAAGAATCAGGCTTCTTTGCTCGTTTGATCGACCATATCAAACTATTCTTTAGTGGCTTATTCTAATTCCATCTAAATAACGCCTCTTTTTTTAAAGAGGCTGGCTGGGATTGAGAAACTCCTCCCTTTTTAAAAGGGAGGTTGGGTGGGATTAATAAAAACCTTTAAGCCAAGAAGTCTTCAATCAATGGGACTAAGCGATTGAGTAAATCATCTGCTTGATCTTGCGTCAGATTCAACGGTGGTAATAAACGCACCACGTTTCCTGCTGTGACATTGAGGATCAGTTGCTTTTCATCTCGTGCGCGAGCGACCAATTCTGCGCAATCTTTTGGCAATTCAATACCAATCATCATACCAAAGCCACGTACATTGACATTATGCACAGAAAGTCTACGGCTAAACTCATCCGCAAGATATTGACCAATTTTTGATGCGTTGATAATCGCAGCTTCTCCAATCAAACTATCAATCACGGTACAAACTACACGGCTACCAAGTGCCGTACCGCCATAAGTTGAACCATGATTGCCTGCTGCAAGCACACCAACTGCTTTACCACTGGTAAGTACTGCCCCAATCGGAAAACCATTACCCAAACCTTTTGCCGTAGTCACCACATCAGGACGAATATTGGTATGCTGATAGGCGAAATATTTGCCTGTACGGCCATTACCTGTTTGGATTTCATCGAGCATTAATAGCCAATCGTTTTTATCACAGATATCACGAAGCTGTTGCAGATATTGAAAGCCTTGTGGTGCAGTATTGATACCGCCCTCACCTTGAATCGGCTCCACAAAAATCGCCACAATATCAGGATTGGTTAATGCTAATTTTTCAATAGCATCCATATCACCAAATGGAACACGTAAGAAACTATCCACCAATGGCGCAAAGCCTTCTTGAACTTTGGCATTCCCCGTTGCAGAGAGTGTTGCTAAAGTACGACCATGAAAAGATTTTTCAGCAACGATGATTTTGCCATTGAGAATATCTCGATCATTGCCATATTTACGGGCGATCTTGATCGCACCTTCATTGGCTTCTGCACCGCTATTGGAGAAAAATACCTCGTCCATGCCTGATATTTCAGCGAGTTTTTGCGCTGCGGCAGTTTGCCACGGAATTTCATACAGATTACTGGTATGAACTAATGTCTGTGCTTGATCGGCAATCGCTTCGGCGATCGCAGGATGTGCATGACCTAAACCACACACTGCAATACCTGATAGTGCATCTAAGTATTCCGTGCCATCTTCGGTATAGAGATAAGCACCTCGTCCTCGTACAAACGCAATCGGCTGACGTGCATAAGTCTGCATCAGATGGGATGGTTGATTGGTTTGAACAGGAGCTTTAGTAAACTGTGCCATGATTTATCTCTATATAAAAAAATAAATGGAATAAAATAAAAAACTTCTACCAAAAGAAACTGATAAAAGCTATTCCAATGTATAACGAAAGCACTGTGAAACCAAGTGATTTTTTATGCTGTGAAAATACCTTGATCATATGCAATCCAGTAAAAATGATGCTTTAGTCACGATCGGATTTTGGCTATAATAGGCGCATTGAAATAGAGGAAATGAAAATGACTGAACAAGCTCGTGATACCGAAGCATTGATCCGTGATCAAATCGAGAAACATGCGGTATTACTTTATATGAAAGGCACACCACAATTTCCACAGTGTGGTTTTTCTGCACGTGCAGTCGAAATCTTGAGCCAAATCGGTCGCCCATTTGCGTATGTCAATATCCTTGAAAATCAAGATATTCGTGCAACACTGCCTGCGATTGCCAACTGGCCTACTTTTCCACAACTTTGGGTCAATAAAGAGTTGATCGGTGGTAGCGATATCATGATGGAAATGTTCCAAAATGGCGAACTTCGCACATTGGTCGAAGAGCATAGCCCAGCACCTGAAGAAAACTAATTTTTAAAACATAGTTTTCACCTAAAAATTCAAAGCCTTTGATGGAGAAATCTGTTAAAGGTTTTTTTGTTGGCTATAATTCCAAAATTATAAAAATTCACAAAGAAAACCTTGTTTTAGACATCCTCTTATTTATATTGGAAATAGAAAAGATGAATGATTGAAAAGTTAAGGGATTTATATGATGAATATTTTACTCCTCGGTGCGACAGGTGTGGTTGGTCAACAAATACTAGCCCAAGCTTTACATCATCCACGTGTCACGCAAGTCTTTACGCCTGTGCGCAAACTCATGCCGATGAAACATGATAAGCTTCAACAATTTCAATTGGATTTTGGGCACATTGAGGCGCAACTGCCAACACAGATCAACTTAAAAGAAATAGATGCGGTGCTCTGTGCGCTCGGTACAACGATGAAACAAGCGGGTTCAAAGGATGCTTTTCGCAAAGTCGATCATGACTATCCATTAACATTCGCTGAAATTGCTAAGCAAAATCATATTTCCACCTATGTGCTAAATTCTGCAATGGGTGCAAATGCAGATTCGATGTTTTTTTATAATCAAGTCAAAGGTGAGTTGGAACAAGCTTTAAAAGATTTGCATTTTCCATCGTTAACTTTAGTCCGTCCTGGTTTGATTGATGGCAATCGTGATGAGTTTCGCTTAGGTGAGAAATTGGCATTAAATGTACTACGACCGCTCAATGAATTATTACCAAAATCTTGGCGTTTAAGTCCTGCGCAAAATATTGCCAAAGCACTATTACAATCTGCCCTAGAACAAAAGCTTGGCACGCATATCATTTCGGCGGATGCATTGGCTGAATAAGGCTAAAACAATAGCGCTAAATTAAGAAATAGTAGTTGCGGATTTACATTTTCATAAATTTTAAAACCTGATTGGTGGTCTCGCTCAACCACTCTTCTCGTTCTGAATTTTCATAGTTGATCCTAGACAGTATCGTGGACAACAAATCCCTCTAAATTCTTAAAATATTTCTGTTCAAAGGCTTCTGGGCTTAACCAGCCATTTGCGGAATGCCTTCTGACCCGATTGTAATAAATCTCAATATAGTCAAACAAGACAGTATTCGCTTCTTTTCGAGTGGCAAACACACTGCCATAGACC
>LUOR01000034.1 GCA_001626925.1 Moraxellaceae bacterium REDSEA-S32_B1
AGAATGTGAGTTTAGATTTAATCATCGACATGAAAACCTTTATGCTAAACTGCTTAAAGAATTAAGAAACAATCCGCTCTAAAGTTATCTAGACCCTTATTTAATTATAGTTGCTTACACTTGATGCTAAACCAATGCATTTTTTATAGAAAGATCGATTGCTCCCCATCAATTTATCATGTTGTCATCAAATAAACCTAAAAATTTCCCAAAGTGACATTGTGTATTGTCAAGTTTGTGCTAGAGTAAGATCTAAGCAAAACTCAGGACAGAATAATGGCTCAGCATATTAATACATTGATCATCGGTGCAGGGATTTCGGGCATTGGTACAGCGGTACATCTCCAAAACGACGCACCTCAACGTGACTTCCTTATTTTTGAACGTCGTGACCGTATCGGTGGAACGTGGAGTTTATTTCAATATCCAGGGATTCGTTCTGATTCGGATATGTCTACCTTTGGTTTTGAGTTTAAGCCGTGGCGCAAAGCGAGTATTTTGGCAGATGGTGCATCGATTTGTGAGTATCTCCAAGAGACTATTGATGAAAATCGTCTGCAAAGCAAAATTAAATTTAAACATTCGATCGTATCTGCGAATTGGAATTCGGAAACGCAACTGTGGGAATTAACCGTAGAGAACAATGGTAAAACAGAACAATGGACTGCAAACTTTGTGGTGAGCTGCACTGGTTATTATAACTATGCCAATGGTTTCCAACCTGATTTTCCACAAGCAAATCGTTTCAAAGGTCAATTTATTCATCCACAACATTGGCCTGAAAATCTAAACTATGTCGGCAAAAAAGTGCTGATCATTGGTAGTGGTGCAACGGCGATTACATTGGTACCTGCGATGGCGAAGCAAGGTGCGATTGTGACCATGCTTCAACGCTCGCCGACTTATATAGCCACTGTGCCATCGGTTGATATTGTCTACAAAACCATGCAGAAATTTATGTCAGAAGACCGCGCCTATCAGCTGACCCGTAAACGTAATATCGCTGTACAACGTGGGATTTATGCCCTTGCAAAAGCACAACCGAAGATTTTGCGTAAATTGCTTCTTGCAGGTGTGAAACAACAGCTCAAAGGTAAGGTCGATATGAAGCACTTTACCCCGAACTATAATCCGTGGGATCAGCGTCTTTGTGTTGTGCCTGATGGTGATTTATTCAAAGTTCTTCGTGAAGGACAAGCATTTATTGAAACTGATCATATTGATCATTTTGAAGAAAATGGTGTGGTCTTGAAGTCTGGTAAAAAGATTGAAGCGGATATTGTGGTTTCTGCAACAGGTCTTGAGATACAGTTGCTTGGTGGTATTGAGGCGTCAATTGACGGAGAGAAAATTAACACACGTGATGCCATGATGTACAAAGGCGCAATGGTCAGTGGTATTCCAAACTTCGCCTTGATTATTGGTTATACCAATGCATCATGGACATTGAAAGTCGATGTGGTGGCGGACTATCTTGCACGCCTATTAACGCATATGGATAAGAATCAACTTGGCGCTGTTATTGCACAGGCTGATCCTGCTGATAAATCAACGGATAGCCTAATGGGTAGTAGCTTAACATCGGGCTATATCAAACGAGCCGATCAGATCATGCCACGTCAAGGTAAAAAAGCACCGTGGAAAACTGAGCATAGCTATTATGCCGATCGTGATGCCTTACAAAATGCACGCTTCGATGATCCGATCTTAAAGTTTGAGAAAAAATTACATGCTGTCAAACCTGCACAAAAGAAATTGGCAAGTTAAGTGCTTTGACTTTTGATTTAAGTCCTATAAAGAAAAAAATGCTTAGAGATTTCTAAGCATTTTTTTATTGGATATGACAAGCATCTAAAAAAATATAATTTTTAAAATGAAAGGCTTTAAGTTGATACATAGAGTGCGCACTTGATGAGGTTATTTTACAGTCAATCTACATCTCATAACTCGATTTTACCGTGAACATTGGATAAGTTTGCTAAGTTAAAAAAGTTGTATTTGTACATCAACTTTTCAAAAGGATATTAAGATGAATCATCAAGAACATCTCGACAAAATAAGTGATTTAATTAAAGATTTAAAATTTACAATGATGACAACGGTGACCCATGAAGGGCATCTACACGCTTGCCCAATGACCACCAATCAATTTGATTTGGCGCGTAAAGAGATTTGGTTTATTGCAGATAAAACCACACAGACGATTGCTGATATTCAAGCCAATCCACAGGTCAACTTAAGCTACACCACCAATAGCTCCAAGGATTATGTATCGATCAACGGTGTTGCAGAATTGGTTCAAGATCCAAATAAACTCGAAGAGTTGTGGTCACCGACTTATGCAGCATTTTTTGAAAATGGTAAAGAAGACAGCCGAATCCAATTGATTAAAGTTACGCCAAATGGTGCTGAGTATTGGTTAAGCGGTAATGCCGTGGTGAATATGTTCAAAATGACTGCCGCAGCAATGAGTGATGGTAAAGTCGCAGACAGTCTAGGTGAAAATCATTCGGTAGAATTTTAAATATGTCAAATCTGATAGGGGTTGAGTACATGTCATAGCATGGCAAAAGGCAGGATAGTTATCCTGCCTTTTTCGTCTTGATGATATGCTTAACTTTTGACATCACTTAGATTTGGGAAAATGACCAAATAAACCTGGATATGCGTCATTATATCTTGGCGTGTTTGCCATATTTGTCAATCATGATCGAACTGGCCTCATTGAGCCCCTGTACTCGCACATCAATGCCATGATTTTTAAATTTCTGCACTACACTATCGAGCATTGCCACCGAAGTCACATCCCAAATATGGGAATGAGTCAGATCAATCACCACCAGTTTGACATTTTCTTGAAAGTTAAAGAAGTGATAAAAGCGCTCGGATGAACTAAAGAAAATCTGCCCTCGAATAACGTAATGACGCACACCTTGATGTAGATGAGTTTCGACATGCACATCATTTTCCAGTTTATTGGCTAAGAACAGCGCCGATAGAATCACGCCAAGTAGTACGCCAAGAGCAAGATTATGCGTTGCCACCACGACGGCAACGGTCGCCAACATGACGATATTGCTTGATTTTGGATTTTGATGGAAGCTACGAATCGAATCCCAATTAAATGTGCTGATCGACACCATAATCATCACAGCGACCAACGCTGCCATCGGAATCACACGCAACCAATCACTGATAAATATCACTAAAATCAATAACCATAAACCTGCGACCAATGTCGACAGCCGGGTTCTTGCGCTAGAGGTGACGTTGATGATGGATTGACCAATCATGGCACAGCCGGCCATACCCCCCATAAACCCTGTGACAATATTGGCAACGCCTTGACCTTTACACTCACGATGTTTATCACTGGCGGTATCCGTCATTTCATCGACGATCGTTGCTGTCATCATCGATTCAAGCAAGCCCACTGCTGCCAGTGCGATCGCATAAGGTAAGATGATTTGTAAAGTTTCAAGATTAAGCGGAATATCAGGCATAAAGAAATGCGGCAAGCTTGTTGGCAAATCGCCCAAGTCGCCCACTGTGCCAATATTCACGCCGAACATTAAACAAATCGCCGTGACCACGATGATGCAAACCAACGGCGATGGAATTAGTTGTCCTAATTTGGGAATCAGCGGAAATAAATAAATAATCGCCAAGCCTAAAGCAACCAAGGGATAAACCGCCCAAGGCACATCAATCAACTGCGGTAGTTGTGCCATAAAAATCAAAATCGCTAATGCGTTGACGAAGCCGATGACCACTGACTTTGATACAAAGCGCATCAACTTGGCGAGTTTGAGTTGTCCTGCAATGATCTGCAATATCCCTGTCAAAATCGTTGCGGCAAATAAATATTGCAGTCCATGTTCTTTGACCAAAGTCACCATCAGTAGTGCCATCGCTGCAGTTGCTGCTGAAATCATTGCAGGACGACCGCCCATAAAAGCAATCACCACAGCCATAGAAAATGAAGCATACAGTCCGACTTGTGGATCAACGCCAGCAATAATTGAAAAGGCGATCGCTTCAGGAATCAGTGCTAAACCAACCACAATCCCCGCCAAAATATCGGCGCGGACATTAGAAAACCATTGTTGTTGAATATTAGAGAGCATAAGCAAAATAAAAGCGAAGAAATGGAGAAAGAAATCAAAAAATACAGTGATGTATTAAAACTGCGCATATTTTAACATGATCTTACAGATGAAAAAATTGTTTGATCTAGATTCAAAGGTGACTGTTTTGCCATAAAAAAAGAGAGCCGAAGCTCTCATTAATGAATAGGTTGTAAGTAAAATGAATTGAATGATTATTCAATCACACCGCAGGCAATGCGTGCACCACCACCACCTAGTGCTTCAGGTGTATCAGAATAATTATCACCACCTGCATGGATCATTAGAGCTCGACCTTGAATCGCATCAAGGCTTAAACGAGGCGCTTGTACTGCTGAAGTTGCTGTACCGTCGGCATTGACAGTGATCGCTGGCAAGTCACCTAAATGACCTTCACCTTGTGGATAGCCATGTTTACCTGTATTTTGCGGATCGTAGTGACTACCTGCTTTGAGTGCAGCAGTCGCTTTGCCATCTTTCATGTCAGGTTCGCATGATGGGTTTTCATGGATATGGAAGCCATGTTTGCCTGGTGGAAGTCCTTGAAGATCAGGCTTCACCACCAAGCCACCCTGATCTGCTTTAATAAAGGTCACTGTACCAAGACTACCTTCTACACCTTCAGCAGTCACAGCATGCACACGAATTTTATGCATTTCATCCGTTTTGGTCATACTGGTACAGCCACTGATTGCCACAGCAGAAATTAGACCACCAGTAAGCAATTTGATTTTGGACATTTCAAATAACTTATTAGATAACTTCGACATATCAACGCTCCATCTATTCCAGTGAATGTATTTAAATTTCAAAAAATAATTTAAGTTATACATCAAGCCTAATATGAAATTTTCAAAATTGCTGTAACAGTATGAAAGAAAAGAAACATTGTGTAAAAATGCAGAATGAGTTAAAACTAATAAAGCCCGACGCATTGTGGGCTTTTTCGGTAAAGATAGTCGTCTTAAATGTTTTTTAAATCTTGAGAACTTTTATCAGTGGTGAGGTCTTCTGTGATTAATTCTTCAGGATTGGGGTGATAGTCCTCAGCATTGTGAATTTTTTCCTGTAACCACTCTTTCCAAATCGCCAATAAAACAGCCAGAATCACTGGGCCAATAAATAAACCAACCAAACCAAAACTTGCCAATCCGCCAAGCACACCAAACATGATTAATAAGAATGGAATTTTTGTCGCACCCGAGATGACCAGTGGGCGAATCACGTTATCGGCACTGCTAACAATGGCAACTCCCCAGATCAGCACACCAGCCGCTTCAACGGTTTGCCCCTGTGAGAAGAGCCATAGCGCAACGCTACCGTATGCCACAGGTGGACCAAATGGAATGAGTGCAAATACAAAGGTGACTAAGGTGAGTACCATTGGGTTGGGCACATCTGCAACGATATAACTGAGACTTGCCAAAAGTGCTTGCACTATCGCAGTCAATCCGACACCGTAGACCACGGCACGCGTTGTTTCAGAAATAGTTTGAAAATAATGATGAATCCGTGGACCAATGACCAATTCAAACGCGCGACGCACTTGCTCCAAGATCAAGCTACCATCACGATAGAAGAAGAATAATGAAAAGATGGCAAAAATTAGCTTCACCAAATTACGACTAATCTCAGCCAAGACAAAACGACCATAGCCAAGATGCCCTTGAATCCACATGCCGATATTCTGTGTGATTGCATGTGGATTGCTATTGAGTTCAAAAATAATGCGCTGAATCTCTGGACCAATAAATGGTAAGGTTTGCACAAAATCAGGAACTTCGATTTTACCTGCATAAAGTTGTTGTTGAACTTCAAAGTAAAGTTGGCGACCTTCATGTTGCAACACAAAAATACCAATCGTCAGCGGGACACCGACGACCAAGACCAGCAAAGTGGTCATTAGAATTGCGCTGAGATTTTTACGCTCACCCACCCATTTAAAAATGCGAAGATACAAAGGCCACGTGATATAGGCGATGATCGCTGCCCATAACACTGGAACGATAAAATATTTGAGGATTTCAAAGCTTAATAAAATCAGACAGAAGAACAGTCCGAAAAGTAGTAAACGTTGCAAAATTGGCGCATTTTGTTGCACGAGAGCTTTCCATTTCCATGAAGCATGCTGACGCTTATGTTAGCTGAAAATCAGCACTTGTGAAATGCTGATTTCATTGCCTAAAAGTAGAAAATTTTTTAAAACCAATTTTGCTTTTTATTTTTGTCATTTTGACCAAGTAAACGACGTATCAAAGGATCCCACTGCTGTTGAATCAGCATAAATTGCTTCTGCGTACGGTCAAATACACTCAGACCGTCCATTGCCAATTGACCATATGCTGCACGTTCGCTGATCCATGCGACAGGCTCTTGCTCGACTTTATCAAAGAACTTTTGGATTTGTGCTTTGCTACTAGCACCCGTCTTAATGCGATTAGCGAGCAACATTACATCGACTTTGCCTTTGCGAATACGTTTGATGTCATCGATATTTTTTAAAAAACGTTTGGTGCTATCGATGTCAAAGAATGATGCTTGAAGTGGTACAATCATCGCATCACTTTCGGCAATCAAGTGTTCTGCATGTTCGCCTGATAGCGCACCTGGCGCATCAATGATGAGCCAATCGACTTTTGCAGGGGCATCGCCAATTGAGCTTTCATCACGCCAATCGACGGCTTGGATGTTCGCCACTTCTTTGCCACGCACTTTGAGCCATTTCAATGATGATTTTTGATTATCCGCATCAGCGAGTGCGACTTTGTAGCCACGATTGGCGAGTGCTGAAGCAAGGGTAATTGCGGTTAAGGTTTTGCCACAGCCACCTTTTTGATTAGCAATTAAAATTGTCTTCATAGACTACGCTCCAGCTATCATCACACAAAATCTTTACCCAATCATATCATTGCATTATGACAAAAGAATGACAACATGAAATAAAATTGATTTTAATGTATTGATATTTCATTCATTTATTTGAGTTGTGATGCTGAAATTGCTTTAATCTGCGGATATGGCGAATTAGTCTAGGTAAATTTTATGTCTGTTCCAGTAGCGTTACTCATTGGTCTCTGTATTGGTGTAGTGATCAGCGTGTTGTGGCTATATCTCATCAAGATACAACAAGTCCATACCCAATACCAATATGAAATCAGCGAAATGTGCCGAGAACATGATCAAGCTCTTGCGCTTGCTCGAAAGCGCAGTGTGAATACTAGTCGTGCTGTGCTGAAAGGCAAGATGGCGGAGCAGTTTGCACCACATTTACCTGAGTTTGATTATTTGCCGAGTGATGCGAGATTTTTAGGTGATCCTGTGGATTATGTGGTGTTTTCAGGTTATAGCGACTTTCGAGAAGGTTTGTGTGATGCAGACGAGATCGAAGTGGTGTTGATTGACATCAAATCGGGTACGGCACGACTTACCAAAGGTCAGCAAGCGATTGCGCAGGCGATTGATGATGGGCGAGTGCGTTTTGAAACGATTCATATTGCCTTGCCCACAGACAATGATGAAGATAAGGAAATTTAATTCTTAAAAAATTTAAAAAGTTAGACCTTCCCTTTCTATTAATTTATCGTTTTTGTACACGTGCCATGAGCATACGGTTTCCAATCGACGGAATGCCGTCTGCGTAGAAATAGCGTTTTTCAACAAATTCAAATCCTGCATTTTTTAAGTAGTGTTCAATATTACGATTGAGATGACAGCCATCGGCAAGCTTTTTCTGAAGCGGTGTCAGTACATTTTGCCAACGCTGCGTAGATGTCTGATCTGAATAGACATGCTCGACTAAATGAAATGTCCCACCGACTTCCATCACTCGATAAATTTCCGCTAAGGCTTGTTCGAGCTTGGGAACGCTACACATCGTCCATGTTGATACCACATTTTTGATGCTGTTGGTCGGGAGTGGAATGGATTCTGCAAAATTACGTAAATGACGAATTTCAAAATTACTTTGCGCAAGTCGCTCACTGGATAATGCTTCGATATGTGCATTGGGCTCAAGCGCATAAAGCACATTCAGATTTTGATAAAATGCCAAATTCAAACCTGTACCAAAACCTATCTCTAAACATTCATCAGAAATCGGCAGTAGCAACTCACGGCGCGCATCCATCAAGCTAGGTGTTTTCATCACTTGATCGAGCAAATGTGGAAAGATGTGTTGTTGATAGTATTGATAAGGTCTAAACAATTTCAAAAGTCACTTTCCTTGCTCTGCATGCGGTTACAATTTGTGCATATATTCTGTCGAATCTAGACTTAAATTTACCAAAAAATACGGAAAAATGCACAGCCAAGTTAGACAATGAAAGTGGCGCTATTGTATGTGTAAGCGTGCATGTAAGTCAGATTGGCAAAAGGGTATGAAGGGTTTCGTGATGAAAGTCGTTTTTAAAAAAATCAGTTTAATCCTCATGATGGGTTCTTTATCTGTGACGATTACGCATGCGAGTCATCACAATGCAGGTAGTACGCAACAAGCACAGCCTCGCCAAGACTTTTCAGTGCAAGCGTTGTATAACGTAGCACGTGGTCTGCCACCAGTCGAAGGGCAGTCGGTGTCGGTATTGCAACCTTTTCAGGGTGATTTTCGTATTTTGGGTTATAAGACTTATCGAGATGATGAGCAAGCTAAATTTTCACCTGTCGATTTTGCGGTGAGTTGGGGGATGTTCGCCAATCCAAAAATCGCATCACAAATCCAAGTTAAACAATACGATCGCTATTTGCAGTGGGCGATTCCTTACTTGCCAGTGCCTGCGGAAGAAGCGATGCAAATGGTGTCGAATATTCACATCATTCCTGCCAATCCTGAGATTGCTAAACAGATCAAACAGGTCAAGCGAGGCGATTTGGTACGTATGCAAGGTGATTTGGTTGAGGTGAAATCAGACGATTTGGTGTGGCGATCCTCGCTACGTCCTGATGATGTCGGTGACGGTGCATGTGAGGTATTTCGGGTCGATTCGATCCAATGGTTAGAGCAAAATGCAAAAGTTCCGAGCAAGTCGTAATTTTTAATCATCTCTGAGCTGTTTTATTTTTAAAAGATCAAAACTAAGTGCAAAACATAAAGCGGACGTGTTGTCCGCTTTATGTTGTTTCAAGTGTGTGAAAAGAAGTTTAGCTTAGACCGATTTGCTTAGGTCATAACGATCGGCATTCATCACTTTGACCCATGCCTTGACAAAGTCTTTGACAAACTTCTCTTTATTGTCGTCTTGCGCATAGACTTCAGCGTATGAACGTAAAATCGAGTTTGAGCCAAATACCAAATCCACCCGAGTCGCCGTCCATTTCACTTGTTCAGTTTCACGGTCAATGATCTCGTAGTTATTGCGTCCAGTTGGTTTCCACTTGTAACGCATATCAGTCAGATTGACAAAGAAATCATTGCTGAGCACGCCAACATTGTCGGTGAGGACGCCATGTTTGCTGTCGCCATAATTGGTGCCGAGTACACGCATACCGCCAACCAAGACCGTCATTTCAGGTGCAGTCAAGCCCATGAGCTGTGCACGATCAAGCAATAATTCTTCAGGGGTATTTTCATAATGCTGTTTCTGCCAGTTGCGGAAACCATCATGAATCGGCTCAAGCACATCGAAAGATTCTGCATCGGTCTGTTCATCCGTAGCATCACCACGACCTGCTACGAACGGCACAGTGATCTCAACACCTGCTGCACGAGCCGCTTGTTCAACCGCTGCTGTTCCACCAAGTACGATCAAATCAGCGAGGCTGACTTTCTTCGCCAAGCCTGCTTGAATAGATTCGAGTGTATGAAGCACTTTTTGTAGGCGTTCAGGCTCATTACCCACCCAATCTTTTTGCGGTGCTAAGCGGATACGTGCGCCGTTTGCACCACCACGGAAATCCGAACCACGATAGGTGCGTGCGCTATCCCAAGCTGTGTTAATTAACTCAACTGCGCTTAATCCGCTATTAAGTAATTGCTGTTTAAGATCGGCAATTTCTGCATCAGATAAGGTGTAATCGACCGTTGGAATTGGGTCTTGCCAAATCAAATCTTCACTCGGAAAATCATTGCCGAGATAGCGACTTTTCGGACCAAGATCACGATGGGTCAATTTGTACCAAGCACGAGCAAAGACTTGAGAGAAATAATCAAAGTCATTATAAAAACGCTCAGAAATTTCACGGTAAATCGGATCAGCTTTCATCGCCATATCGGCATCGGTCATGATCGGATTTCGACGTACCGATGGATCGTGTGCATCCAGTGGTTTTTTCTCTTCAGGTAGGTTCACAGGTTCATACTGCCACGCACCCGCAGGGCTTTTGGTGAGTTCCCAGTCATAATTGAGCAACAAGTCAAAATAGCCATTGTCCCATTTGGTCGGCTCAGTCGTCCAAGCGCCTTCGATGCCACTAACCATGGTATTGCCAGCATTACCTGTACCTTCAGAGTTATGCCAACCTAGACCTTGAAACTCAACATCGGCAGCTTCGGTATTCTCACCTAAAAGTTCAGCTTGACCATTGCCGTGGCATTTACCAATGGTGTGACCACCTGCCGCCAGTGCCACAGTTTCTTCATCATTCATCGCCATGCGACCAAAGGTGACACGGATATCATGCGCAGATTTCAGTGGATCAGGCTGACCGTCAACGCCCTCTGGATTGACGTAAATCAAGCCCATTTGTACCGCAGACAATGGATTCTCTAGACTTTCACGGTCTTGATCATTTCCATAACGATTTTCAGTGGCTGCGAGCCATTCACGTTCACTTCCCCAGTTGACATCTTTTTCAGGATGCCAAATCTCACGGCGACCACCTGCGTAGCCATACACTTTTAAGCCAACTGCTTCATAGGCCACTGTGCCTGCAAGTACGATCAAATCGCCCCAAGAGATTTTGTTGCCATATTTCTTTTTGAGTAGCCAAAGTAGACGGCGACCTTTGTCGGTATTGACGTTATCTGGCCAAGAGTTCAGTGGTGCAAAGCGTTGATTGCCTGTGTTACTGCCACCACGACCGTCGCCTTGACGATATGTTCCAGCCAAATGCCATGCAGTACGCACAAACATCCCTGCATAGTTGCCCCAATCCGCTGGCCACCATGCTTGGCTAGAGGTCATCAATTCATGTAAATCTTTTTTGACCGCATCAAGGTCAAGCTTGTTAAACTCGGTGGGATAATCAAAATCTTCATCGAATGGATTGGTCTTGCGGTCATGTTGATGCAAAATGTCGAGATTGAGCGCATTCGGCCACCAATCCGTTGAGGTATGTTTATTTTCGGTGTTTGCGCCGTGCATGACAGGGCATTGTCCAGTTGGTGCATTCATTGGTCTCTCCTAAAGCTTGCGAATATCCGTATGACTGGCTACTGCTTGCTGAATCATGAAGTGGAAATTCAGTGTTTAAAATAAAAAATTAAACAACCTGAAATTTTTAAAAATCGTGTATTTAAAATCATTACAACCTAACTAAAAAGATCGCATCATCAATGATTTAAACTGTATTCAGCAAGATATACTTTTAATAAAGCTAACATACCCTGCTGGGTTGAAGTGTTACGATTGTTAGTCGAAACTGGCGCTTTGAAATCAGTCATGGGACGAACTCCTTTTACATCTGCGGATGTCGAACAGATGCTGTCTTAACCATTGGAATTTATTATAAGAATGACGCTTAATATTTGTAAAACAGATTAAAACTTTAATAGTTATTTGAATATTCAATAGTGGTGTGTGAAGGAAATTCCACTTTGTTTGATGTCATTGTTTTAGAAAAGCATCACAGGCAATGCCAATGTCAATTTCCAAATCAGTCCATTCATTAAAATCAGTCTGAACTAACAGCGTCTGCATGACAAAACCATAAATCACACGATGTAAATTGATCGCAGTGCGCTCAAGGTGTCCTATCGCAAATGGTTGTAGCAAGTCCTGCCAAAGCTGACACATCAGCGCATAATGCTTTTGATAAACTTCGCTGGTTGAGAGTTGGCGCTCTAATAAAAAAATGGTCTTCCAAATTTGCTGTGCGTTTTGAATTTTTTGTAGTTGAATGTGAATCAGTTGTTCAACATAGTCAGTAATTAAAATATCAGGCTGAGAGTTTTTTATTTGTGCACCATGATCAAGTAATTGCTGCGCCAGTGCCTTGATCTGCTGATGAATGATCAGCGCAAAAACGTCCTCTTTCTGACTGAAATATTCATAAAAAGTACCTAAACCCACGCCTGCAATCTCGGTCATCTCTCGAATGGTGATTTCAAAATGATGTTTCTCCGCCAAAAGCTGAACAGCACTATCCAGCAAGGCTTGCTGAGTAAACTTCGCCCTTGATTGGCGAGGCTTTCGGCGGACATTGATCGGGGATTGTGACATGCAGAAAATCCGAACGGCTCAAAGATTGGAATGATTTATACTGAATTGGAAATGTAAAAAATACAAGTAATTGGGAAACAGATGATGCAATCGCAACACATCGTAGGCATGGAAAAGACCTCAACACATACCGTCAGCAATCAGTTTGATGAATTGCAAGATTATAATTTATTTGAAACGGATACGATTCTCAAAGAAATTCTGCATCATTATCACAGTGAGTTGCAAGCTGAGCATTCTGCGTTTGGTGAAACGGTTGGGCGTGCCTCATTTTTCCAAGCGGCAGATCTTGCCAATCGTCATACACCTGAACTAAACCGTTTTGATGCACGTGGGCGACGCATTGATCAGGTAGAGTTTCATCCTGCGTGGCATCAGATCATGCAGACCAATCGCCAGTTTAATGTGCATGGCTATCCCTTTATAACTCAGCCATTTATACAGTCCAATGATGGTCAAAAAAACTCGGCATGGGTGGATTGGGCGACTAAGTTTTACCTGACAGGACAGGTCGAAGCGGGCAACCTCTGTCCACATGCGATGACTTTGGGTTGTATTCCACTGCTACAACGTGAGCCAAAACTTTGGGCGGAAATTGGTGATAAGTTACTTTCCTCAGAATACGATGCCCGAGATATGCCAATCGCTGAGAAAAAGTCCATTTGGGTTGGTATGGGGATGACTGAAAAGCAGGGTGGCTCTGATGTGCGTGCCAATCAAACCCTTGCCAAGCCGATTGATAAAACAGGTCGTGGCGAAGCCTATTTGCTCACAGGGCATAAGTGGTTTTTCTCAGTACCGATGTCTGATGCGCATCTGGTGGTGGCGCAGACTGAACATGAAGGCATTGGTTGTTTCTTTGTGCCACGCCGCCTAGCTGATGGCAGTTTGAATCAAGTGCATGTGCAACGCCTAAAAGAAAAAGTCGGCAATCGCAGTAATTCCAGCTCAGAAGTAGAGTTTCAAAATGCATGGGGCATCATGATCGGTGAGGAAGGGCGGGGCATTCCGACCATTATCGAGATGGCAAACTATACCCGTCTGACTTGTTCTGTCGGCAGTACGGCGATTCTTCGTCAGGCGTTGGTACAGTGTCTTGCTTATACACGTCAGCGTCAGACTTTTGGTAAAGCACTTGCCGAGCAACCATTAATGCAAGCGGTATTGGCTGATTTGGCTTTAGAAACCGAAGCCGCTTTGCAACTGAGCATGCACCTTGCGTCACATTATGATCTGATGGCAGAGCAAAACCATGCGAATGAAAATGCTTTATCACAAGCGTGGATACGTCTGATGACACCAGCGGCTAAGTTTTGGATTTGTAAGCGTGCGGTGGAGCTGGCAGGCGAGGCGATGGAAGTCTTTGGCGGTAATGGCTATGTTGATAATGGCATCATGGCTCGGCTGTTCCGTGAAACGCCAGTCAATACCATTTGGGAAGGTTCGGGCAATATCATGTGCCTAGATGTGCTTCGAGCGATGAAACGTGAATCAGAATTGATCGAAATACTGTTAGCGTCTTTTTCAGAAGAATGTGCGTCACATGCAATACTTAAAATTGAACGCAGTAAACTCTATGAAATGTTGATACTACCGCCTGATCAGTTGCAGTTCCAAGCACGAACTTTGGTGATACGATTGGTGCTATTGGCGCAGTCGGTACTGATGGTGCGATATTCTGAGTCCTATGTTGCTGAAGCATTTATCCAAAGTCGTTATAGTGCGATGCACGGACGAGTGGTGGGAATGTTGAATCTCTCTCAAGCAGACCTTCAGCGCTTATTTGAACGGGCTTTGGCATCCTAAAAAGCGTACAGCTGAAGCAAAAAAGCAGAAACAAAAAAGCACTTAAATCACTCGATGATTTAAGTGCTGAGTTATCTATACAGAAAAAAATTAAACCGTCACTACACGACCTGATTTCACCATATCGCCCAAACCATGCGTACGGAAATATTGTTCAATCATACTCTTGGTCATCAGCGGGTTATTCAACTTTAATGCTTGATCCAGTAAGTCTTTGGCATCCGACATCGGAATATTACAAATGGCTTTGCGTACTCGTAGAATATTACTTGAGCTCATCGACAACGTATTAAAGCCCATCGCCATCAGTAAGATCGCTGTCAACGGATCACCTGCCATTTCACCGCAGATGCTGACCGGTTTTTCAAACTTGTGGCAATCCTGAACAAGTTTAGCAAGCGCGCGTAAAATCGCAGGGTGAAAATGTGAATAAACACTAGCGACACGTGGGTTGTTACGGTCTACAGCGAGTAGATATTGAATCAAATCGTTTGAGCCGACCGAGAAGAAATCAACCAAATCGGCAAAATCTTCGATCTGAAGCAAGATGCTCGGCACTTCAATCATGATGCCGACTTTTGGTCGGGTGATTTTCACTTGTTCTTCTTCTTGCACCGCCGCCAGATCACGTTCAAGTAAGTACAACACTTCTTCGACTTCACTGACGCTGGTGATCATCGGCAATAAAATATGTAAATTATTCAAGCCAATACTGGCTTTGAGCATGGCACGGATTTGTGAGGAAAAAATCTCTGGATGATCAAGGGTAAAGCGAATACCACGCCAACCGAGTGCCGAGTTTTCTTCATCAATCGAGAAATATGGCAAATCTTTATCCGCACCAATATCGAGGGTACGCATTACCACAGGCTTGTTGGCAAAATGGCTGAGCTGTTGACGATAAATTGCCCGTTGTTCTTCTTCCCCTGGGAAGCGTTCACGAAGCATAAAGGGAATTTCACTGCGGTACAGCCCGACACCTTTTGCACCACGCTGCACGCCACGCACTACGTCGATCATTAGACCTGTGTTGACGAAGAGTTTCATTTCCTCGCCATCGGGTGTGATCGCATCTTTGGTTTCGTATTGTTTTAAATCTTTGACGATGAGATCTTCATCTTTTTTGATTTCTTTATAACGAGTTCGCAGGCGACGAGGTGGATGGATGAAGACACGACCTTGATAGGCATCAACGATCATTTCTGCATCATCTAAAGTGTGAATCGGCAACTCTGTCACACCAACTACCGTTGGAATACCGAGCGCACGTGCCACGATAACCATGTGTGAATTGGCTGCGCCTTCGGTGGTCACAATCGCAGCAATATTGGCAATTGGCATTTCGACCAATGCCGCAGTGCTAATTTCTTCGCCAATGAGAATGGTATCTTCAGTGATTTCTTTGTTGTCGGTGTCATCGGTTTGTAGGTGAGCGAGGATGCGACGCCCAAGGTCTTTGAGGTCTGCGACACGCTCCCGCAGATAGCTATCTTCCATCTGCGCAAAGGCATTGGCATGTTTATCAATGACACGGCGCACAGCGCCTTGAGCCCATTGACCATCACGAATTAAAGCATTGATTTCCGCAGGTAGTGCGTGATCATCCAGCATCCGCAAAAATACACCAAATAATGCCCGCTCTTCGGACATCAACGAGTCCTGCATTTTTGCATCGAGCTGTTGCAGTTCATCTCGAACGGCTTCGACGGCTTCCGCCAAAATATCTAATTCTTCGCTGATGTCTTCTGCTTCACGATCAGGGACAGAGGACAAGTCAGCCGCAGGATAGAGAATCACCGCACGACCAAGCGCAACGCCGTCAGCACCAGGGACACCGAGGAAAGTTTGATAATTCGGTCCGCTATTGGGCTTACGGAACACATCAATATTGCCGACCACATGCGCATGTGCAATCGCCCCAGAAAGTTGAGCACATAAAGTGACAAGGAAAGATTCAGCTGCTTCGCTAAAATCTTGGCTTTCTTTGTTTTGAATAACCATCACGCCCATCACCTTACGGCGATACATGACAGGCACACCCATGAACGAATTATAAATTTCCTCACCTGTTTCAGGCAGGTAGCGGAATCGATCATGTTGCGGGGCATTTTCTAAGTTGACAATTTCCTCACGTTGACCGACCAAACCGACTAGACCTTCACTGGTAGATAGAGAGACATTGCCAACAGCTTCAGCATTGAGACCGTGCGTTGCCATCAACACATAACGATGGTTACGCTCATCGAGTAGATAAATCGAGCAGACATCGACCTTCATGGCTTCTGCAACTTGATTGACCATGACATCCAATGCCTCGTGCAGGCTTGGTGAAGCATCGACTTCTTGGACGATGCGTCGTAGGGTCTCGAGTTGCATAGTATTCGCCATTCACAATGTCCTATGTGGAATGAGTTAATTGATCAATATAGATATCTTTTTAAATAAGTCTTTGAAATATTTGCGTGTAAAATTAAGCACTAAACGGGAGCTGTAAACTGAGCTCAGCTAAGGCTCGCCGATAGACATCTTTTTTAAAATTTACCACTTGCCCAAGCGGATACCAATAACTGACCCATTGCCATTCATCAAATTCGGCAGGGTCGGTGGTGTCCAAACAGATGTGTTTGGTTGAGCCTGTCAGGCGCAATAAAAACCATTTTTGCTTTTGCCCGATACACACGGGATTGGAGTCGTTACGGATATAACGATATGGCAAACGATATCTTAACCAGCCACGGGTTTGTGCAACGATCTCCACATGCTCAGGCAGCAATCCAACTTCTTCATAGAGCTCTCGATACAAAGCATCTTCGGGGGATTCACCATATTGAATCCCACCCTGTGGAAACTGCCAAGCATTGTGTCCAATGCGTTTTGCCCATAGTACTTGTCCAGCGTCATTTGCCAAGATGATTCCGACATTGGGTCGAAAACCTTCGGAGTCGATCATTTGGCACCTAAATATTCTATGTTATGGACTTTGCGTGCAGGCGGAGATCAGCGTATGATGCTCGGCGAGTAGACGCAAAGTCAAAAAGCAATTCAAATTGCTATGATCTTAACGAATTTCTGCGCTTTGCGGTAATAGAATTACATTTTTTTAACTAAATTCTTTAGGAATTTGAGAAACTTGATGAAATTGGCATTATTTGATTTAGACCATACCTTGTTAAATACCGACTCTGATCATTCTTGGGGAGAGTTTTTGGTGAATGAAGGTTTAGTCGATGCCATTCATCATCGCAAAATGAATGATCAATTTTACGAAGATTACAAAGCAGGGCAGCTTGATCCGATCGCTTATAATGAATTTGTTTTCGAATTCTTAACCAAGCATGACAATGCCTATCTGAGCGAATTGCATGATCTATTTATGCAAAAAGTGATTCGTCCGAAAATGCGTCCAAAAGGATTTGAAGCGATTCAACATCATCAAGAACAGGGTCATGCAATTGTCGGGATTACCGCTACTAGTGATTTTATTACGGCACCGATTTTTCGTGCCTTTGGCATTACAGACATAATTGCGACCAATGCAGAAGTGATTGACGGTAAATACACTGGCAAAGTCGCAGGTTTGCCGTGCTACCAAGCAGGCAAACTGACACGACTCGATCAATGGCTTGATGGTCGACAAGTAGATGAATCTTGGGCGTATTCTGATTCAATCAACGATCGATTTTTGCTTGAATATGCGACCCATGCAATCGCCGTGAATCCTGATGATCGCCTTGAACAATTAGCCAAAGAGAAAAATTGGCAGATTGAAGATTGGTCGATTTAATATTTTAAATCTAAATTTGATTAGCTTTGTAACGGTTCTAATTGATTTAAAAGACTTTGCAAGGCTTTGGACTGGCTACGCTCGGGATGCCAAACGATGCCGAGTTGACGTTCAAGCTGATGATTCAAATCTAAAATCACCAAATCATCGTTAATCAACGTATGTGGTAATACCGACCATCCCAATCCAATCGACACCAGCATACGTATCGACTCAAGTGGATTGGTGCTCATCGAAGCATAAGGTTTCAAGCCAAATTTCGCAAATTCTGCCAAAGTAATCTGACTGGTATAGGTGTTGGAGGCAGGCAGTAAACTCGGATAAGCAATTAAATCTTCAAGCTTTAAGCGTTTTTGCTGCGCAAGAGGGTGAAATGGTGCCGCCACAAAGGATAACGGGTCTTTCCAGAGCACACGATGTTCAAGGCGTGGATCAGGCTTCGGCGGTAAGGTCAGAAAAGCAAGCTCAATTTCACCTGAGAGTACCAACTGTAAAGCCTGCTCAGAATCAACAAAATGCACATCTAGCTCCACCTGCGGATATTGCTCTGCAAAGGGTTTAAGCTGTTTTGCCAAATGATGTAAGCCAATGTGATGACTGGTGCCGATTTTTAATTTTCCTGCAATCTCAGCTTGAGATTGACTCAGGTCACGATGCATATCATCCAGTTGATGAATCCACTGTTGTACCTGTGGTAATAAACGCTCGGCAGCTTGGGTCGGTTGGATATTTCGTCCCACACTATCAAACAGTTGGACATTAAAAAATTGTTCAAGACTCTGAATGCGTTTGCTCACCGCAGGTTGGGTGATAAATAATTTTTCTGCTGCCATGGAAATCGAACCTGTTTCCATTACTTTGAGGAAGGCTTCGAAAGCGGCAATATTCATAATTTTTTATACTTGAAATTAAAGTGAATGATATAGAAATGATCTAATGAATTTAATCGAAATGCAAATGGATACGTTGATTTATTTTTGAGGTTTTTTGAAGGGGATAGAAAGCTTGAGCGACAAGGCTCATTATTTGTTGAGAATGGCGAGCTTACTTGTGTCCGTAATGCCAAACTGCGCCAGTATAAGCGACGAAACCAATCGTTAATAATACTGCTGTCATCATGAGAAATTTTCCATTGATCTTTGATGAGCCTATTTAATGACATAAATATTACAGTATGATGACACTAATGTAATATTTAAAAAATTTTAAAACGATTGAAATATGGTTTATTGATTTGATTTTTAAGGTAAAAATAGAATTGTTGTAGTTTATTTAATCAGTGAATTACTGTCATATTCCATGAAATATGACAGTTTTTTGAAAATAATTTGAACATTTCGGCGCTATTTATCGACTTTGATAACGCTCCAATTCGCTCACATCATGTGCACAGAACATTTCAATTTCTGGATGCGCTAAATGTAAAGCACGTAATTTTTCTTGTGTGGCAATACGATCTGCCGGATTGGTTTGTACTTGTTTTTCAAAGAGTGCTAAACCGATCGGCATCTGTGGGTTTTGCGTAATTTGGCTAGGATGAAAATACGCGTCACCACAGTGTAATAACCATTTGTTTTCCGATTTCACGGCGATGCCAACATGTCCTCGAGTATGTCCGATCAAGGGCACAATTTTGGCGTCAAAGCCAAGTTGCTTGGTCAAGTCAATCGCATCTAGACCAAACCAGTCTGTATTGATTTCACGATGATTTTGCCATTTTGTAATATCCTGAAGTTGTGCTTTGCGAAAGCGCAGGCGATCTTTGAATTTGGGCTTTAATGCGTAGTCGAGCTCTTTGTTATAGACGTGAATCGTTGCATTCGGAAAATCAGGCGCACCGCCAATATGATCAAGATCCAAATGAGTCGGTAAAATATCCGTCACATCGGCAGGCGAGTAGCCCAATTGTTTGATTTGCTCAAAAGCAGTTTCTTGGCGGTCTAGTTTTGGGCGAGTGATTTGTAAGAACATCGCACCTAATCGAGTTTTGGGCTCTGCGATATCTTTAAGTCCGTAACCTGTATCGACCAATACCAATTTATTTTCATGTTCAATGAGTAGTACATGGCAAACTAGCTTGGCGGGTTTGAGGTAGCTGCCTTGACCGTTGATCAGCTTTTGGCAGACAGGGCACATGGTGCCACAGTTTAAATGGTGTATTTTCATCGGTTACTCATCTTGTTGTGAATGTTATTGCTTGATGTGTAGAAAATATTGCCATAGCGATCAGATCATGTATAGGTTAAATTGACAATTTATCTTGTCACTATTGATAATAATGACTTAAAGCGATGGTCTTCATTCGTTCACATTGCGCTAAATCTAACGATGATGCTGTCATGTTGATGAGATATTACGATTAGCACTTAGAGAAGTTTGAATATTTTGATAAGATAAGCCAAGTTAAAAATTTTGATACATATTAAGGAATACGGGCATGTTAATTATCCCTGCGATTGATCTTAAAGATGGTAAGTGCGTACGATTAAAGCAAGGTCGCATGGAAGATGACACCGTGTTTTCAGATGATCCTGTGGCAACCGCAGCGCATTGGGTCAATGAAGGTGCACGTCGCTTGCATTTGGTCGACTTGAACGGCGCCTTTGCAGGAACGCCAATCCACAAACCAGTGGTCGAGGCGATCGCACAATCTCAACCTGAATTACCAATCCAAATCGGTGGTGGGATTCGTTCATTAGAAACCATTGAACATTATATCGATGCAGGCGTGTCTTTCGTCATTATTGGCACGAAAGCGGTGCAAGAGCCAGAGTTTGTTGAGCTTGCGTGTAAAGAGTTTGCAGGGCATATCATCGTGGGTATTGATGCCAAAGATGGCTTTGTGGCGACTGACGGTTGGGCGAATGTGACTGATGTTAAAGCGACTGATTTAGCCAAGCGTTTTGCTGATGCAGGTGTATCCAGCATCGTCTATACCGACATTGCACGTGATGGCATGATGCAAGGTGTCAATGTCGAGCAGACTGTAAACCTTGCAAACCATTCAGGCTTACCTGTGATTGCCTCTGGCGGTGTGACCAATCTTGAAGATGTGAAATTGCTACAAGGTCAAAAAGGCATCTTGGGTGCGATCACAGGCCGTGCGATCTATGAAGGTACGCTGAGCTTACGTGAAGCGCAATTGTTATTGGATGACAAATTATAATTTTTAAATCATCAATGCTTTGATCGAGGCAACATCGACCTAACCTCAAACGATCTTGTCTCACATGGAGTGTATATATCGTGCATGATTATCTTTATGCTTTGATTGGTGGCGTGTTGCTTGGTATTGCTGTGGTCGGCTATCTTTATATTCTTGGTCGAATCGCAGGTATTAGTGGTTTGATTTCTCAAGTCTTACAAGGGCAAATGCAATCGCCCGCTGTATGGTTTTTACTTGGTTTGTTCGTTACGTCATTTTTCTATGCGCAGATCGTTCAACCGGATATTGAGCTGAATAGCCATCCAATATTATTGATCATTGCTGGGTTGTTGGTGGGTTTTGGTACTCGAATCGGCTCGGGCTGTACCAGTGGTCATGGTATTTGTGGTATGAGTCGTCTATCTATTCGCTCAATTGTAGCAACTTGTACCTTTATGACTGCAGGCTTTATTACGGTTTACGTCATGCGCCACCTAATGCAAGGGGGAGTGTGATGAAAAATCTATTTGCAATGTTATTTGGTGCGCTATTTTCAGTTGGCTTAATGTTTTCAGGCATGTCGAACCCCAAAAAAGTATTAGACTTTTTAGATATTTTTGGTCGATGGGATGCGAGCCTTGCTTTTGTCATGATTGGTGCGATTCTCATTGCTTTTATTCCATTCCAACTCGCAGTTCGTAAAACATCTCCACGCACTATTTTCGGTGAAGAAATCGCCCTTCCAACAGTTCAACACATTGATCGCCGATTGATCATTGGTGCAATAATGTTTGGTGTTGGTTGGGGGTTGGTGGGCATTTGCCCTGCGCCAAGTTTGACCTTGATCGGCTTAGGCTATTATTCAGCGTTATACTTTATCATTGCCATGTTGCTCGGGATGTTTATTGCCAATCGTTTTGGAGGTCGTTCATGAACACAACGAGTCAAGCAAACATAAAGTCATTTTTTCATGATGATACAAATACGTTTAGCTATGTGGTGAGTGATCCTCATAGCTCTGAATGCGCAATTATAGATTCGGTACTGGATTATGATGCGGCATCGGCATCGACTTCAACGACGCATGCCGATCAGATGATGGATTATATTTTATCAGAAAATCTATCCGTACAATGGATATTGGAAACCCATGTCCATGCTGATCATCTCAGTGCGTCGCAATATTTAAAACAAAAACTGGGTGGCAAAGTCGCCATGAGTGCAAAGATTGGCATTGTACAAGAGACATTCTCCAAGATTTATCATTTAGACATCAAACAAATCAATGCCACACAGCATTTTGACTATCTATTTGCCGATGGTGAGGCATTCGAAATTGGCAGTTTAAGCGCCTATAATATTCCTACACCAGGGCATACGCCTGCTTGTTTGAGCTATGTGATTGGCGATGCAGTCTTTGTCGGTGATACTTTATTTATGCCTGACTACGGCACGGCACGTTGTGACTTTCCAAAAGGAAGTGCAGAGCAATTATTTGATTCGGTGCAACGGCTGTATCAATTGCCTGATACAACACGTATTTTTCTTTGTCATGATTATTTACCTGAATCACGCCAAAATTTTAAATGTCAGACGAATATTCAAGCGCAAAAGACTGAAAATATTCACATCCAAGCTGACACTGAAAAATCGACATTTATTGAGATGCGGACCCAGCGAGATGCGACGCTTTCTATGCCACGGCTGATTTTACCTGCGATTCAAATCAACATGGTGGCAGGGCATTTCCCCGAGCCTGAAGAAAATGGACAGCGTTATTTAAAATTGCCACTGAATTATTTTTAAAGTGAATATTTATGCATAAAAAATCCGAGCATTAACTCGGATTTTTTATATGTAATAACTTACATGTTCGGATATGAGAGGCATTGCCTCGCAAGACTATCCAAATTACATATTTGGATAATTAGGACCACCGCCACCCTCAGGTACCACCCAAGTGATGTTTTGTGACGGGTCTTTGATATCACAAGTTTTACAATGTACACAGTTGGCAGCGTTGATTTGGAAACGCTTCGAACCGTCATCATTTTCCATGATTTCATAGACACCAGCAGGGCAGTAACGCTGTGCAGGCTCATCCCATTTCGGCAAGTTCACATCGACTGGAATGTCAGGATTAGTGAGTTTCAAATGAGCAGGCTGATTCTCTTCATGCACTGTATTTGACACAAATACCGAAGATAAACGATCAAAAGTCAACTTGCCATCTGGTTTTGGATAGTTCGGTTTAAAGCTTACCGCATCAACATTTTTCAGCACCGCATAATCTTGTTTTAGATCATGCAACGTAAACGGCACTTGGAAAATGTTTTGATCAACGAAGTTAAACGCACCACCGATCCATAGACCGAATTTATGCATTGCCGCACCGAAGTTACGAGAGCGGTACAACTCTTCTTTGAGCCAGCTATTATCAAATTTCTCAGTGAAGCTCGTCGGTTCTTTGGCAAAGTGATCTTCACCTTCAAGCGCACGAGCAACCATGAGGTCGCCGCCTTTTTCAGCGCCTGCTTTGATTTCGTCAAAGATTGCTTCAGCACAAAGCATACCTGACTTCATTGCGGTGTGAGAGCCTTTGATTTTTGAGAAGTTCAAGAAACCTGCATCATCGCCAATCAAGCAACCACCTGGAAAAGTCAGTTTAGGCAATGCGTTGAGACCGCCTTTCACCACGGCACGTGCGCCATAAGAAATACGTTTACCACCTTCCAAATACTGCTTGATCAGTGGATGGGTTTTCCAACGTTGCATTTCCATGAATGGGTACATGTGCGGATTTTCATACGACAGATCGACGATCATACCCAAAGTCACTTGGTTGTTCTCTGCGTGGTATAACCACCAACCGCCTGATGAACCAGTTTCCGCCAAAGGCCAACCTGAACCGTGCATCACCAAACCTGGTTTGTGTTTTGCAGGGTCGATTTCCCATAGCTCTTTAATACCAATACCGTAGTGCTGTGGGTCAGCATCTTTATCTAAGCCGAATTTTGCAATCAAACGCTTACCAAGATGTCCACGGCAACCTTCTGCAAAGAGCGTGTATTTTGCGTGAAGCTCATAACCCGGTGTGAAGTTCGCTGTAGGCTCACCGTCTTTGCCGATACCCATGTCACCGGTTTGGATGCCTTTGACTGTACCATCTTCATGGTACAACACTTCAGATGCGGCAAAGCCTGGGAAGATGGATACTTCAAGCTCTTCCGCTTTTTGACCCATCCAACGCACCACATTACCCAGTGAAATCACATAGTTGCCGTCGTTATGCATCGACTTTGGCACCATCCAATGTGGCATTTTTTGTGATTTTTCATCAGACAATAAGAAATAGGTTTCGTCTTCAGTCACATCAACAGTCACTGGTGCGCCTTGTTCTTTCCAATCTGGGAAAAGTTCATTCAAGGCACGTGGCTCAAGCACTGCGCCAGATAGAATGTGAGCACCGACTTCAGAGCCTTTTTCTACGACACATACTGATAAATCAGGCAGATTATTTTCGATTGCAAGCTGACGAAGGCGGATCGCAGCGGCGAGACCAGATGGGCCTGCGCCGACGATGACGACGTCAAACTCCATTGATTCACGTTCGATGTGCTCCATGTAGGACTCCTCAAATCATTGACGGTGGCAACCGTACAGTTGAATGATTTCAACGCGGTGCTGCCATGAATAGGGTTTGTTTGCCATAATTCATACATGACTCAAGTGTATGAAAGCAACAAAATTAAAATAGCTTGGACACAAAACTTACATCGTGCCACATATATACTTTGTTATTATAATTTCAAAAGGGCAGTTTAGCCAATTGGCTAGTGCAAATAAATTTGATGTCATTCGTGCATAAGATGTGGAAAATGCTGATTTTTCAAGTGCGAATGACGCATCAGTCAAAGGGAAAATAAAATGGTAGATTCGGCAAATTTTGAAAATATTACTAGCTACCTACAACAATTCGCAGATGATCGCTCGATTCCACCGCTAGAAAAGTGGAATCCAGACTATTGCGGTGAGATGGATTTGGTAATCAAGTCCAATGGCGAATGGTGGCATGAAGGACGACCAATCCGCCGTCAAAAGATGGTCGATCTATTTGCCAAGATATTATGGCGAGAGGTTGATGAGTACTTCCTCAAAACACCTGTAGAGAAAATCAAAATACAGGTTGAAGATGCGCCATTACTGATTAGCGAAGTCGATCAAATTGATGTTGATGGTAAGCAATACCTGCAAATGACCACGCAAAATCAAGATGTCTTTGTTATTGATAAGGAACATCCAATTTATATGCGAGAGTTTGATGGAGAAATGCGCCCATACGTCAAAGTCCGCTATGAACTGGAAGCCTTAATTCAGCGTAACGTGTTCTATCATTTGGTCAATTATGGTGAGCTCTCAGAAACGTCTGATGGTACACAGTTGAAGCTCATGAGTGGTGACAACGAATATATTTTGGGAATGTCGGAATAGGTCTTTAATTGTGCGTTGAACGCATCACTTTTCTTTGCATAATGATCTTTGCATGAAGATAACAATTTCGGCTATCGCTTCTTTTAAAATTCGGCGTATGATGCCCTAAGTTTAGTTATTTGTTATTGTGCATTTTTAATCATCTATGTCCAACGATTCAATCAATCTTCGTCATCACGACAAAACATCAAGCAAAATGCTTGGGCATGATGTCGCTTTACCAAATGGTGCAGATCGAAACTCACCCATTGGGATTTTTGATTCAGGCATTGGTGGTCTATCTGTGGCAATCGATGTGCATCAGTATTTACCGAATGAACAGATTCTCTATTTCGCTGATACAGCGCATGTGCCTTATGGCGTCCGCAGTGATGAGGAAATACGACGCTTTACCGCACAAGCCATTGGTTGGCTTTATCAACAGGGTTGTAAAGCAGCGATCGTGGCATGTAATACCGCATCGGCATTTAGCTTAGATTATTTACGTCAATATTATGGCGAACAGTTTCCGATTATTGGTTTAGTTCCTGCGGTCAAGCCTGCGGTGATTCAGTCACAGACCAAAGTGATTGCCGTACTGGCAACACCAGCGACCTTTCGAGGTAAGTTGATTCAAGACGTGGTACAGCATTTTGCTTTACCTGCGGGTGTCAAAGTGATGAATACCACCTGTACGGACTTGGTGCCTTTGATTGAGCAGGGCAAAGTTTTAGATGCAGAATGTATGATTGCCTTACAACAATGTTTGCAACCTGTGATCGATGCAGGTGCGGATCACTTGGTACTTGGTTGTACGCATTATCCTTTTTTAAAGCCTGCGATTGAGCGACTGTATGGTGATCGCTTGGTCTTGGTGGATTCAGGGCAAGCAGTCGCACGGCAATGTGGGCGGATATTACAAAAGCATCAGCTCAACCGAGAAATGGTTTTAACTGATTTTGAAATTGCTTGTGTGCTGAGTGGTGATAATTCCTCGCAAATGCAAAATATCGTCAACAATCTTATTCAAGAAAAAGTCATAATCCGACTAAGTGATCTATCTAAATATCTAGATTTCAGGCATGCTTAACTGGCGATTAAAAAAAGCGCAACAATTGCAGTCAAACAATTTAGATACAGCAATGTGCAAAAAAAGTGTGACGAATTGCGCTAAAATTAAGGGGTAATGATTTTAAAAATGCTTTAAAATCATAAGTAGTGTGTTGACTTAAGTCAGAAAAGTGTGGCATTGAGATCATGCTGAGTCTAAAAGATGCATTGAAACCATTTTAATAACATCGAGATTTGACTATGATTTAAGTGAGAAGGAACTTTATGTCTGATAAGCGTTATCATATATTTATCTCTACGGCGTTCAATGGCGTTGAAGCGGAACGTTTGAAGTTAGAATATACATTACTCAATCTTGGCGGCTTTCCTTGGCAGTTCAATGAGCCAAGAAATTCGCTAAATACAGCGCAAGCACGCCGTCAGATGGATGAGTGTGATTATGTGATCTTTGTGTTGGATGATGAGTATGGCGAGTTGTCTGCATCAGGAATCAGCTATTTACATCTCGACTTTCTCTATGCGGTGAATAAGCAAAAGCCGATTTTAAGCTTTATGAGTAGCAAAACTTCGACAGAGAAAGATCCTGAAATCATTAAAAAACGCCAAGGCTTCGTCGATTTATTGAAATCAGAAAGTGAATATTTTCAAGAATATAGTAGTTTGCTAGATTTTGAGCGTCAGGTCAGAAACATTTTTCAAAAAGCCAAAACTGAATATCCCGTATTGGGTTGGGTCAGACCAAAATCGAATGATGTCTTGCAAAATGAAATCGTTCGTTTACGAGAAAAAGTTGCCGATCTTGAGCAGAGTCTGATTCGTACACGTCAAGAAGCGTCATTTAGCCAGTCGGATCAAAATGAGCAACAGAAGTTTAACTTACATTATCGCACCCAAGCTTATCAAGACGGTAATCTTAAAGACATTACACCACAAATAGAGCTGACTTGGCTTGAAGCGTTAAAAATCTTAGCGCCACACTTTAAACAACCGACGCTGGAAATTAACTTCATCAAAGTCATGAACAACTACCTTGAAGGCATCGCCCTAGAAGAAGCTCGGAAAGTCATGCCACGTGTTCATGCGGTATCTCGAACGCATGTTGACACTCGCAGTTTGCAACAACTCAAACTGCAAATGAAATGGAATAATTGGATTATTCCTCAATCGGATATTGGTTCAGGGACACGGGTGTATTGGCGTTTGACTGCGGATGCAGAGCGTGTGTTAAATAAAGTCAATGTCAATATGAGTCGTCAACGATAATCGAGGGCATCACTGTTGGTTTCAGTATCTATGTCGATTTAATGACTCTATTGTGATTGTGATGATAGAAATTAGCGGAAGTCTATCTGCTGAAATTTACAGCCAATTGAATTAATATAGTTTGAAACTTTTTGTGCAAATGCTCTTATGAAACCTGCTATGAAATCAGCTCAACCTCGCATCGTGATTATTATGGCGAATCTGGGCACACCTGATGCGCCGACGCCACAGGCGGTACGTGCCTTTCTTCGGCAGTTTCTTTCTGATCAGCGTGTAATCGAGATACCCAAACTGCTGTGGCAGATTATTCTTAATCTCTTTGTTCTGCCGTTTCGTCTAAAAGCTGTGGCAAAAAACTACGCCAGTATATGGCAAGATGACTCGCCGATGCGCAGTATTTTGCAAAAACAAGTCGCATTGGTTGAGCAATCATTATTGGCGCAAAATCCAGATTTAAATCTGCAAGTCATTCCTGCAATGACTTATGGTCAGCCCAGTATTCACAAGGTATTAGCGCAACTCAGCGATGATATGCCTGATCAAGTGATTCTATTTCCGTTGTTTCCACAATATTCCGCAACTTCAAGTGCGCCACTGTATGATGCGCTCAGTCAGTGGGTATTAAAACAACGCAATTTACCTGCGCTATCAATGATTCGGGACTACTATCAACATCCTGATTATATTCAATCGCTTGCGCAAAGTGTGCGAGATTTTCAGGCGAAGCAAGGTCAAGCAGAAAAATTGCTCATGTCTTTTCATGGTATCCCACAGCCTTATGCGGATAAAGGTGATCCTTATGCCGATCGTTGCCGTGAAACCGCACGATTGGTCGCTGAGCAATTAGGATTAACAAATGAGCAATGGGCGATTAGCTTCCAATCTCGTTTTGGTAAGCAAGAGTGGGTCAAGCCCTATACCAGTGAGCTATTAAAAGAATGGGCGAGTCAAGGGGTAAAATCTGTACAAGTAATGAGTCCTGCATTCTCAGCAGATTGCTTGGAAACCCTAGAGGAGCTTGAGGTGGAAAATCGTGATATCTTTATCGAAAGCGGTGGGCAAAGTTATGCTTATATTCCTGCATTGAATGTCCGAGATGATCATATTGCCGTATTTACAAAGCTGATTCAGGCTCAGTTGAATGCCAGTCGTGAGCAATTGCTATCCTAAGTTTTGGGCTTATAGTTTAAAGTTTTCCAAATTCACCGAATGATTGACTAGAGGTTGTTTATGTTACGTTGCCAAATTATTCCTGTGACGCCTTTTCAGCAGAACTGTAGCATCGTATGGGATGATGAAAGTCTGGAGGCGGTGTTGATCGACGCAGGTGGTGAAGCTGAAAAACTTCAGCAAGCAGTCGAAGCACTCGGTGTCACAGTGAAAGCGTTATGGAACACCCACGGGCATGTTGATCATATCGGGGCGGTCGGTGAGTTGGCTAAAGTCTATGAAGTGCCTGTGATTGGACCACATCGTGAAGATCAATTTTGGATTGATGCGCTACAAGATATTTGTCGTCAGTATGGCTTTCCTGTTGCTGAGAAAGTCGTTGTTGATCAATGGCTCGAAGGTGGTGATACATTGACTTTGGGGAAATACACTTTTGAAGTGCGTTTTGCGCCAGGGCATACCCCAGGTCATGTGATGTTTTACTGCGACGAAATGAATATTTTGTGGACTGGGGATGTGATCTTTAAAGGCTCAATCGGACGTACTGATTTCCCAAAAGGTGACTTTGAGACTTTGATTGAATCAATTAAAACGCAAGTCTATACACTACCTGACGACACGCAATTTATCTGTGGGCATGGTCCAACTAGTAGTGTCGGGCATGAAAAGCAATATAACCCGTTTGTATCTAGCAAAGCAGGCTAACTCTTTATTTCAGGCACATGGTGCACATATTAATTTGGCAATTGTGAAGCGGTTTTTTGCATATTTTGGTAGATTGCATCCGTTTGTGCGTTGAGTCGCTCAAATGTATTGCGCTGAGAGGTTGTCGTTTTGTCTAAAGTTGCTAGTTTAAACACGTTTTGATATTTGGTGGCGTGATTGGTCATGCTGTGACGAAGCTTCACAGCGGTTTGATTGGATAAAACCAAGCGCTTTAATAAAGCTTTGGATTGCTCCAAATTGCGATTAAAAGTGTAGACACGTGCATTGCGTTTTTGTTGATCTTTTTCTGCTTGCAAGTTTGGAATTTCTTGGTTCATTTGTTGGATGTTTTTTTGATAATCCTGCCAAATACTTTTTAACTTTTGCGTATCAAGGACTTCTTGTTTGGCAAGACTTTGTTTAGTCACTGTCGTGGCCTGTGTCATTGACGTACACATTGCAAAGAAAGCAAATCCTGTTGCGAATAAGAATTGACGCATCGTTTTACCCCTAATCTTTAAACTTTTTACACGCCGTTGTGTAAAGTATTTATTTCATTAGCATTAATTATTCTGGCTTGTGCATAATGCTAATTTAATCTTGATCAGCGAGTAGAGTCATCCCCCATAGCTTTTACACGACTACACGATGGTTGGGTTGGGAACTAAACAGAACTGATCATTTTTATGAGAAACGACTATACAAAAAAGAGTTACTTACTGACAATATTTGGCGACAAAAGTAATACGTTGTAACATTTTGAGCGTAGAGGCTTTTTGAATGAATACGCTATTAGTCTTGATCATGTTCAGGCGTGATACGTGAAGGGCTGTCTTCTGATGCGACCTTGTAATCTTCATTTGCCCATGCAGAGAAATCTACCATCTTGCAACGCTCAGAACAAAACGGACGATACGGATTGTCTTGCCAATGGCTCGCCTCACCGCAACGTGGGCAGGGAAAAGATTTTGGATTTTTAGAGGATGAAGTAGTGTGGTCAGTCATAACTTTTTGAGTGAAAAATGAGATAAGAAAACAGATAACTTGCGTGGAAACACAGACAAATTGTAGCGCAATTGCTAGACTGATGCAGTCCTAAAACCGTATTCAAATGTATTCACTGTCCATGACTTATCCTGATATTCGCCCATTTCAAGCACACTACTTAAAAGCACCTCGCAATTTTCAGCCGATTGAAAAGCAGATGGTGGAAAATCATCTAGTTTGCCTCGAAATCGGCGCAGGCAAAGGAAAACATGCTTGTTTATTTGCATCGAATCATCCAAATCACCAATTGATCGCTGTCGAACGCACGGCGGAAAAATATCAAGCGATGCAAAAGTCACAGCGTGAGGCTGAATTAGAAAATTTAACAACGATTCATGCTGATGCGATTCCGTGGGTGGTGCATGCGCTGTATCCTGCACAGTTGCAACAAATTTTTCTGCTTTATCCAAATCCTGAACCGCATAACTCAACACAGCGTTGGTTGAATATGCCGTTTTTTGAATATTTGCTGTCACGCTTGCAAGTGGGTGGCACGATCACATTGGCGAGTAATATTGCAGAATATATTGCTGAAGCGGTTGAGCAATTAGAACAAGTGTGGAAATTACCCTTTGAAGTACAAACCATCCCACAAGATTCTGCCCGAACGCACTTTGAAATTAAGTATTTACAACGTGGCGAGCTGT
Organism: Moraxellaceae bacterium REDSEA-S32_B1; assembly: GCA_001626925.1. GTDB lineage: Bacteria > Pseudomonadota > Gammaproteobacteria > Pseudomonadales > Moraxellaceae > Acinetobacter. The sequence continues at coordinate 31,611 of LUOR01000034.1, forward strand.
GTCAGCAAATCATCATCACCAAACCACAAGGCTATCAAACTCGCTTTGATAACGTACCGCCACGCTTAGGGCAAGATAATGACAATAAAGTGTAGGGTCTAGATAACTTTAGAGTGGATTTTCCCTTAATTCTTTAAGTAGTTTAGCATAAAGATTTTCATGTCGATGGTTAAACCTAAACTCACATTCTTT
>LUOR01000035.1 GCA_001626925.1 Moraxellaceae bacterium REDSEA-S32_B1
TGAACACCCCGAATCAGATGTATGAGCAAACAAAAACCGAGCTAATTGCTTAACTCGGTTTGAAGTGGAATACTGTCAATCTATTTCAGGACAAGACATGTTTTAAAAAGGCTGGAGTTTTATTTGCTCAAGATGATTGTATCTTCATCGGTGTACATGGTTTCATCAGGAAATCCTAAATATTCCACAGTGACCACGATACGATCTTGCTTAGGAATGCGAAAGGCCTGTTTCACTTCCAAATTTGGCGCATAACTCACGGCTTGCTGCACTTGACTTTGATATGCACGATTTTGCACTGTATAGTCATAACGATATTCAGGCATGGTTTTTTCAGGTTCAGCCCAAGCGGGCACTTGTACTGTTTCTTCTTTTTTAATGTGAATCTGAAAAATATTAGGATTGATTGGATAAAGCTTTTTTAATCGGCGTTTAATTTTTTTCAGTTCGCGTTCAAACGCAATATCATTACCATCAGAAAAATGATCAATTTCACCGTTTGAATTTTTGGGATAAATCGATTCAACCGTGACTAAATGATCAGGTTGTGCAGATTTAAAATCAAAATAATACAACTGTGGTAAGCGACCGCTGGCATCTTCAGAATGTTTTAAAAGATACAGTTTTTGATCCCTGACTTCGTAGCCGAGAAGCTCAACATAAGCTTTGCCACCGACCGTGGCATGGCTTAAGGGTGCGCATAGAAAAACTGCAATGCAGCCAACAAACTGTTTAAAAGTAAAATATCGCATAAAAACCACCATTTACAGTTATCACTACACGTGCATACAAAAGTGTAGATGGTTTTAGCTTAATCATTTCATGGCAAAAGGGCAAATTGCACGATGAGGTGATTTGCCTTAGTCTTCATCATCACTGCCATCCATACCGAGCTCTTTCATTTTACGAGTTAGGGTATTGCGACCCCAACCGAGTAGCTCTGCGGCATGACGTTTACGACCACGTGTTTGATTCAGTGCAGCTAAAATCAATGTTTTTTCAAACATCGGCGCAGCCACTTCAAGAATTTTCATTTCACCGTTTTGTAGCTTTTCTAGCGCCCATTGCCCAAGCAATTCATCCCAAGCAAAGTTTTGCATAGCGTTTGTGTTAAAGTTCGCTTGCGTGGTTTGCGCTGTATGATTTGATGATTCGTCAACTGAGGATTGATCCGCTTCACCTTGAGATGATCTTAATGGAATCTGACGAAGCTCAGTCGGTAAATCATCAGGATAGATTTCACGACCAGTAATCATCACAGTCAGCCAACGACAAGTGTTTTCCAATTGGCGCACATTACCTGGCCACGGCAGTTGTTTAAGATAATCTTTGGTTTCAGCTTTGAGTTGCTTAGGGCTGACCGCAAGTTCTTTGGCAGCACGTGCAAGGAAGTGTTCGGCAAGTTTTGGAATGTCTTCACTACGGTGGGCGAGTTTCGGAATATGAATGCGAATCACATTGAGGCGATGATATAAATCTTCACGGAATTTACCCGACTGTACCAAACGCTCTAAGTCTTGATGCGTCGCAGCGACGATACGCACGTTGACCTTAACTGGAATGTGTCCACCCACCCGATAAAACTCACCATCGGCGAGTACACGCAGTAAGCGAGTTTGTGTATCGAACGGCATATCACCGATCTCATCTAAAAATAGCGTACCACCATTGGCTTGTTCAAAGCGACCTTGACGTTGTGTATTTGCACCCGTAAATGCCCCTTTTTCATGACCAAATAATTCGGTTTCGATCAAATCCTTCGGAATCGCTGCCATATTCAAGGCAATAAAGGGTTTGCTGCTTCGAGGTGAGTGGCGATGTAGCGCATGCGCAACCAGTTCTTTACCCGTGCCAGACTCACCATTGATGAGTACAGTAATGTGCGATTGCGATAAGCGACCAATGGCGCGAAACACTTCTTGCATTGCAGGAGATTCACCAATAATTTCTGTCGATGGTGGTGCAACTGGTGCTTTCGCATTTTCTTGTTGTTGTAGCTTGGTGATGTGCAAAATCGCACGATTGACCAGTGCTAATGCTTCATCAATGTCAAATGGTTTTGGCAAATATTCAAACGCACCTGTTTGATAACTCGACACAGCAGATTCCAAATCAGAATGTGCAGTCATGATGATTACAGGTAAGTCAGGAAATGAATTTTTGACTTTAGATAGGAAGTTTAATCCATCCATACCTGGCATACGGATATCGGTGAGAATCACATCAGGTTGTGCATCACTTAAATCATCTAATGCCGATTGTGCTTCTTCATAGCTGGTGACATCAAAGCCTTCTTCCTTAAAAGTTTTCTCCAGTACCCAGCGCATGGCACGGTCGTCATCGATCACCCAAATCTTGTGCTGTGTCATGTTCTATTCTCCCAAGGTAAATATAAGCTAAAGATGGTTTGACCTGCTTCAGAGCGGCATTCGATCATGCCTTGATGTTGACGCATAATGTTTTGTGCAATGCTGAGTCCAAGCCCAGTGCCGTTGGCACGACCTGAGACCATTGGATAAAAGACCGACTCTAAAATGTTATCGGGAATCCCTGGTCCATTATCGATGATGTCTACTCGAACCGCACTGCGATGGTGCACTCCTTGAATGGTCACGAGGCGTTGAATCCGAGTTCGCAAAGTCAGTCGAGGTTTATCTTCTTCAAAGAAATCAGTATTTTCAGTCATGGCTTGTACAGCATTGACACTGATATTTAAAATCACTTGAATCAACTGATCACGGTCGGCAATGACATCAGGTAGAGACAAATCGTAGTCACGTTGTACTTTGATTTTATTCTTAGTTTGACTGAGTACCAATGAGCGAACACGCTCTAATGGCTCATGAATGTTCACAGGCTCGTAACTCGGTAATTGTCGTGAACCAAGCATGGTATCGGCAAGATTTCGCAGGCGATCCACTTCATCAATAATAATCTCAGTATATTCCGAAATCTGTGCATCTTTAACATTGCGGGCAAGAAGCTGTGTTGCACCACGTATCCCGCCTAAAGGGTTTTTGATCTCATGCGCCACGCCACGAATCAGTTGGCGTGCGATCTGATGCTGTTGAATATGGAGTTCTTCTTTAGAAATACGCAGTAAACGGTCGATCTGTTGAAACTCAACTAACAACGATCCAGTCGCACTGTTAGGCAATAAAGACACGGTGTAATCTACAAAACGATCTTTTAAAGAAATATTCAGCAATGCCTCACGATGGGTATAAGGCTGTGCGGTATCTAATGTTTTTTGTAATACCTCTTCAATGCGAATTTGACTGTCTTCGCTCAGCTCGACCAGTTGATTGGCAGGAAGTCCGTAGGCACGCAGAAAGCTGGTTTCAAACAAGCTTTCGCAAGCTGAATTCATATAATGTACGGTCAAGTCTGCATTCAGCAATAACACCGCAGTGGTCATGTGATCGACAATGGATCGGTAGTCTATATTGGTGCGCAAGTCCATATCTGTGTATGCCTAAGCGTTAAAATGGCGCAGATTTCACCGTGCCAAAGTTAGCTATTTTTTAAGTTATCAGTCATTAAGCAAGTTTCAAGCCAAGAGTGTTACTCATATTGAGCATTGCTGAAAGCATGCACTAAAAGCTGTCATTCAAAGTGTTTCAGCAAATGAATTGACCATGATTTGCTCGCAAAAGATATTTCTTAAGAACAAGTCTAATAGAAAAATACGTTAATGAATTGGATTATATGCACAATTATGGGGCGTTGTGATGAATTTGTCATAGTTGCACCAAAATAAATCAATGTTAGTTCAGCGCAGTGTGATTTGTTGAGTTTTTAATGGATGGATCGTTTCGTGGGGAATTGCTTTGATTCGACGGTGTTTGACTATTTTTCTTGGGCAAAACCCCTTACAATAGTGCCATTGTTTCGGAGTGTCTCGTCATGAAATCCCCAAAAGTAGGCTTTGTCTCTTTAGGTTGTCCTAAAGCACTGGTCGATTCTGAACGTATTTTGACCCAATTAAAGACCGAAGGTTATGAAGTGGCGCAAGACTATGATGGCGCAGACCTTGTAGTTGTGAATACTTGTGGGTTTATCGAGTCGGCAGTTCAAGAGTCTTTGGATGCGATTGGCGAAGCAATCAGTGAAAATGGCAAAGTGATCGTCACAGGATGCTTAGGTAAAGACGAAGCGAAAATCCGTGACATGCATCCAAGTGTGCTCAAAGTCACAGGTGCGGCGGCTTATCAAGATGTCATGGATGCGGTGCATCATTACGTCCCACAACAACCGAAACACAATCCTTTTGTCGATCTCGTGCCTGAGCAAGGCATTCGTCTGACCCCAAAACATTACGCCTATTTAAAAATATCTGAAGGTTGTAATCATCGCTGTACCTTCTGCATTATTCCAAGTATGCGGGGTGATTTGGTATCACGTCCGATCAGTAGTGTGATGCAAGAAGCACAAGCTTTGAAACGTGCTGGTGTCAAAGAATTACTGGTCATTTCTCAAGATACTTCGGCTTATGGAGTTGACACCAAATATAAGCTCGACTTTTGGGATGGTCAGCCACTCAAAACCAAATTTTATGATCTGTGTGAAGCGTTAGGTCAGCTTGGGATTTGGGTGCGTTTGCATTATGTCTATCCTTATCCGCATGTCGATGCAGCCATTGATCTGATGGCACAAGGCAAAATCTTGCCGTATTTAGATATTCCATTTCAACATGCGAGTCCAAGCGTGTTAAAGGCAATGAAACGTCCTGCACATAGTGAAAATACACTTGAGCGGATCAAAGCGTGGCGTGAAAAATGCCCTGAACTGGTGATTCGTTCGACCTTTGTTGTCGGTTTCCCAGGTGAAACTGAAGAAGACTTTCAATATTTGCTCGATTGGCTCAAAGAAGCGCAACTTGATCGTGTTGGCTGTTTTAAATATTCACCTGTTGAGGGTGCAACCGCTAACGATTTGCCTAACCATGTGCCTGAAGACCTTCAGCAGGAGCGTTTTGAACGTTTTATGCAGTTACAACAAGAGATTTCTACGCAAAAACTACAAAGTCGTATTGGTCAAATCATGACGGTATTGGTCGATGAGCTAGAAGCGGAATATCCAGTCGCAGTCGCTCGCTCGTATGCTGACGCACCTGAAATTGATGGTAATGTTTTTGTTGAAGATATTGATCGAAATACGATTAAAGCAGGTGACTTACTTCGAGTAAAAATTACCGATGCAGATGAATATGATTTGTATGCCGAGCTGATTGAAATCTTGAGCTGATTGAAGTCACTCGTTGATCGAATCACACATGAATTAAAGTTTGAATTGATTTTAGAAAAGTATGCACATAAATTTTGGAGCCCATCATGAGTGAAAAAAGTCCACGCTATACCCGTATTTTGCTAAAGCTTTCTGGCGAGGCGTTGTCAGGAAATAAAGAGATGGGCATTGACGCCACTGTACTTGATCAAATGTCATTATCCATTGCGCATTTGGTGGGACTCGGTGTACAAGTCGGGATCGTGGTCGGTGGTGGTAATCTCTACCGTGGTAGCCAATTGCAAAAAGATGGCTTGGTTGGTCGTGTCACAGGTGATCAAATGGGGATGCTTGCGACCGTCATGAACGGTTTAGCGATGCGGGATGCTTTGGTGCGCCGAAATATTAAAACCCGTCTAATGTCAGCACTTGAGATCGGCACGGTAGTTGAGCCGTACTCAAGTCGTGATGCGATTCGTCACTTGAGTAATGGTGAGGTCTGTGTTTTTGTTGCGGGGACAGGCAATCCATTCTTTACCACAGATACTGCAGCCTGCTTACGTGGGATTGAGATTGAATCAAAATTGATCTTAAAAGCCACCAAAGTCGATGGTGTGTATAACAAAGATCCAAGCAAATATGATGATGCAGTAAAATACGATAGTCTAACTTTTGATCAAGTGCTTGATGAAAAGCTCGGTGTAATGGATTTGACAGCGATTTGCTTATGTCGTGACCATGATGTGCCATTGCACGTCTTTGATATGAATAAATCAGGAGCATTGCTGTCAGTGGTGATGGGTGAAAATGAAGGTACGCGCGTTAGCAACTAAACTGAGCTTCAATCATTAAAATGATCACGCAGCATTTGCGGGTTTAAACAGATTGCCGAAAAGTGAAGCTACACTTTTCGGCAAAAATTCATTTATAATGATGCAATTTTTGAAAATTTGATACGGAATACAGCATGATTAATGACCTTAAAAAAGATGGCGAAACACGTATGCAAAAAAGCCTTGAATCCTTAGAGCAAGGCTTTGCCAAAGTGCGTACAGGGCGTGCGCATCCATCTATGCTCAATGGTGTTATGGTGCCGTATTATGGTTCTGATGTGCCGCTGAATCAGGTGGCGAGTGTTGGTTTGGATGATTCACGTACTTTATTGGTACAGCCGTTTGAGAAAAATATGGTGTCTGCGGTGGATAAGGCGATTCGTGAAAGTGATTTGGGTTTAAACCCGATCTCTGCCGATGTGATTCGTGTGCCACTACCAGCACTGACTGAAGAAACTCGCCGTGATATGCAAAAACTGGCACGTTCTGAAGCGGAAAATGCCAAAGTGGCGATTCGTAATATTCGTCGTGACGTGTTGGGCGATATCAAAGACTTATTGAAAGAAAAAGAAATCTCTGAAGATGATGAGCGCCGTGCAGGTGATGATATTCAGAAACTCACGGACAAATACGTTGCTGAGGTCGATAAGCGCCTTGCGGACAAAGAAGCGGAATTGATGCAGGTATAAGTTTTGACTGCAACGATTCAACCGATGCTTTCTGCATCTACTTTCCCCAAACATGTTGCCATCATTATGGATGGCAATAATCGTTATGGGAAGCGCAATCAACTTGCTACTGGTGATGGACATCGTGCGGGCAAAGATCAGCTTGATCCTCTGGTAGAGCATTGCCGAGAAATTGGCGTACAGGCTTTAACCGTATTTGCTTTTTCCAGTGAAAATTGGAATCGTCCTGCGCAAGAAGTTGCATTATTGATGCAGTTGCTTGAGGATACGATCCTAGAGCAAAAGCCTCGTATGAAAAAATATCAGATCGCTTTACGTTTTATTGGTGATCGATCAAAATTATCTTCACGTCTACAACAGTTGATGACGAACGCTGAACAAGAAACTTCACACTATACAGCGATGACCCTGACCATTGCGATTAGCTACGGTGGGATGTGGGACATGGCGCAAGCAGCCAAAAGTTTGGCAATCCAAGTCCAGCAGAATCAGCTTGAAATCGATGATATTAATGAGCAGACGTTCCATCAACAGACGTGTTTAAATGACTTACCCCCTGTTGATGTGTTGATCCGCACAGGCGGTGATTTTCGTTTATCGAATTTTTTATTGTGGCAGACAGCGTATGCTGAGCTGTTTTTTACAGAAACTTTATGGCCTGACTTTTCAGTGGAAGAGTTTGATTGCATTCTACAAGATTTTGCCCAGCGAGAGCGCCGCTTTGGTAAAACGTCAGAGCAAGTGCAAGCCATTCAATATCATACTGAGAATTAAAATATGTTAGAGCGGATCATCACCGCATTGGTTTTATTGGTCGTTGTGTTGGCATGTATGTTTGCTAGTGAATCGCCGTACCCAATGATCGGACTTATGACTTTGGCCGCTTTAGGTGCAGGTTATGAATGGTTGAAGCTTGTGCCACTTCAGGTTGACACAAAAAATCATAAAATCATTTCTGCATGGTATTACGGTATTGTGCTTGCTGTGGTTTCTTGTCTGAGTTTAATTTATCTTAAAGAAATTTGGATATTATTTTGGCTAGCGTCCATTGCAGTTTGGGCGGTGAGTATCATGTGGGTGCGTCGCTATCCGCAGTATGATGCATGGTTCAATCGTTCATTATTGGTGGTCGGCGCAGTATTTGTACTTGCAGCAGTGACAGCGATTTTCTTCTTATGGCAGTTTTCACCGTGGTGGTTGATGTATGTGTTCCTTTTGGTTTGGGGGGCAGATACTGGTGCGTATTTTGTCGGGCGAAAGCTTGGAATGCGCAAGCTTGCACCGAATGTTAGCCCAAATAAATCCGTAGAAGGTTTGCTCGGTGGATTGGCGACTTCGGCGTTGATCATGATTGCTGTGTCAGCAGTGTATTTAGAATTAAGCACAGTTGCATTTATTATCTTCCTGATTCTATCAATGATCACGGTGGCAGCATCTGTACAGGGCGATTTGGTCGAATCAATGATCAAGCGTCGTGCAGGGGTCAAAGATTCAGGACGCATTTTCCCTGGACATGGTGGTGTGCTTGATCGTATTGATTCTTTACTAGCGGCAACGCCGATCTTTGCGGTAGGTTTATATCTGCTCAAACTCATGGGAATTGATGTTTGATGAAGCAGTCGGTTGCGATACTCGGGGCGACTGGCTCGATTGGACAAAGCACCTTAAAAATCTTAAAACAACATGCCGATGACTATCAGGTCTATGCGGTGACAGGGCAACATCGTATGGCTGAATTGGTTGAGCTGTGTTTGCAGTTTCAGCCGAAAGTGGTTGGTATTCCTGCCGAGCAATTCAATCAATTTAAAAGACTAGCATCAGAAAAAAAATTAAGCCCTTTACCCGAAATCGTTTTGGATCAAGATGGGTTGGTCAGCATTGCTGCGCATCCTGATGTTGATATTGTTATGGCGGCGATCGTTGGTGCTGCGGGACTCTTACCGACTTTGTCTGCGGTCAAAGCAGGCAAGCGAGTTTTACTCGCAAATAAAGAAGCTTTGGTGATGTCAGGGGATTTGATGCTATCTGAGGCAAAAAAGTCAGGGGCATTATTACTTCCAGTAGACTCTGAACATAATGCGATTTTTCAGTGTTTGCCTGAGCAATATTTTGATCATCGTCAAGCAGATAAACAGCCACAGCTAGGCGTATCACAAATATTATTGACCGCATCAGGTGGTCCTTTTCTACACCTTGATCAAGCAAAATTAGAACACGTCACTCCTGCACAGGCGTGCAAACACCCAAATTGGTCAATGGGGCAAAAGATTTCGGTAGATTCAGCAACTTTAATGAATAAAGGTTTGGAGCTGATCGAAGCGTGTCATTTATTTTCAATTTCTGAACATTTTGTTACAGTGGTTATTCATCCACAAAGTATTATTCACTCAATGGTACAGTATATTGATGGTTCGACCCTTGCGCAGATGGGTAATCCTGATATGTGTACGCCGATTGCGCATGCTTTGGCTTGGCCAAAGCGTATCTCGACTTCAGTGCAGGCTTTAAATTTGTTTGATGTACAAAAATTGGATTTTTATCCGCCAAACCATGAAAAATTCCCTGCCTTAAATTTGGCACGTGAAGCCATGCGTGTTGGTGGCACAGCGCCGACAATTCTGAACGCAGCGAATGAAGTTGCTGTACAAGCCTTTTTAGAAGGGCGGATCAAATTTACTCAAATTACAAATCTCGCTGCTGAGATGCTCAATCAAGTGTCTGTACAACTTGCGAACAATATTGAAAATATTTTACAGGTCGATCATCAAGTCCGTGAATGTTCAAAGCAGTGGGTTGCACAGTATGGAGTACCTGTATGAGTATTCTATTTATCGTCTTTGCCGCCTTGATGTTACTTGGACCATTGATTGCGATTCATGAATTCGGTCACTACTGGGTGGCTCGACGTCTTGGTGTAAAAGTGTTGGTGTACTCAATAGGTTTTGGACCAAGTCTTTTGCAATGGACATCGAAAAAATCGGGTATTCAATATCGTTTTGCTGCATTTCCACTCGGTGGTTATGTGCGCATGCTTGATGAGCGTGAAGGTGATGTGCCGAAAGATCAGGCGCATCTCGCTTTTAATCGTCAGTCGGTGTGGAAACGAATTGCCATCGTTGCTGCAGGGCCGTTGATCAATTTGTTGTTGGCTGTGGTGTTATTTTGGATTTTGTATTTACCAGCAAGTGAACAATTGAATACGCGGATTGGACGGGTTCTAGAACAAACCCCTGCGGCACAAGTTGATCTGCGTGTGGGAGATAAAATCACTGCGGTTGATGGTCAGGCGACGCCAACTTGGGAAAAGTTGAATTATGCTTTGCTTGAGCGTATGGGTGAGAGCGGGACGCTTGCGGTACAGGTTGAGCGTCAAGTTTCACAAGGTGAAGTTCAAACTTTAGAAAAGCAACTACCGATTGAAAATTTTATTAAAGACCAAAGCCAATCTCCATTACAAAGTTTAGGCTTTATGCCGTATCAACCAAAAATCAAACCTGTGATTGGTGAGATTAGTTCAGGTGGTGCTGCAGAGCGACAAGGTATGAAAGCTGGCGATCAGATCACAGCGATTAATGGCAATGCGGTCGATGATTGGTATCAGGTGGTGGACTATATTCGTCAATCTCCTGAAGAATTGCTGACATTTACGGTGATAAGAAACGGTCAAAGTATTGATTTAAAAATTATGCCTCAAGCACGTAAAGATGCGATGGGCACAGAAACTGGTTTTATCGGTGCTGGGATTAAAGCAGAAAACTTTGTGATTCCCGATGCGTATAAGCAAACTATTCAATATAGCCCAGTTGAAGCCTTGTATCGTGCGGGAGATAAGACTTGGCAACTGTCTGTGATGACAGTCAATGGGATTGTCAAAATGGTGAAAGGTCTAATTGGGCTAGATAATTTGTCAGGGCCGATTACCATTGCTAAAGTCGCAGGGCAAAGTGCGGAAATGGGTTGGCAGACTTTCTTCTCTTTTATGGCGTTGATGAGTGTCAGCCTTGGTGTGTTAAATTTGTTACCGATTCCTATGCTTGACGGCGGACATTTAGTATATTACCTCATCGAATTGATTCGTGGGCGACCTGTATCAGAGCAAGTGCAAATGTTTGGGCTGAAGATCGGCATGGCATTGCTGGGTATGATGATGCTATTGGCATTGTTTAATGACATTATGCGTTTTTAGCTGGAGTAGCTTTTTTAAATTTTTTTATTTAAAAGCACTCGGTGAAAACCAATGAATAAAAGATTTTTGATTAAAGAAATAGTGGTGGCGTTTTCGAACAACACCATCGACTGAAAAGACTGGAACAGAACACTATGCATCACAATGCTTATTTTATGCCTTTAGCACTGGTCAGTGCCATGGCGATCGTACAAACTGCACATGCAGAGACTTTTCAAGTCAGTGATATTCGTATCGATGGATTGGTGCGATTGACGCCTGCATCAGTGTATGCTGTTTTGCCAGTCAGTAGCGGTGATCAAGTCGATGATACAGCGATTGCTGCTGCGGTAAGAGCATTGTATGACTCAGGTAACTTTGATGATGTGCAAGCCAGTCGCCAAGGCAATATTTTGACATTCAATGTGGTCGAGCGTCCTGTCATCGCAAAAGTTGAATTGGATGGTAATAAGCTGATTCCAGACGAAGCCTTAACAGAAGGTTTGAAAAAAATGGGCTTGGCTGAAGGCGAAGTCCTGAAAAAGTCAGCTTTACAGTCAGTTGAAAATGAACTTGAACAACAATATACACAACAAGGTCGTTATAACGCAGATGTGCAAGTGCAAACTATTGCTCGCCCAAACAACCGTGTTGATTTAAAGCTGTTATTTAATGAAGGTGATGCGGCGAAAGTCGTTAACATTAACGTCATTGGTAATACAGTCTTTGAAGATGATGACATCCAACGTGCATTTGCAGTCAAAGAGAGCTCTTGGTCATCGATCCTGACCCGTAATGATCGCTATGCCAAAGAGCGTATGACCGCAAGCCTTGAAGCACTTCGTGCGATGTATCTCAATGATGGTTATATCAATTTTGAAGTGCTCAATTCACAGCTCAATATCAGTGAAGATAAAAAACGTATTTTCATCGAAGTCAGTGTCGATGAAGGTGAACAGTACAAATTTGGCGAAACCAAGTTCTTAGGCGATGCGCTGTATAGCGAATCTGACTTAAAAGCTTTACAACTATATAAACCAGGCGAAACCTATTCACAAGCTCGTGTAAATACATTGAAGCAACTTTTGACGCGTAAGTTTGGTAATGCAGGTTATTACTATGCAGAAGTCAACGTTGTCCCTGAAATTAATGAAGAAAATAAAACGGTTGATTTGAATTATTACATCAACCCAGGTCAGCAAATCACCGTGCGTCGTATTAACTTCACAGGTAATAATAAAACTGCCGATGAAGTATTACGCCGTGAAATGCGTCAAATGGAAGGCGCACTTGCCAGCAATGAAAAGATTGACTTATCTAAAGTACGTTTAGAACGTACAGGTTTCTTTAAAACGGTCGATATTAAACCTGTACGTGTGCCGAATGCACCAGATCAAATGGATTTGGATGTCAAAGTGGAAGAACAACACTCAGGTACGAGCACGATTGCAGTCGGTTATTCTGAAAGTGGTGGTGTGACCTATCAGTTGGGCTTAAGCCAGACCAACTTTATGGGGACGGGGAATCGAGTGTCGGTCGACTTGTCACGATCACAAACTCTTGATTATTATAATTTAAATATTTACGACCCATATTTTACCATTGATGGCATCAGCCGTGGTTTCAATGTATATTACCGTCAAACTAAACTCGACGAAAATTATAACGTCAGAAATTATGTGACGGATTCTGTGGGAGGTTCATTAACGTTCGGTTATCCACTGGATGAAAATCAAAACATTAGTGCAACCTTGAATGTTGATCAAACCAAAGTCACGACAGGACCACTGGTATCCACTTATATTCGTGATTATTTGTTGGAAAATGGCGGAAAGTCTATAGCGACAGACAGTTACTGTGATGGTCAAATTCTGAATGTGGGTACCAATACTGCTCCAGATTTTCAATGTAGACCGCTGAATGGTAGCTCTGGTACGATGCAGAACTATGACAGTGCCTTCAATGGTGAGTTCCTGACCTATAACTTGAACTTATCATGGGCGTATAACACGCTGAATCGTCCAATTTTCCCAACCAACGGGATGTACCATCGCTTAAGTTTGGATGTGGCTGTTCCAGGGAGTGATGTGGAATATCAAAAAGCGGTCTATGATACCCAAGCCTATTTACCACTTTGGGACAGCGGTTTTGTCTTGCGTGGCTATGGCAAGCTCGGCTATGGGAATGATTTACCATTCTATAAAAATTTCTTTGCGGGTGGATATGGTTCGGTGCGTGGTTTTGATATCAATACGCTTGGTCCAAAATATGAATCTGTTGTTTCTGAAGAAACAAATCAAAGAGATTGGTCACCTGAAGAAGTCGGTGGTAATGCCTTGATTCAAGGTGGTATGGAGCTTGTGTTGCCAATGCCAACCAAGAGTGATTGGGCGCGTCAAATTCGTCCTGTGATGTTTATCGAGGGTGGTCAGGTCTTTGATACAGAATCTGATAAGTACGATGTTGACTTTAATGAATTGCGTTATAGCGCAGGTGTTGGTTTTACCTGGATTACCATGATTGGACCGCTGTCACTGAGTTATGCGTACCCATTGAATGACAAAAAAGGTGATGATACCAAGTCAATACAATTTGAGATTGGTCGTACCTTCTAATCCATCATACTATTTATGAGATGGAACACGATGTACGGAAGTCATAATAAAAGGAGTAAAATTATGCGTAAGTTATTTGTTTCTTCGGCGTTGGTGCTTGGTCTAATGGGATCAAGTGTAGCTTTTGCTGAAAAATATGCGGTTGTTGATGTACAAAAAGCAGCGACAGATACTACTTATATGAAGTCACAAATGGCTTCACTTGAGAGCTCACTCAAGCCGCAACAACAAAAGCATGAGCGCCTGACCAAAGAGCTTACAACCCTCAGAAATAAAGCGCAAAATGATGCCAAAGTCATGAAGCAAGCAGATCTACAAAAGCTTGAACAAGATTATGCGACGAAGATGAATGAGTTCAATGCCAATGCAGCAGGTATGCAAAAGCGTGCGCAAGATACCTTGGCGAACATCAACAAAACGCTTGCACCGAAGATTGAACAAGCGACAGAAGCTTTACGTAAACAAGGTGGTTATAGCATGATCATCGATCGTAAATCTGTGGTGAGCTTTGACCCTTCAATCGACTTAACCTCACGTGTAACGCAACAGGTCAACTCGACATTGAAATAAGGACTGGTCAGTGAGTTACAGTCTTGAACAACTGAGTCGTCATGTGCAGGGAAATGTACATGGCGATTCTCAATTTCACGTCTCAAAACTTCGTAGCTTGGCACAAGCAACGCCACACGATATTGCCTTTGTAAATGGTGAAAAATATCTTGAACAGGCACGTCAGTCCAAAGCAGGTGCTTTGATTGTTTCAAAAGATTTGATGTCTTTGCTACAAGATCAATGTCATTTAGTTGTGGTGGATTCGCCATATTTGGCATTTGCCCAAATGACACACATCTTTTCAGATCAAAGAGAGTTTACAGGCATTGCTGACACAGCATCGATTCATCCGACAGCACAGCTCGGTGAAAATGTTGCCATTGGTGACTATGCTGTCATCGGTGAAAATGTACAGATTGGCGCAAATAGTTGTATTTTTCCACATGTACATATCGGCAAAAATGTCAGTATTGGTCAGTCTGCATGGATTGAGTCGCATGTCAGTATTTTGGCTGAAGCTTCAATTGGTGATTGCGTGCGGATTCAAGCTAACACGGCGATCGGCTCTGAAGGCTTTGGCTTTGCGCCCTATCAAGGACAATGGCATCGCATTGCGCAGCTTGGTGGTGTACGTATTGGTCATCAAGTGCGCATCGGGTCGAATTGTAGTGTCGATCGTGGCGCTTTGGACGATACGGTCATTGACGATGGTGTGATTCTTGATAACCTTGTCCAAGTTGCACACAACGTGCAGATTGGACAGCATACTGCAATCGCTGCCAATACCGTGATCGCAGGAAGTACCAGTATTGGTGCGCACTGTATTATTGGTGGTGCGAGTGCGATTGCAGGGCATTTGACCATTGCGGATCAAGTGCAATTCACAGGGATGTCGATGGTGACTAAATCTATCCATCAAGCAGGCAACTATTCCTCTGGAACAGGTCTGCTTGAGAGCACTGCATGGAGAAAAGCAGTGGTTGGATTTAGACAATTGTCCGAAATGCCAATCAATAAGTTGCTAAAACAGATTAAAGTTTTAGCTTCTCGAATTGACCAGCTCGAATCACATCAAACTGTTGAACAAGCCAATGAACGACCAGACCCAAACGACGACACAAAACCCAACAGCAAGCACGACGCTTGAATCAGCAAGTACGCTTGTTTTACCTGCGGTGCCAATGCATTCACAGTCAATTCAAGACTACTTGCCACATCAGTATCCATTTTTATTGGTTGATCGTGTCACAGCGATTAGCGAAGATGCCAGCTTTATTCAAGGGTATAAAAATCTGACCATGAATGAAGAGTTTTTTCAAGGGCATTTTCCAAGCTATCCGATCATGCCTGGCGTGATGATGATGGAAGCTTTGGCGCAGATTTCGGGGATTTTGGGCATGATCATTATCCAAAAACGCCCAAAAGATGGTGAAAATTTCCTGTTTGCAGGGATGGAGAATGTTCGCTTCAAAAGACCAGTCGTACCGGGCGACCAATTAGTGTTAGAATCGCAGTTTGTGTTTCAAAGACGTGGTGTCTTTAAATTCCATGTAACCGCCCGTGTCGATGAAAAGGTCGTCGCACAGGCAGAAATTTTATTGTCTCAGCAAAAAATAGATATATGATGGCAAACGCTGAATTGATTCACCCAACAGCTATTATTCATGCAAGTGCAAAATTGGCAGATGATGTCAAAGTCGGTGCATACTCAATCATTGGACCGAATGTCAGTATTGACAGCGGTACTGAAATTTTTACCCATGTGGTCGTTGCTGAAAATACGCGAATTGGTAAAAATAACCAAATCTTTCAGTTTGCCAGTGTGGGTGAGCGTTGTCAGGACTTAAAATATAAAGGCGAAGAAACGTGGTTGGAAATTGGTGATCACAACGTCATTCGTGAACATTGCACCTTGCATCGTGGTACAGCTCAGGATCAATCTCTGACTAAAATTGGTAGCCACAATTTATTGATGGTCAATACCCATGTTGCGCACGATTGTGTAATTGGTAGTCATAATGTGATTGCCAATAATGTCGGCATCGCAGGGCATGTGCATGTCGGTGATCATGTGTTACTTGGTGGTAACTCAGGGATTCATCAGTTCTGCCGAATCGACTCTTATAGCCTCGTTGGTGGCGCATCATTGATTATTAAAGATGTGCCTGCTTATGTCATGGTATCGGGGAATCCTGCCAGTGCACACGGCATGAACTATGAAGGTATGCGTCGCAAAGGTTGGAGCAAAGAAACCATTAATGGTTTGAAGCAATGCTTTAAGTTGCTCTATCGTTCGAATCTGACGGTGAAAGAAGCAATTGAAACCATTGAAAAAGAAATTATCCCGAATGTCCCTGAAGCGCAATTGCTTGTAGATTCATTGCAAGCGTCGAAGCGTGGTATTGTTCGATAAGTGTCGAAATGATTTTTTGAAAGCAGTTCTACAAGGACTGCTTTTTTGTTTTTAGCTTTTGTCTTAGGGTTTAATTTTAAATCGATTTGGGCGTAGTAAATACGCCAAATTACTTGGCACTGGTAAAGCTTCATTGAGCATTTGACTGACAACTAATTCAGCACATAACGGTGCAAATAAAAAACCTTTTGAACCTAATCCTGAGAAAATGTATAGGTTCGGTGAAATACGATCATATCGTCCAACCAAAGGTAAATAATCTGCAGTTTGTGCACGTAAAGCAGCACGCCCTTGCCATTCTTCTGGATCGTCGTTGATGCGTTGTGCAAGCTGAGGTTGATATTGCTGTAAAAGCTCGTAATTATGCTGATGATCTTCAATGCGTAAATCAGTTTGATCATCATTGGGTATAAATGATGCACCAAAAATGAGTTGTTGTGTTTGATTGTTTTGCATGAAACTGGCATAACCACCAAAACTATATGCAGTATTTTTCTCATCATTTTCCAAAGGTGTATTTAAATCTGTTCCCTTTATATTTGTCCAAGTCACTTGCCCACGAATGGGTTTAAGTTTTGGCGTGTTGGAAAGTAGTTGATTCAAATCCATCGCATTACAGACAATCACATCGCTAAGTTCTTCTATTTTATTATCTTCTTGATCATACAAGTGAATTTTTTGATCATCACAAACTTTAAGTTGCGTAACTTTTTTCTGAATTAACGAAATTAAAGGATGTGCTAAAACTTGCTCAGCAAATTGATGCGGTGAAATCACACCAGCTTGTTTGAGTAAAACCGTACTTTGTTCAGTATCGTGATGCCCTGATTCTGATTGGATAATTTCGAGAATATCATTTGGATAATCTTGAAGCGCAAGCACATCATTGATCTTTTTCTCATTGCTTTTTGTGTCATGTGTTTGTTCAATCTGCATGGCTTGGAAAGCATCAAACTGCTGATAAAAGCGCAACGCATATTGCCATGAGGTGGTCATTAAGTGTGTAGCGACCTTATCCATCGGACAAAGTTTTGGATTGAGCATCGCCAAAGGATTGCCTGAACCACCTGCTAAGGGTTGCTCTTGCTCATACAGCGTCACTGCAATACCACGCTGTGCCAATGTCCAAGCTGTTGTTAATCCTGCAATGCCTGCACCGATAATTGCGGTTTTTTTCTGGCTATAGTGTTTTTGAATAGTGTGCTTTTGATGATTTTGTTCTTGAGTATTGGGTTGATTATGCTTTTTTAGGTCATTTTGAATTTGATCGTCTGTATTCTTCCAAATCGCTTTCAGCATTTCCCGTTTATGTCCAAAACCTTTCGAGCGAGTGATCTCTACACCATAAGATTGCAAGGCACGTTTTAATACGCCTGCGACACTAAATGATGCGAAGGTGGTGCCTTGTGCAGAGAGTCGCATGATGTGTTTAAAAATTTGCTCTTGCCACAGTTCGGGATTACAGGAGGGTGCAAAGCCATCTAAAAACCATGCATTGATGGGATGGTTATTTTGAATCAGTGGAAAACATTCACTGGCATCTCCAAACCACACATCTAGCGAAATCCGCTCATCGTCGAAACTCAAACGATGACAGCCTGCAAGTGCAAAAGGGTAGGATTCAAGGAGTCGTTTTGAAAGTGGTGCAAGCTCATCCCATGTCGCTAAAGCACGTGCTAAATCAGCTTTTGATAAGGGGTATTTTTCAACAGATATAAAGTGCAGTCGGCTGTTATTATTCGGTCGGACGTTTTGCCAAAGTTGCCATAAGGCTAAAAAGTTTAGACCTGTACCAAAGCCAGTTTCCCCGACAATAAATTGCTCACTATCTGCAAGTTGAGCGAGACGCTCGCTAAGATCATTACCATTTAAAAAGACATGACGTGTTTCAAGTAATCCATTGGCTTTGGAAAAATACACATCACCAAATTGTTTGGATACAGGAATATCTACACCATCAACTTGTTGCCATTCGAGCTCGGCACAGGTGATCGGTGAAATGTTTTGTGAATGATTCATTTCGAAATTAACATGAAAGCTTGCTTAAAAGCGACGACGGCGTGTGCTCATGAAATTATACAAAATCACACCGATGATCACACCAAGCCCTAGGGTCACAGCGCCATAAAGAAACATCTGCGCACTACGCTCACTCTGTAGCACTTGGACTTGTACGGTGAGGTTGTCATTTTTCAATTGTAATTCTTGATTTTGTGCTAAGGCAGTTTGATTGGCAGTTTCGAGTTGAGTCAGTCGCTTTTGCATGTCTGCGCTACGTTTTGCAACGGCTTGCTCAATGGTTTTGTTGAGATTTGCACGTGCGGTTGCCTCTGATGGGGCGCTTGCGTTATTTGTCGTGCTGTTCGTAGTTTGTGTGTTGGCTTGACGTAGTGGTGCGTTCTGCGTTGCCTGATTATTGGCAAAAACTGATGTGCTCAATCCAAAGCTGAGAATAGCTAAAGCAATGACGAAAACTTGAGAAATTTGCTGAGTCATCGAATTATTTATCCTGTACCGCAGTTTGAGGAAGTGCTTTGATAAATGGCTTCACATCAACGCTTTTGTAGACACCTGCTTTGGCATAAGGCTCATCTGCAAGCCAAGCATCAAGCGATTCACGGCTGTCAAAATCAACGATAATGGTACTGCCTAAAAAACCTTTACTGGTATCGTTTGCATCAATCGGCATGGGTCCAGCGACAATCAATCTTCCTGCTGCATCGAGCGCTTGTAATCGAGCCAAATGCTCAGGTCGTGCCGACATGCGTTTGTCTAATACATTGTCATGGTCAAGGCTTTGAATCACAAATAATGGCATAACAGGCTCTCAGGCTTCAGGGTTTTTGAAGTGTTTACGCAAAATAATGAATTGAATAATGATAAAGGAAAACATCACGATCATGTCGCCAAAAGCAGTGAATTCTCCCCAATATTTACCATCCATAAATAAAAATGCAAAGAAGGTATGTAGCCCTGCCATACCTGCAAATAGCCCTACCCACGCCCAGTTTAGTTTTTTCCAACCTGATGTGGTTAATTCTAAGAATGGTCCAAACATCCTCTGAATAAGCGGTTTCTTTTCTTTGCCAAAAAATGGGCTGACCAAAAACACGATGGAAAACACACCATTAATAATAATGGCTTTGAGTTTGATAAAGTTGGCATCACTAAAAGCAAGCGTTAATCCACCGAAGAACACAGTCATTGCCACGATAAACCATTGTTGTTTTTCTAAACGGAATTTTTGAAAAACAAATAAGCAACCATAGACAATCAATGTCGCCATCAGTAGCGCAAAAGTCGCCACCAAAATATGGTTTTGATCGACATTGCCACTGCTGCCTAAGAACTGCAACATCGGGTGTTGATTGTCTTTTGGATCGGTAGTTTTATAAAAATAAAAGAAGATAATCAGCGGAAGATAATCTAACAACGCTTTCATGCGACAGAGCCTTTTCTGCTTCAGCCCTTTTTGTGGTACTGTAGCTTGGGTTTAGTTCAATTTCAGTTTAGTTTCAACGAAGCGATAGCATAATACAAAGTATGAACAGTGTCGATTTAGATCGTGTTGTTTTACACGGTGTTGACGCCAACACAGCCGATTCAGCGCAGAGTTTTCAAAAAGTCGATTTGCATAGCCACAGTCTTTATTCTGATGGTGAGTTATCGCCATTTGCTTTGCTTGATCTGGCTAGAGAAAAGCAGATTGATACCTTTGCACTAACCGATCACGACACGATGGAAGGAAGTCTTCTCATTGAAAGCTATGCCAAAGACATTGGCATAAATTTGATTCGTGGTGTGGAAATTTCGAGTTATTGGCAACGTCCAAGCACAAAAAAAAGTTATGCAGTACATATTGTTGCCCTGAATATGAAAAATCTTGCACCAATGCACGCACTCTTGGAAAAACAAAAACAACATCGTGCCGAACGTGCGCTATTGATTTGTGAAAAATTACAGCACATATTAAAAACTGATTTTCTCCCTGAAGTCCGTGAATTGGTCGATGGTTATGACGATCGCATTACCCGTGCGCATATTGCCAAAGTTTTAGTCAAAAGAAATGTCGTGACTCGATTACAACAAGCCTTTGACCGCTTTCTCAAAGAAGGAAAGCGGGCGTATGTGCCGTTTATCGGTGTGGAAATGGCAGATGCGATACAAATTATCCATGACAGTCAAGGCGTTACAGTGCTTGCACATCCAACCAAATACGATCTGTCTGCGACCAATATTCGTTATATGATTGAACGTTTTACCGAAGCAGGTGGGGATGCGATCGAACTTCCACCAAGTAGTGAAAGCTCTGCAACTCGGCTGATGATTGATCGCTTAATTGCGCAATATGATCTCAACGTCTCGGTGGGTAGTGACTTTCATGGGTCGCATATGTCGTGGCTACATTTGGGTCATGTGCCACAGCTCAAAGATGGACAAGTTGGGGTATGGGAATGTTTTTAAGTCTTTTATTTCAAAGCTAGATTTATAAACATATTTTCTAAATAAAAAAGAACGCCTAAGCGTTCTTTTTTATATTAACTTATATAATTAAGTGTTTGATTAATAATCAAAACTAAAGTGTTCTACTGGAAGTCCAGTCATACCACGAGATGGTTTCACCATAGATTCAGCATGACCTTCTGAACGTGGAAGCAATTGATCGAAGTAGAAATCAGCAACTTTGATTTTTGCTTTGTAGAAATCCACTTCTTCTTTGCCGTTACCTTTTTCAAGCTTTTCAGATGCAACAGCAGCTTGTTGTGCCCAGAAGTACGCCATCATCGCATAACCAGAGAACATCAAGTAGTGTACAGAAGCACTAGAAACCACATCACGATCTTTACGACCTGCAAGCATTAGACGCAGTGTCAACGTATTCCACTGTGCACAGATCTTAGTCAGATCCCAAATGAAACGACGCATGTATTTGTTACGTGCATGACGACCACAGAATTTCAAGATTTCAGCGGTGTATTCACGCACCACTTTACCTTTAGAAGAAAGCAGAACTTTACGACCAAGCAAGTCAAGTGCTTGAACACCAGTTGTCCCTTCATACAAAGTTGAGATACGAGAGTCACGAACGATCTGCTCCATTCCCCATTCTTTGATATAGCCATGACCACCGTAGATTTGCATACCATGATTGGCAGCTTCATAGCCAAGCTCAGTCAAGAAACCTTTAAGAATCGGTGTATAAAAACCAAGACGGTCATCATATTCTTCAAATTTTTGATTGTCGCCAGTCGCTAATGCATCAGCCATTTGGTCGGCAAGTTGCGATGCGTAATAGATCATTGAACGACCACCTTCTGCGATGGCTTTTTGCGTCAACAACATACGACGTACATCGGCATGATGAATGATCGAGTCTGCAACTTTTTCAGGCTCTTTTTTACCTGAAAGGGCACGCATAGACATACGATCTTTTGCATAAGGCAAAGCACCTTGGAATGCAAGCTCAGCATGACATATACCTTGAATCGCTGTGCCAATACGAGCAGTGTTCATAAAGGTAAACATCGCATGCAAACCTTTGTTTGGTTCGCCGATGAGATAACCAATCGCATTGTCAAAGTTCAATACAGCTGTCGCAGAAGCTTTAATCCCCATCTTGTGCTCAATCGAACCACAAGTCACAGGATTACGCTCACCGATACCACCGTCAGCAGTCGGCATGAATTTTGGAACGATAAATAATGAAATACCACGTGTACCCGCAGGTGCATCAGGTAGACGCGCAAGTACGATATGGATAATGTTTTCAGTTAGATCATGTTCACCCGCAGAGATGAAGATCTTTGTGCCTGAAATGTTGTAACTACCGTCAGCATTTGGTTCAGCTTTAGTTTTGACTTGACCTAAGTCTGTACCACATTGTGGCTCAGTTAAGCACATCGTACCTGACCAAGTGCCTGCGACGAGGTGCGGCATATAGGTATTTTTTTGCTCTTCAGTACCGAACTGCAAAATGGTATTCATACAGCCAATACTTAAACCCGGATACATTTGGAATGACCAGTTTGCTGTACCCATCATCTCAGCTTTGATCAAGTTCAATGATTGCGGTAAGTTTTGACCACCAAACTCTTCAGGGTATGACAGACCTTGCCAACCACCTTGAATGAATTGGTCATATGCTTCTTTAAAGCCTTTTGGTGTTTTGACATCACCATTGTCAAAAGTACAGCCTTCGTCATCACCAGATTGGTTCAGCGGTGCAAGGACATTTTCACAAAAATCAGCAGCACCTTCGAGGATCATATCGACGGTATCTGGATCAGCAAGATCACCATTAGACAAAGTTTGATAATGTGCAGAAAAATCAAACACTTCATTCATTAAAAAACGAATATCACGTATAGGCGCTTTATAAGTTGGCATAATAATTTCCTAGATAAAGGGCGGTACAACAATGGTCAGTCAATGGCTTAATATGAATCCTGAACAGACCTTAGAGCATCAAAAATAGATTTATCGAATTATTATTCATATTTGGTAATAAATGGCATTGATTAAACTGTAAGTAAAAATTGTCAGAAAAGCGAATCAAAGTTAAACTCAAAGTTTAGACAGCTATATTTTATCTATATTTACAATGCTTTCTGATAAAGCAGAAATGATAACTCATATGGTCAATGGACGAAAAAAGTCTTAACAAAGTAGCATCACGTTACAATCTAGGAGAAGTGCTTTGAGAGCCTCATTATTAAGCTTATCTATTTTAACCATTACCCTTGCGGGATGTGCTACAACGCCAAAGCAAAACACTCAATCCCTCAATGAAAAAGTCTATCATAGCTATGAACAAATGATGGGTAAGCAAAGTTATGCTTTTTCAGGGCACATGTCTTTCCATGCAGAAGCAGGGAAAATGACAAAGCCAGAAATTGCATCGAAAGCATTAGGTACACCGCCTACCTCGGATGAAGCAACATTGGCAGAGGACGTATCTTTAGAGTCGCAACGTGAGCAAATATTAAAAGAATTGTTGACGACTACGCCCAATTATCCAAGCGAACAACAACAATGGATGAAAGAGGGTATTGAAAATCCATACAGCACACCATCTAAAAAAATGAGTAATAAAGCGCAAGCTATGCCAGTATTGATGGCGAGTTTTATGAATCGCTATTTCTATGAGTTTGATGGCGTGGTGGATTTGAAACGTGGTCAGATGAGCTTTGATCCAACCATTGGCTATCGTGCGAAAAATCTACAAGCATGGATCAAATTGCCACTCGCTTTAGACTTTGCCAACTATAAAGCTTATGCAGATATTTCCGCATTATCACCGATATTGACTGACCCACAATATGACGGTCAGTACGTGGTTTATGATTTTAAAAAGCTCATGGATAAAACCGATATCGACCTCAAACCTGCGCTAGAAGTTGTCCGTGAAATGATGCTCGTCAATGCGGCATTGGCAGAGGAAAGTGAATATCAGCGCTTGCCATTGACAGCAGAAGATAAACAAAATCAAGCTGTGGAGCGCATTCAATACAAAGGCGACTATGCCAAAATGCTAGCGCAATACATGCTGTATTTTTATGTCAATCAAGACTATTTAAAAACTTTAGTCGATAAAAATCTCAAATCAGATCAACCGATTACGCCTGATCAATTATTCTCTTTAGGAAAAAAATCGAGCTATGGTCAGACGCTAGGCACACAAAACATTGCCAAAGAACCATCTGAACAAGCACGTGATGCAATGTATCGGGTCTACGATGGTATTGATGCGATCTATGCAGAAACTGATTTGGCGAAAGATAGCGCTCCTGCTGTAGAGCAAATCGTTGCACCACCACCTGCATTGGCGAAAGATATGCCAAGTGTTGAAAGCTATGACGATGAGCTACGTGATGAAGTCTTAAATGGCGATGAGCTAAGTGGCGAAGAGCTAAGTGGCGATGATCTAAGTGGTGAAGAAAAAAGCGAATATCAAATTCGTCGTGAAGAGAATAAAGCACTGCTCGCAAAATTTGATCAATACAAAAAAGCTGATCAGCTCATCACAGCTAAAGAGCTGAAACGCATTGTTGCCGAACAGCCTGAAGCCTATCAAGTTCTAATCAAACAAGGTGATGCGGAGTTTAGCGACCTAAAGTTGCTCGAAGATATGGGCTATGTCACCAATTTTTCACTCGATGCCGAAGGTCGTTTGAAGCGTGCAGAGCTGTTGATTGAAATGCCAAATTTCGATGAAATTGGGATTAAAAATATGACAGCAAAAGCAGTGATGAATATTGGTAACTATGGTACTGCACGTGTTGATCAAAGCAAATTACGCAATGCGGTAACTTTCCAAGAAGCTGCCAATGAGCGTTCGGTATTGAATCTCGGAAAAATCGTTGAGCAATTCACTGCTGATCCAAAGGATTCACAAAAAGGTGAAGCGAAAGACGCTGAGAGCCGTAGTAAATATTGGTCAAGAACAGAGCGTTATGACCAGCTCGCAAAAAGTTTTTGGCAACAGGGATTAAGCTTTGTTGAAGTCTATAGCGCTTTATACAACTATGCAGCGATCGCAGAGTTAAAAGAGTCAGATCGTGAAGCCTTTGACTTGTCAGCACTGAAAACCACAGCGAAATGGACGGCTTACTATTATGCAGATGAAGAAGGCTTTCCACTGACTGCGGCACAAAAAGCAGAATACGATCAAACGCCTGATGACTGGCCGTACTATGATGAATATCTTGCAGAAAATGTATGGTACTCAGTGCAAAAAACTGAGAAAGAAGCAAAGCTCGTGACGGACTTCCAAAAGTTGCGTAAGCAGGGTAAAACTAATCTGCAAATCTTTGAAACTTTGTATAAGCTAATGGATGAAAAATCAGGCTACAACCAATATCTCACAGATGAAGAAATGGATGAACATCAACGCTTTATGCACACCATTGCTGAGATCGCCGTAGAAGATTTAATCACCCAAAAAGTGGATGTCAATAAATTGCGTCCATATAGCGAAGCCGCATTGAATCGCTTTTCATCAGAAAATTATCGTGCGGTATATGAAGTTTTCTTAACGCAATAAAATCGCATGAATCAAAAAAATCAGCCAAGTGGCTGATTTTTTTTAACTTGGAATTTTGGCTTAAAACATATTCATTTATAGAAAATCTTTTAACTCAGGTCGTACACCATTCCAGATTGCAAAGGCTTCGATCGCTTGACCAACGAGCATCGAGTAGCCATCGGCATACGGCACACCTCGAGCAATCGCTTGATCAATAAACGTCGATGCTTTGCCATATGCCATTTCATAAGCGAAATTAAACTTCAAACTGTCAGGGAGTTGTAGCGCATCACCTGAAAGACTTGCCGAAGTTGCATTGACTACAATATCAAACTGCGCATTTGCTTCACTTTGCAATTGATCGAGTGACAGTGCGGATAATTGACAAGTTAGCACATGTGCTTGAATGTCGTTGATCAGTTGTTCTGCACGAACTAGTGTACGATTTGCAATGCTGATTTTTGTCACGCCAGCCTGTGCTAATGGATAAATGACGCCACGTGTTGCACCACCTGCACCGATGATCAAAATCGTGGCTTGATTTAAATCTAAACCATTCGCCTTTAACGCATCAACCAAACCTTGCCCATCAGTATTATCACCGATGAATTTGCCATTTTGACGATACAGTGTGTTGACGGCTTTGGCGATTTTGGCGCGCTCGCTAAGCTCATCACATAGCTCAAAGGCTTGCTCTTTAAAGGGCACGGTAACATTCATGCCCACGCCACCGTCGGCAAAAAATGTCTGAACGGCTTGCTCAAAGCCATCGAGTTGCGCAAGTAATTTTGAATAGTGCAAATCTACACCTGTTTTTTCTGCAAACGCATGGTGTAGTTCAGGAGAGCGAGAGTGCTCGATGGGGTTGCCGATAACGGCGAATTGTTTGGTCATTAGATTACTTTTTTATCGAAGTGAATTCATGGACATTATTAAATCGTAATTGTGAGGATTATTCCACCGCACCGACTTGATCTAACCAATCTCTTGGCTTGAGGTAATATTCAGTTAGGCGCTTTTCAGGCGAATCGGCGTCCCACTCAGGGCGATACGACCAGCCTGCCAGATTCGGTAAACTGACCAAGATTGACTCAATTCGACCGCCAGTTTGTAGACCAAACAAAGTGCCGCGGTCATACACCAAGTTAAACTCGACATAACGTCCACGGCGATAGAGTTGGAATTCACGCTGTGCTTCGGTATAAGTTTTATCTTGATTATGCTCAAAAATTGGCAATATCGCATCCAAATAACCATTACCCACGGCTTGCATATAAGCAAAACAGGTGTCGAAATCCCATTCGTTCAAATCATCAAAGAATAAACCGCCAATTCCACGCTGTTCATCACGATGTTTGAGATAAAAGTAATCATCACACCATGCTTTATGCTTAGCATAAACATCATCACCAAAGGGTTGGCACAGGTCATAAGCTTTCTTATGCCAAGACACACAATCATCATCATTTGGATAAAATGGCGTGAGATCAAAGCCACCGCCAAACCACCAAATCGGTGCTTGACCTTCTTTTTCTGCGATGAACAATCGCACATTGGCGTGTGATGTTGGTACGTGCGGATTTTTTGGGTGAATGACTAAGGATAATCCGAGCGCTTGGGCTTTTGCACCTGCAATTTCAGGATGGCGTGCTGTGGCAGAAGCGGGCAGTTGTTTGATGTCGATGTGAGAAAACATCACGCCACCTTTTTCGATCACTTCACCGCCTTGTAAGACGCATGAGCGACCACCACCACCTTCTGGACGTTGCCAATCATCAGCGACGAATTTGGCTTGTCCGCCTCCTGCATATTCACGTTGCTCTAAGCTTTCACAAATTCGTTTTTGTAAATCGAGGAGAAAAGTTTTGACTTGTTCAATGTGCTCAGCATTCGGAGTAGACATGACATTCACCGTAGCAAAAATGGGATTGATTTCATCTGCTTATACTACAGCACAAAACCATATGAAAAGTAAGTGTTTTAATTCACATATTAATGAGTAAGCGCTTAGAAATGACGAATGAGGTATTCCTCTGTCAAAAAGTCATTAATACAAAAGTCATTAATACATATGATCCATGCGATCACGTTTGGTGCGTAGATAGGCTTCGTTAAACGGATTTTTGCCTACGATTAAAGGCAAGCGATCAACCACATCAATACCGAGTTTTTTTAACGATTGGATTTTATTTGGATTATTGGTAATGAGTTTGACTTTTTGAATACCCAGCTGTTTGAGCATGATGGTGGTCATGTCATAACGGCGTGCATCAGCAGGCAAATTTAATAATAAATTGGCATCGACGGTATCGTGCCCTTGATCTTGTAGCGCATATGCACGGATTTTATTGGTTAAACCAATACCACGGCCTTCTTGGCGTAAGTACAATATTGCACCACGACCTTGCTGTTGAATCAGTTCCATTGTCGCATTGAGCTGAGGACCACAGTCGCACTTTAACGATGAAAACGCATCGCCTGTTAAGCATTCAGAGTGAATACGCACTAAGGTTGGCTCATCAGAAAATTGGTCTAATCCTACAGATAGCGCAACATGTTCTTCTTTTGTTTCAGGATCTTGAAAAACACTAATGATAAACTCGCCATGTGCAGTAGGTAATTTTGAACTGGCAACAAACTCGATCGACACGTAGAATACTCAATATCTTTAAAAAGCATTTTATTATAACTGAATCCATCTACAAAACGGCAATTTGGCATTGTTTTTGTGCAACAAGCGCACTTTTTTGTATTCATCAGTCAATAATAGTTGCTATCAAGGGGCATTATTCAGGATAATCTACGCTTTATTTTGCTACCTAATTTTGCACGCTTCTGAAGTTTTTGACCTTGCGTTTTTGTAGATTTGGTTGAACGCAACAAAAGCATCTTAGATTCACATCATAAGTGCAATTTTTTTAATTAAAATGTGGCAGTTATATGTTGTAATATAGATATTGCAATCAGCTGACAAACATTCCCGAGCAACCTTTAGCAAGGCATTTGAAGGCATAGCCACATATGTTGTATACCAAGATTCCTACGCAACGACCTCATACTCCACTTTTAGATAGCGTTGATTATCCAGCACAGTTGCGTCAGCTTTCTGTTGATCAGTTGGCGACTTTGGCTGATGAACTGCGTCACTATCTTTTGTATGCAGCAGGTCAAAGTGGTGGGCATTTTGGTGCGAATTTGGGTGTAGTTGAGCTCACAGTTGCCTTGCATTATTGTTTTAATACGCCACATGATCGTCTGATTTGGGATGTCGGTCATCAGGCGTACGCGCACAAAGCATTGACAGGTCGTCGTGAGGCGTTGACTTCGATTCGTGCGCAAGATGGATTGGCGGCATTTCCTACCCGAGAAGAATCCGAATATGACACTTTTGGCGTCGGACATTCTTCCACAGCGATTTCAGCGGCGCTCGGTATGGCACTTGCCAGTCGCTATCAAAATCAACAACGTGAATGTATTGCTGTAGTCGGCGATGGCGCAATGACCGCAGGTATGGCGTTCGAGGCGATGAATGATGCTGTGGCGCATCAAGCCGATGTACTGGTCGTGCTGAATGACAATGATATGTCGATCTCATGTAGCACAGGTGGTTTTGCCAAGCATTTAGCAGCGATTTGGAAAAGTGGGCAGTCGGTTAGCTTGGATGCGCAAGGTCAAGTGGCGATCTTACCTCATCCTGAGTGGACATATACCTCTCGTCTACATGATGCAGCAACCGACGCTGCAGATAATCTCTTTAAAGCATTGGGTTTTGAGTATTTTGGACCTTTTGATGGGCATAATCTTGAAGAGCTCACGCAAGTTTTAAATGCCGTCAAACAGCGAAAAGGGCCTCGTTTACTTCATGTTTATACAAAAAAAGGCAAAGGCTTTGAACCTGCCGAAGCTGATCCGATTGGCTATCATGCCATTACTAAAATTAATCCAAATGTCAGCACATCTGTCCCAGTTAAATCTGCTAAAAAATATTCTGATGTATTTGGTGATTGGCTCTGTGATGAAGCCAATCTAGATCAACGCCTTTTAGCGATCACACCAGCGATGTGTGAAGGCTCGGGCATGGTTGAGTTTGCTAAACATTTTCCACAGCGTTTCTTTGATGTGGCGATTGCAGAACAACATGCGGTCACACTTGCTGCAGGGATGGCGTGTGAAGGGTTAAAACCAGTCGTTGCAATTTATTCGACCTTTTTACAGCGTGGCTATGATCAGCTGATCCATGATGTGGCACTGCAAAATCTTGATGTCACTTTTGCGATTGATCGTGCAGGTTTGGTCGGAGAAGATGGACCAACCCATGCTGGGGCGTATGATTATGCTTATATGCGTACTGTGCCAAATATGGTGATCCTTGCACCAAAAGACGAAAATGAATGTCGTCAGATGTTGCACACGGCTTACCATTATCCAGGCCCTGCGGCGGTGCGTTATCCTCGTGGCACAGGTGTAGGTGCAGAGATCATTACAGAGATGTCGATCTTGCCACTTGGGCAAGCGGAAGTCGTTGCTGAATATGGTACTGCGCCGTATGCGGTATCTATTCTCGCTTTTGGTAGTCGAGTTTATCCATGTATGGCAGTTGCAGAGCAATTGGCTGAACAACTTAATATTGCGGTTCGTGTGGTGAATATGCGCTATGTCAAACCGATTGATCATCGCATGATTCAGCAATGTGCCTTAGACAGCGACCTACTGGTTACCGTTGAGGAACATGCAGTGATGGCGGGTGCAGGCAGTGCGGTCAATGAAAGTTTGATTGCACAAGCCTTGTCTGTGTCATGTTTGAATATCGGCTTGCCTGATCAGTTCTTAGCGCAAGCCACGCCTGCACAAATGCTTGCCAGTGTTGGGCTCGATGAAGTCGGTATTTTCCATCAAATCAAACAGCATTATCAGTCGCTCACAGAGCAAGCTGAACACGATAAAATTTCAGCTAAAGTTTTTGCTTCGCAATAATTTCATTGTATTCAAAAGTTCAATTTTTTCATAAAAATTTCTACTTCACGAAAATGCCTAAAGTTTGCTAGAATACGCAGGCTTTAGGCATTATTCTTTTTAATCTGTATTTTCTCATCTGTAATTATTCAAGGTCGGTGCTCAATGGAACCTATGGTGGTGATGGCTGCTCGTGCGGCGCAATTGGTCGGTGAAGAGCTTTTAAAGGCGCATAAAAATCGCCATATGCTCGATTTGCAAGTCGAAGAAAAGGGCATTGATGGACCAGTCACTCGTGTGGATCGTTATCTTGAACAGATGATTATTGATACATTAAAACGTAGTTATAAAAATCATAGCTTCCTCGGCGAAGAGTTTGGCTACCAAGAAGGCAAAGGTCACGATGCTGATTGGTGTTGGATCATTGATCCGCTTGATGGTACGCAAAACTTTATTAATGGTTTTCCTCATTTTTGTATTTCGATGGCTGTACAGCACAAAGGCGTCACACAACATGGCGTGATCTATGATCCTGTGCGTGATGAGCTGTTCTCTGCAAGTCGTGGTCGTGGTGCGATGCTCAATCAACGTCGTATCCGTGTCAATGTCAAAGACAGCCTTGACAATACTTTCCTTGCGGTCGGTCATCCTTTCAAATCTTTACGTGGTGAAGAAGTGGTATCACATGCGGAAGAGCACTTTGCATCTTTACTTGCAGTGACGAAAGCGGGTGCACAAATTCGCCGTGCAGGTTCTGCAGCACTTGATTTAGCCTATGTGGCAGCAGGTCGCTTTGATGGTTTCTTTGAAGTGAATCTCAAGCCGTGGGATATCGCAGCAGGTGAGTTATTGGTACGTGAAGCTGGCGGTACGGTAGTGGATGCACGTGGTGGACAAGATAGTCTTGATAATGGTCAAGTCTTAGCGTGTTCATTAAAGTTATTAAAACCATTGATGAAAACCGTTGTTCCTGCGTGGGGCGATGCCGTGAAAAGCAAATAGTTGCAAAATTAATATTAGAAAAGAAAAAACGCATGCGCTGTTGAGATCATGCGTTTTTTTTATGGCTGATTTTTATGATTGATTTTATGGCTAGAATTGAACGTCTAGAAAAGCACTTTATAGATAAAAATAATGATCGCCAATGCAATCAGCGGATTTAAAAATAAATACACTTTTGAAGCTTGAGTAGCTGGTGCGAGTTCTACGGTTTGATTTGCGTTTTGATGCGCATGATCATAGTCTGTTGGATGTGCATTATGTTGTGCATTTTGATTAATCATTTGGCTAAACTCCTTCATCACCTGTTGGCTATCAACGGCTTGTTCTGCTTCAATGTCTTCTGCACGTTTGTTCTCAGGTTGTCCAATACTATCCCAAAACCAAGCATCAGCATGGACTTGTAGCCAATGCTGTTGACCATTAATTAATTCAGCGATGCCACTTTGCCCAAGTGAGGCACTTTGATCGAGATGCTGAAGCTCTTGCAAAAAGATTTGCGCAATATCGTGGTTGGTAGACTGAAGCTCAGGTTGAATCGGGGCAAAATACTGCTGTGCTTTTTCTTCGTTTTGAATGTGGGAATAAGTACGTGTAGAAAGTGGTTCTACATCTTGATTTTGTATCTGCGCATAGACAGCGTCTGCATTTTTCTTCTGTGCAGAAATGAGCTCGGCTACTTGAAATGCCAAGAGATGCGTTACAAATTGCTTGCGCTCAGCTTTTGCCTGAGATGCCAAAAGCTGAGGTTGTTGCTGTTCGACCTGCTGTCCGATATAGCTGACAAAATCAAATGCCATGAGATGTCCTTCTTGTTTTATTACCGTTAATCTAACACACGTAGTGATGGTTTTTTCTTATTTTCATCAGTTTTTTCAGACTGATCTTGCTCTGCATTGGGTAGTGCGTCTTCCGAAAGGACTTGATTCTCATATTCTTTTGGATCAAAGAATAAGCCCTGACCATTTTCACGGCTATAAATCCCAAGTACCGCAGACATCGGTACATAGATTTCTTGAGGGACACCGCCAAAACGTGCACTAAAGTAAATCGCATCATTGTCTATCTGAAATTGATGTACCGCATGCGGCACGATATTCAGTACGATTTGCCCATCTTTGACGTGTTGCGTTGGCACCTTGACATAACTTTGCGTCGCATCTACCAACAGATAAGGAGTTAGCTGATTGTCACAAATCCACTCATATATTGCACGAGCAAGATAGGGGCGGGTTGGGGTCAAGTTGGCATCGGTCATGTGTAGCACCTTAGTTATTGAAAAACTTTAAATAATCACTATACCGTGAAAGCTCTACTTGTGTCATGGATTGTTTAAAACTGTCACGATTAAAAACACGTTTACAATAAAGCAAAAGCGCTTTGCTGTGCTTATTTGAGATGGAGATTCCGACTGATGGTAATCGCAGTAACAATGGCGCAAGACTACAATCTAAAATTGAAAATTGATCAGACATAAAGTAGTTGGAATGTTGAAACAAGCGACTCAGATTAATGATCACATCTTGAAGCTCTTGCTCAGCCTTTTTCTTATCGAGATCGCTTAGTTGTTCAGGATGACGTAACAGTTGATCGGCATATTTAAACCAATCTTGATGAATGCGCCATAACAGTTGTTTTTGCTGTGCTTTTTCGGCAGGCGCATCTGAGAATAGACGGTTTTGTCGATAACGATCATCGATATATTCATTGATAATGAGATGATGATATAGCTTCGTTTGTGGATCAACCAAAGCGGGCAATGAGCCGTAGGGATTGATTTGGGTTAAGTCTTCAATGTCGCTGTCTTCGACCAAAATAAGTCGGTATTGGATACCTTTCTCCGCCAAGATCAGACGCGTGCTGTGGCATTGGTAATCATTATTATGGCTATACAGCGTAATACCATGAAAATGCGGAAGGTCTGAGTTGGGCATAAAACCAATGACTAAAAGATAAAAATCACTATTTTACCCAAAATTTGATGCTGACTAAAGTCATGTATTTATTTTCATTTAATGGAAATATTTTTTGTACGATATTCGCTTGTTTTCTGAACGAAAATAACACAGACTGCTTTAAGTTGACAGAAGTAGTCAATTAGTAATAAATAATTGCAATAATATCAGATGGATTGTGGTGTTACATAAAAAAATTACTATTGTGATTATGCGGAAATCATCTATAATGTTTGTTAAGTAAATCACTGTTTTTATATTTTTTGGTAAGCTTGGCTTAATACAAACTTAAACTGTGATTAACTTTTTCATTATTTCAATATAGGGTGTTAGATCATGGCAAAGATTTCATTGGAACAATTGTCGAGTATTGATGGGTTTGTTGCTGCTGCATTGGTTGATACCGATAGTGGCTTAGCTTTAGCGACATTAGGGTCGGGTATTGATTTGGATTTGGCTGCAGCTGGAAATACGGAAGTAGTTCGTGCTAAACGTAAAGTTGCAGCTGCTTTAAATTTGAATGATAATATTGAAGACATTTTAATTACATTGGGTAAGGCGTATCATATAATTCGCCCATTGGAACGTAATGATGCTTTGTTTTTGTACATCGTTTTAGATCGTTCAAAATCAAACTTGGCTTTGGCGCGCCATGAATTGAAAAGCTTTGAGAAAGGTTTAGATTTTGCTTAAGCAATTTCGAATGTAAATTTTCCCCATAATTCATTTTTTGAGTTATGGGTTTTTTTACTTGTATCTGATGCTTGGTGAGTTTATGGTAGCTAAAAAATCAATATATTTGGCTGTATTTGGTTTAAGTCTGCGTGATTTGAATAACTTGAAAGAGCAGATTAGAAAAATTATTCCGAGTAGTGTGAATATCTGTTGGTCTAATGTGGCAGAGCCAAAACTACAAGCATTATTAATTAATGAAACCTTCTTCGATTCGCCAAGTATTCAAAATCTTATCAAAACGCATAATTTGAGTGTATTGAGAATAATTAGTCGGTCAGAGAAGAATAGCATCATTGAAGCAGATAAACTTTATTTACCGATTATAAATACTTCGCCATTAGAAAATTGGTTTGCGAATAATATTTTATTTGATGAAGAAGTACGGTTTTTAGAAACTGAATCGTATAAAAGTCCAGTGCAAGTAAAACCTCAAGTGAATAGTGCAGAGTTTTTTAAAGAGTTATTGAGTCCAAGTAATGGCTTAATTCAATTGTTTGATCGTCATGGTCGATTGGGTATAGCAGATACTCGAAAACAAATTTTTTTTGAAGATGAAAAGCGGACTCTGAAATTTACCGACGGTTCTTTAAACTTTACATATGCAACTATGAGTGATGCAAAAAGCACAGAAGGTAAAAGACAATTTGATTTGTTATTTTGGCTATGGACTATTCTGTGGAAGTCTCCAGATTATTTAGAATTAGCGCCTGAGGATGGATACTTTAAGTTGAAATTTTGGCCTCAGCCAGAAGATGGCTTTGATCGAAGGGATATTTTGAGGCTCTCTGCATGTTTTGCAGAAGGTGCGAATATTTCTTTAGTATCGGAACATGTGGATATTTCTCACGATCGCGTTAGGCAATATATGATTGCAACGATTTTAGTTGGATTTGGAAACATGTCTAATAAAGCGGATGCGAAATTTACTATTCCTGAGGTGAGTAAAGTACTTGGTGGTGAGGAAGTAGGAATGGTTCGCAAGTTTTTTGGTGGTTTGCGTCGGCGTTTAGGCTTATAGGATATATTTATGGTTTTACATCAATATAAGATAGTGTTTGGGGGGTCAATGGGTGCTGGAAAATCTTCCGCTATTCAAGCACTTTCAGATATTCCGGTATTGTCAACAGAAGTACTAAATACAGATGCTTCTGCACATCAAAAAATGCAAACAACCGTGGGAATTGACTATGGTGAAATCACTTTAGATGACGGTTTACAAATCGGCTTATATGGAACTCCTGGGCAAGATCGCTTTGATTTTATGTGGTCTGTAATCTCTAAGGGGGCAATTGGGGCAATTATTCTAATTGATCATTCTGGTCCAAATCCCATAAAAGACCTCGAGGTTTATCACAATGCATTCAAAGAGTACACAGATAATATTATTTTTGCAGTTACACATATAGATCAAAGGGCTGACCGTACCACTTCAGTTTATCGTGATTGGATATCTCGTCAAAACAAATTGTACCCATTATATTTTATTGATGGGCGCGAAAGAAAAGATGTGTTACTTCTAGTTGAATCTCTAATTTCTTCGGTTGAAGTCAAATTATCTAAATTGTAAAAAAATGGATGAAAATCAAATATGTTTAATCATGTAAGTAGTCAACGCAAAGTTCCAGAAGAACTTTTACAGATCGGAAAAGCTCAGATTAACGAAGTGTTAATAGGTGTCAGTGGTGTTCATTTTGTGATGTTATGTTCATCAGATGGATTTGAATTGGCTACTGTATATAAAAAAGAAATTCAAAATAGAAGTAAGATCGCAGCTGTAAGTAGCTCAATTTTGGCGATGGTTGCGGCATTTATCAATGAAATTAAGTTAGATGGCTGTCAAACAATCACGTTAGATGCAGAAAATGGAAAAGTAGTATTGTCGACAGTGTCTACAGTTAATCATCCAATGATAATCGTAACCATGAGTGCTAAAGATGTTCTGCTTGGAAGTTTGTTACATTCTGTGAAAAGAGCCTCTGAGAATATCGCTAAAGCGGATCAGTAGACTTATTTGAGTTTTTAAAAATCTTCATTATGATCTACATCAAATTGAATCACTTTAAAAATGACGTCCATACTGTAACCACGATATTGTAAAAATCGAATTTGTTTTGCTTTCAGTTTAGGATCGGTGGCAACTTCAGCACCATATTTTTTAACTTTTGTCGCTAATGCTTCAGCAAACCAATCGACTTCAGCCAAGTCCTCACTTGCTAACTCAGCATTTACTTTAATTTTTTGCAACTGTTGACGAATACGCTGAGGACCTCGTCCTTGTCGTAGATTGCTACGAACAACCATGCCTGCCATGCGTTCGTCACTTTGATAATTCTGATTAGACAGCTCATCTAAAAGCGCATCAACCTCTAAAGCATCAGCATCTTTCTCTAAAAGTTTTAAACGAAGCTGTGCTTTGGAAAACTCTCTTTTTGCCAAATAAGCAAAAGCCAGCGAGCGCAAGCGCTGACCTGTTAAGGGCTTTTTGGTGGGCTGTTCAGAAGATTCCATATCGTTAAACACATCAAGTCATTCAAAAAATGCGATTCAATTTTAAATGAATTTACGATGGGACTGTAGTGGCATCGATTGTCGCACTTTATTTTGTGCATCAAGATCAAATGGCGCAATAATCAGCTGAGCGCCTTTTTGATCTGTCTCTGCGAGGATCTTTCCTTGAGATTGACAAATCATACTATGTCCCCAAGTTTGGCGTTTGCCGTGCGTACCCTGTTGTGCCGAGCCCAATGTCATACATTGCGTATCCATTGCACGTGCTTGTAGTAACAACTGCCAGTGCATTTCACCAGTATGGTAAGTGAAAGCTGATGGTGCGGTGAGTAGCGCTGCTCCAAGCTCACGCAGTTTGATGGCGAACTCTGGAAAACGTAGATCGTAACAAACCATCATGCCGAGATTGCCAAATGGCGTGCTCACCACAACGGGTTTATTTCCTGCTTCAAAAACTTTGGATTCTTGATATGCGCCAATATGATCGCCAACCTGCACATCGAACAAATGAATTTTGTCATATCGTGCAACGGTTTTTCCCTCAGGACTAACACACAGACTTGTCGTGCGCACACGACCATCAGGGACAATCTTGCCATCAGGACGATAAGGGCAGGGCAATGTGCCTGCAATAATCCAAATTTGATATTGAAATGCCAATTGCTCAATACGTGCTTTTAATTCATCAAAGCGTTGTGCAGTATCAAACTGCTGTCCTGCAGCAAAACAAGCAAAATTTTCAGGCAGTACAATCAGCTCCGCATGCTGTGCCTTCGCATCAATAATAAGTTGTTCGACTGTGGAAAAATTGGATTCAATATCATCTTGTGAGTTGAGCTGCGTTACAGCGAGTAAAACCATGGTGTTACTCCTTGTAGGCATAAATGAAAGAAAAACCTAATCCTAAGCAGAATTTAGGCTTTAGAGTTGCATGTTTCGGGTTGCATACAAGATTGTTCTTTTTGCAGTTGTTTGACTAGCGGTTCAAACATATTTTGATTGTTTTCATTGAGTTGCATCAATGTGCGGTGCGCATCTAACACTGTTTTGAGCATGGTCGAATGCGTAACGTTCTCTTCAACCAACGCTTTTGTACAGACGTCAGAGCTTCCGCAATAGTTCAATATCACGAAAACTTGGTTTAAACCCATACTATTTGCCAGTGTGGTAATGTCCGCATTTGTTGACAGCATGACCGCTTGGATATTGTGATTTGACATCAACTTTAAGCCAAGCTTCGCCAATATGCCGAGCACAGTACTATCAATAAATGTGGTTTCGGTAAGATCAACAATTGCACCAACAACTTGTTCACCTTGATCCATCTTGTTGAGCAATTTATCTAAACTGATGCAACCATGAGCACGGACTTCGCCTACAATTTTAAAAATGTGGGTACCGTTCAAACTTGCATATTCGATATGACCAATAGACATAAAAATGCCATGATTAAAAGACATACATAATTATCCCATAGCGCATATTTGTCCGCAAGCATTGAAATTAAAATAATCCAGAAACAAAATAATTATTTAAATATTTTCAATATCTTAAATTAATTCAATTTAGGCTTTAGTCTAAATTTCGATGCAAGTTTAAGCTTAAAAAATAAGCAACTAAATGAGAAAAAATGTCGTTAATTTGAACTAATTTTCCAGTGTTTTGAGTAGATGAAAAAGATTGCTAAATGTTAAAAGCTGAGCGTGACTTTAAAATTAAAAGTAATTTTATTTATGAATAATTTTAAGCATGGCGATGTCATCATTGACATGTGTGGGTGCAGTGAATTGTTTGTTGGCAAGATCGTTGAGTAAAAGTTGGAATTGTTCGTTGATTCCGCCTTTGTATGGTTCGAGTGCACCGTCAGAACACAAAATGAATTGACTATCAGGTTGCATATCGACGGTTATTTCATCAATTTTTAAATCATCTGTTAATCCAAGTGGAAAGCTACTTGAGTTAAACACCACAGGTTCTTGATTTGGCGCAATATAAATCGCAGGTGGGAAGTGCCCTGCATTTATAAAACGTAGTTGATTGGTTTTCAGGTCGATCATGCCAGCAATCATGGTGATATGTTTTTCAATATTTTCCTTGATTAGCATGTCATTTAATTTGACAATTAAATGCTTTGGTGAGTGCGCCCGTTTGTGAAAGCCTGCAAGCCAAGAGGTCAGCAAGCTACTGGTCACGCCATGACCGGATACATCCGCCAAATAGAACAGCACTTGATCTTCACCTACTTGCCAAAAATCAATCCAATCTCCTGAAAGATACGCAGTCGGTTGAAATAAATATTGAAAATCGTACTGTCCGAACTGTTGTTGTGTTGGTAATAGTCGTTGCTGTAACTCCGCCGCTGTAGGTAAATCCCGGCTGTCTTGGTTACGTTTGTACTGGGCTTCAATTTGTTGCAATTTGTCATAAGGTTGTTCTGGTAAATCTTCCCAAATCCAACCTGCCAAAGCACCTTTTTGCCATGCCATGCTTAGCGCTGCGCCTTCATCCTCACGCGCGATCACTACCGTTGGGCACGTCCATTGATTGTTTAAGTAGTCATGCACATCAGCGATATAAATTTGATAGGGATCGCACATCTCAACCAAGGTTAGTTTCACCCACTCAATATCTGCAAACAAAGTTAACGCTTTGTCTAATTGTCTGAGCTCTCGAGAAGGATAAACAAAATACATAATTCAACGTGCTCAAGTTTAATTGATATGAGTTATGAAATTATTCATTCGTCGTCGGTAGTGTTTCATCAGTTTCCAAAGGGTCGCTAGGCATAGCCTCATCATCGATAAACTCATCATCAATGAAAGCATCATCTTCCATGAACATCCCTTGTGATGGATCGTCACCACTACGCATTGCTATTTCATAATTGCGACGTTGTAAATAAACATCACGTAGCGCCGCATATTGATCACCTTGTACGATAGAGTCTAGCTCAAGAAACTGAGCACGGGCATCAATACCATCAACCGCATTGTACGTCCAAAAGATTTTATCATCTTCAAAAATATAGCCTTGTGGACGAGCAAAGGTATCTACCGCAAGCATGGCAAAGCCATCACGAAAAGTACTTGGACCAATCACGGGGATAATGACATATGGACCCGATGGAACACCCCAGACACCTAATGTATTACCAAAAGTTTCACGTTGAGAGTTCAAGTCGATGCGCTTTGCAGGATCAGCAAGTCCAAGACTGGTTACTGTATTGACGGTGAATCGGCCAAGTGTTTGAGCCGCCTGCTTGGAATTGCCTTGTAAAAGTTGATTCACTGCATTCCAAGGGTCACGAAGATTATTTCGAAAATTAGCAAAAGTACCACGCGCTTGCTCAGGAATTTTTTCCTTATACTGCACTGCCACAGGACGTACAACTGCTTTATCTAGAGTCATATTAAAGCTGTGAACTTTGCGATTTAATGGCTGAAGCGGATCTTTAACCTCTTCGGGTTGACTGGCTTTGGCGTCAACTTTTAATTGATCGGTTTTAATATTTTTTAATGTTTCAATGGTTTTTGATCGCGGTTTAGTTGTTTCAATTATTTCAGATGGTGTGACAGCATTGCTAATTACTGCATTTTTTTCAGTATCCGTAGGTGTTGTATCTGCAATAGCAAGAGGCGTATAAATAAAAGCACCACACAGCAAAAACTTGAAGGTTTGAGTCGACATAAAACACCAATGATCACATGTTAGGCTAGATCATATCAATCTTTTAGAATTACGCAAATAAAGAAATAAGCTCATCAATAGATCCTCGAATAGAAAAAAACATATATTGTATGCAGTGTTGATTAATTCACCACTTAAGCCAAAAAATAAAAGATAAACCTTGTAAAGTGATTCGTATGATGTAGAATGCGCACCTATCGGCGGATAAGCAGATAAAAACTTGTTGATAAACAAGGGCTTGGCTAAAATGGTTAAGTTTTGAGTTTAAAAAATGAGTTTTAAAAAATATCTAAATATCCAGTTGACTTTTTAGAGATAGAGAGTAATATAGCCGACCTAGCTTGATGCTGACGAAGCATT
>LUOR01000036.1 GCA_001626925.1 Moraxellaceae bacterium REDSEA-S32_B1
ATATATTGGTTCACATACCTGTGTTGAATTAATCAAACACGGCTATGAGATCCTTGTGCTTGATAATTTTTCGAATAGCTCAGCAAAAGTTTTTGATCGTTTGAAGAAAATTACTGGTCAAGATATTCCATATGTTGATGTTGATATTTGCGATGAGGCTGGCTTGGAGTCGGTTTTTTTGACCTATGATATTCAAGCTGTGATTCATTTTGCAGGTCTCAAAGCGGTCGGCGAAAGTATGCTGAATCCTTTGGTATATTTTGAGAATAATATTGCGGGAACGTCCACACTACTAAAAGTCATGAAGAGACATGCGGTAAAACACATGATTTTTAGTTCTTCTGCCACCGTATATGGAGAGATAAACCCAAGTCCTTATCAGGAGTCAATGCAAACTGGTATGCCAACCAATACCTATGGTTATACCAAGTTGGTGGTTGAGCAGATGTTGCAGAAACTTGATCAGGCAGAAGACGGTTGGTCGATTGCGCTACTTCGTTATTTTAATCCCATCGGCGCACATCCGAGTGGCTTGATTGGTGAGCACCCTAAAGGTATTCCAAACAACTTATTGCCTTATGTGACTCAAGTTGCTGTTGGTTTGCGTGAAAAACTCAGTATTTTTGGTGGTGATTACGATACGGCAGATGGCACCGCAGTGCGAGATTATCTACATGTGGTCGATTTGGCAGTTGCACATGTTTTGGCTTTGAAAAACCGTTTAGATCATACAGGCTGTGATATTTGGAATGTGGGTACGGGCAATGGTTACTCTGTATTAGAGATTAAGAATACCTTTGAACAGGTCAATCAATTGCAAGTTCCATTTGAAATTGTTGCGCGCCGAGAAGGCGATTTGGCAAGTTTTTATGCAGATTCTTCTAAAATTCAAAATGAGCTGGGCTGGGAGGTTCAGTATCAATTGGATGACATGCTGGCACATAGCTGGAATTGGCAAAAAAACAATCCAAATGGCTATGAATCCGCATAAATCTACATTTAAATTTTGGACGAAAATGTTAAAGTGTGTTTAAATATTTATTTAGGTTCAATATGCTGGTCGCATCAAAAGGCATTTTAGACATTCAAGGCTTGTCAGCACTGATTGGCGAGCCGATTCAATATTTTCGTGGTTTTAAAAAGAATAAACATCAATCGATTGCAGGTTGGGGGCGGAAAAAGAGTTTTTTTCGAGCAAAATCTTATGCTGAACAACACCAACTTGATTTGATTTGTTTGGAAGATGGCTTTATCCGTTCAATGGGTTTGGGAAAAGATAATTTTCCGCCGTTGTCTATTGTTTATGATCGGACAGGCATTTATTTTGATGCGACACAATCTTCGGATCTGGAGCAGTTGATTCAGCAGGATGAGACTGAAGCGGACAATCGTCGGGCAACGCAGCTTATTCAGCACATCATCGATGCGCAGATCAGCAAATATAATTTAAAATTTCATCCGTTAGATACTCAAAAATTCCATGATCAGGAAAATATTTTACTTATTGATCAGACTTTTGGTGATCAATCTATTCATTATGCCGGTGCGAGTGAAGCTAGTTTTCAGCAGATGCTAGATGTGGCAATGGCTGCGCATCCTGCAGCAAAGATTTGGCTAAAAGTACATCCCGATGTCATTGCTGGCAAGGCGAAAGGGCACTTTAACCTCGCTGAGATTGCGCAATATTCGAATGTGGAAGTCTATGCTGAACAGGTGAATCCGATTGCTTTACTGCAACAAATGGATGAAGTATATGTGGTTAGTTCGCAAATGGGCTTTGAGGCGCTACTTTGCGGGAAAAAAGTGCATTGCTTTGGCCTGCCATGGTATGCAGGCTGGGGGCAGACTCAAGATCAATATGTGCCGAATCAGATCATTGGTTCACGCCGTCAAGTGGAACGTTCAATTGCGCATTTGTTTGCATGCGCCTACTTGAAATATGCACGTTATATCTCCCCCGTGACAGGGCAACGCTGTGAACTGGAACAGATATTGGCATTGCTTGAGGTAAATGTTAAAGCACAACACCAACTTCCAGAAAAATTATTTGCTTATGGATTTTCGGCATGGAAGAAGCGATTTTTGCCTCAGTTTTTTCAATTTCCTAAAGTGAGTTTAGCCTTTTTAAAAGAATTCAGACATAAAGATGGACAAGTCACACTGGCGTGGGGCAAGAATGCGAGGGCACTAAAAGACCAAGGTCAGCAAGGTATTCTTACCGTTGAGGATGGATTTGTTCGCTCAAGTGGATTAGGTGCAAATCTGATTCGACCGTACTCTTTGGTTTTTGATGATGTGGGGATTTATTATGATGCGACCCGACCGTCTCGATTAGAGCAGGTGTTCAATGAAATTGAGCTAGATCAGCATCAAGTCGAGCGCGGCAAGAAGCTTATTGAGCAACTTAACCGACTATCAATCAGTAAATATAATATTGGCGAACGAAAAAAATTAATTCGTCCACAGCATGAGCGTGTGGTACTTGTGACTGGGCAAGTTGAAGATGATGAATCAATTCGCTTAGGCAGTTTGCAAATCAAAACCAACTTGGCACTGCTAAAACATGTTCGTGAACAGCATCCTGATGCTTATATTATTTACAAGCCTCACCCAGACGTTCATGCAGGGTTGCGACTTGGAAAAATCCAAGATGCCGATCTCGAGCGATATGCTGATGCAGTCGAGCTAGATGCATCGATTGTGGAGTGTTTTGACGTTATCGATGAGCTACACACCATCACATCATTGAGTGGTTTTGAAGCCTTACTTCGAGGGAAACGGGTGTATTGCTATGGCATGCCGTTTTATGCGGGCTGGGGGCTGACAATAGATACTAAACAAATTCAACGTCGCCAACGTCGTCTAAATCTATTCGAGCTCACCTATGGCGTATTGATTGAATATGCTACGTACAATTTGCCACAGA
This sequence comes from Moraxellaceae bacterium REDSEA-S32_B1, assembly GCA_001626925.1. Classification (GTDB taxonomy): domain Bacteria; phylum Pseudomonadota; class Gammaproteobacteria; order Pseudomonadales; family Moraxellaceae; genus Acinetobacter. The sequence goes on from LUOR01000036.1 coordinate 2,927, forward strand.
CTGCGCCGTACAAATTAGCAAGAGTTAACTTAGAAGATGTCATTACGCAAGTCGCTTATGAACGCGCTCAAAATATTAGCTCTCCAAAACTACAGTCGACTTTTGCCAGAATTCGTGCCAAACTTATATATAGTAAATATTTGTAAGAATTTGTTTACTGTTTTTGATTTGAAATCATTATAAAAAGTAAGCCATTTCAAATGGTTTAATCTTTAACGAGATGGCTTGATGAATTAAAGGCCTATCGAGTTTTGATTTCGAAAATATTCTAAATGAGGGCTCAGTATGTCGTTACATCTTCATCAGTTGATGAAATCTGAACGCCTCATGATCCTTCAGGGACCAATGGGAAATTATTTTACGCAGTTTTGCCATTGGTTAGACCGACATCAAAAATATTATTATAAAGTCAATTTTAATGGTGGCGATTGGTTTTTCTCACGTGGGCTCAATAACATACATTATCGTGGAAAGCTGTCTGAGTTTGAAGATTGGCTGATACTGAATATTAAGGATAAGCAAATAGATGCGATGGTATGTTTTGGTGATTGTCGTTTTTATCATCGCATTGCTAAACGCGTTTCTGAGGATTTAAATATTGACTTCTTTGTCTTTGAAGAGGGTTATGTTCGACCAAACTATATTACTTTTGAACATAATGGCGTCAATGATTTCTCCGATTTTAAGGATTTTTATGATCTCTCGGATCAAACCATCCCTGATTTACCGCTACCTGATCACCCACAAGAAGTCTATCCAAGTTTTACTTTTTTGATTCGCTCGGCAGTTTGTTTTTATTTGATGTGGGTGCTATGTACTTTCCTCTACCCACATTATCGTCATCATCGAATGATTAGACCTTCTGTTGAGGTGTTTTATTGGTTCCGTGCTGGATTTCGCAAGCTGATTAATAAACAAGTGGACTCACATAAGTTTCTCAATTTAATTCAGCATCATACTGATCGTTATTTTACCGTAGCGCTACAAGTACATAACGACTCACAAGTCCAAGTACATAGTGATTATGTCGATGTACGTGATTTTATTCACGAAGTGGTAAGATCTTTTGCAAAAGATGCCGATAAGTCTCTGCATCTTGTTTTTAAGCATCATCCGATGGATCGTGGTTATCGACATTATGGCCGATTGTTGCGCGAGTTAGCCAATGAATATGATCTAGATGGGCGAATCCATTATATGTGTGATGTGCATCTGCCGACATTGATGAAGCACAGTTTGGGTGTAGTTACCATCAATAGCACGACAGGGATTCAGGCTTTACATCACGGCAAACCTGTAATTGCATTAGGGCGTGCGATTTATAATTTACCGAAGTTAACTTATCAGGGAAGTTTAGACCAGTTTTGGAAAAACCCAGGTCGTGTAAATCGCTTGCATTATCGTCGCTTCCGCTACGCTTTGGTGCATTATTCACAGCTCAATGGTGCGTATTATGGTCGATCGCCATGGATGCGAACGTATGATGAAAAAGGCTTAGATCACCGCTTTAGTCACTTATTAGAGAGCCAAAAGACCAAAGAAAAGTTACGTGTTGTAAAGGATTAATACATTCGGTATGAGTCAAATATTTGAAAGTGTTTTGCAAGCTGAAAAAAAACATTTGGATCAGTTGGATCATGTAAATAATGTGCAGTATGTGTCTTGGATGCAAGATGTTGCCCTAGCACATTCAGAGACTTTAGGTGTGGGCTTGGCTGATTATGTTCGCTTAAATCATGCGATGGTTGTCAGTGAACATCATGTGAAATACCGCAAAACATGTTTTATCCATTGGAGCGTAAAACCTCGGGGTTTAGCCCGAGGATATAAGCGACTGGCGTAAGCCATACGACATGAAATGTCGTTTTAAATACTTTTGCT
>LUOR01000037.1 GCA_001626925.1 Moraxellaceae bacterium REDSEA-S32_B1
GATCAAAGAGTACGAAATATTATCGATGATCTAGCCAATACGGAACCAGCCCAGGGCTCGGTTGAACAAAAGGTTAGTGACTATTACCTAAGCTACATGAACACCGAAGTTCTAAACGAGCGGGGAATAAGTCCATTATTGCCCGGACTCTCCGCGCTGAGTGAGATTGATACTCGAGAAGAACTCATTCAAGGATTTGGTCGCGCCTTCATCGATAACACCGCCACGCCATTCGGTTTTTATGTTGGGGCCGATCGCAGTGACCCTGATCGTCATCAAGTCGTGTTATCTGTAGGAGGTATTGGTCTTCCAGATCGCGATTACTACTTGTTTGATACTGATCAGTTGATTCATTTGAAAAGTTTGACCTACAAATGCATTCATGATGTTTACTCCTATCTCATGATTTCGAGCAACTCGCTCATGAGATACGGCAATCTCGTAAGGTTTTACCTTGTCTGATTTAATTCAAAGCCGTCACTGATCCTTTCAATCCCTGTTGAATATCAAATGCAGTCTGAGTCTCTTCGATCTGCTGGCCTCCGACAGGCTGATAAAATTCCTCAACTACCTCCAAGCCTTCCTCCATGTCTACGTCCATCCTTCCATTCCCAAAACCCTTCCTTGCGGTAAAGTCTAAAGCTTCCTGATAAAACCCTGCCTGCTTACTCTGCTCATCAATTTGCTTCGCCTGAATAATCGCTTCATTCAAGCTAATCCCCTCCCTTAAAGTTAGATCCACGTAATACACAGGTTGGCGATAGCTTTGTGTGATGCTTTTAATCTATATTTTTATTTCGGACTTTTCGGCTTATCAGCAATGGTAGGTTTAATCAGACCAGCTATTATTGCATGATTTCAGTAATTCTTTTGGAACGTTGCTCGATGCGTTAATCCAACTAATTGCATCAATTCAGCTAAAGTATAATCTTCTCGCTTCATTATCGGAATTAAACGCTGATCTTGGTCGCTCATTAAAAAAGCACCGCTTAACGCAGTGCTCATTTCGAAAAATTAAAAATCAATTAGCCAAAGAATTTTAATAAAGTCTGGATCACCACGACATTCACCAAATCAATGAAGAATGCACCTGCAAGCGGTACGATCAAGAATGCTTTGTGTGAAGGGCCATACATATTGGTGATCGCTTGCATATTGGCAATCGCCGTCGGTGTTGCACCCATACCAAAGCCACAATGACCCGCTGCCAGTACCGCTGCATCATAGTTACTACCCATGACTTTAAAAGTAATAAATGCGGCAAACAGTATCATAGTTACTACCCATGACTTTAAAAGTAATAAATGCGGCAAACAGTGCCATCACCAAAGTTTGCAGTGACAAGATAATGACCAAAGGTCCAGCCAAATCAACCAATTGCCACAATTTTAATGACAATAATGCCATTGCTAAGAATAAGCTCAGTGAGGCATTACCAAATACATCAATCGCACGATCAAAAATGGTAACTTTAAGTACCGATTCAAGGAAATTACGGACAATCACACCACCGAGTAATGCCCAAACGAATGTTGGCAACTCGAAGCTAGTCCCTTTTGCAAGGTCGGTCATCAGATTACCAAATGCCAAACATGCAGCAAACATCGCTAGGGTACTAATCGCATTATCTGCGGTGATTAAACGTGTTTTGTGTGGAAATTCAAAGGTGGAATGCTCTCCCGTAGGCGCAACTGGGATTTTATCATCACGGATTTCTTCACCGACGCTACGCCCAGTCGCCAAGTTGTGACGCTCGATCAAGAACTTCGCCACAGGACCACCGACCAAACCACCGATCACTAGACCAAAGGTAGCACTCGCCATACCTAGCGTCGTTGCACCCTCAAGACCATATTTAGTCTCCAAGATATGACCCCAAGCCCCTGCTGTACCGTGACCACCCGTCAAAGTCACAGAACCTGTCACCAAGCCCATTAGCGGATCTAAGCCAACAACTGTCGCCAATCCTATCCCGACGAAGTTCTGCACCAAGATATAAGCACTAATACAACACAAGAAGATAAATAAGCCAAAACCGCCTTCTTTCAATTTGGTCAAATTTGCGCCCAAGCCGATCGAAGCAAAAAATACCAGCATAAATCCAGTCTGAAGCTCAGAGCTAAACTTGCCACTAACCCCAAAAGTCAGATACACCAAATACGCTAAAATCGCTGCCACCAAACCACCAGCAACAGGCTCCGGGATATTGTAGTTTCTTAAAAATGGAATCTTGTAGACCAGTAATCGACCCAGCAACAATACAAATGTCGCTGCGATCAAGGTGTAATATGCGTTAAAAGTGTATTCCACTTAGAATTCTCCCTGTCTTCATCAAGATGGTAACTCTTGCAATTCGATTATTTTATAGATGCAAAAAACTGACCAAACTGACTGACTTATATCGACTTATCAACATAAAACACAAAAGATGACACAACTTGTCTGATTTCACAATCATGCTTTGGTTTTAATGCCGATTTATAGTGCAGATATTTACATCAAAAATACGATGACTTTAGAGCCAAGATATCCAGCAAAAAAAAACGCATCATTAACGATACGTTTTATGACTTAAAAATCATGATTTACTAAATTATTGATATATCAATTATTTGCAATCAATCTGCATGATAGAGCAAATAGATTTCAGTCAAATTGTCAGGAATCTCTTGCGCCAAGTCATCCATCAATTGACCATTGCGACGGAACGATTCCATTTGTGGATCTTCTTCATCAATGCCACTAAACACCATAATTGGCAAGGTCAGCTCAACCAGTGTTTCTTCAATTTCATCATTAAACCACGCTTCTTCATTGACGAACATCGCATCGACAAAGCCCACGCTCCAATCACCAAGACTCGAATCCACATCTGCTTCTTCGATCTCAAATGGAAATTCGATGAGTTCTTCATTTGCCAAAGTCGATTGGAGTTCTGTGAGCCACAGTTTGATCTGTTCAAGAATATCTTTTGGTACTTTACTTTGATTTTGATCAAATAAATAGCCTAACCAATCAGAAAGCTCAGGGCCAACTGCAACTGCACACAAAAAACCATGCGTTGCCGCAAAGTCCAATCCAAACTCGTTGTTTTCGCCGTCGAGGTAGTCACTCAGTTGGTCTAAATCAAGCGTTGCCATGTGATGCCTTTATATTGCCAATATGAAGTTGTGTTGAGTTTACTGCTTTATATCGCTATTGATCAAATACGGATTGCTGATTAATAGCTTTGATTATACATGGTGACGAAAGATTTATTCGTCATCAAAATCATCATCGAAGTCGTCGTCATAATCATTATCCAACGCTTTGAGCTCACGTTCTAGCTTTCGCTGAGCCAAAAGATCATCGATCAAACGACGCTTTTCTAAGGATTCTTTCGCACTTACTTTTGGCGATGTGTCATCAAAAGAAGAGTCATCTTCTGAATAATTATCGTCGAGTTCAAAATCTTGAGTTCCTGCCACGCAAACCACCTCAGCATAAATAAAATGAGAGCGTTAGGCGCTATTTATAATTGTGCATAGACTTTGTCAAGCGATAAATATTAAGTTGCTGTATTTTATCAATATTTAGCATTTACCAAAGTGTAAATCATTTGCATAAACATGCCTTTTTTTGAGACATTTTCTGACAATATCAAAATTCACCTTCTTCAACACTCACAATGTAAATTAAACACGTCAAAATATCGCAACTTGAATTATCAAAATCGATCCCAATATCCAACACTATTCACCGCAAATTCATCACAATTTTTGATCCGATTTAGTCAGATAAAATTTTATTTTGAACCATGTTCTGAGGTCATTTTGTGCTATGATGCGCTGTTTCACAGTCATTTGATTCAACCTATTTTGATTCAAAATCGTATAAGAGCATTCATGCGTTTTGAATTAAAACATAAATAAAGTGAGCCATGATGAGCGATATGCAAACCCCGACGACCTCTCAAATTGCGGTATTGATAAGCCGAGGCAAGGAACAAGGCTATTTAACTTATTCAGAAGTTAACGATCATCTCCCAGACTCCATCACCGAAAGTGAGCAAATCGAAGACATTATTCAGATGTTGAATGATGTCGGTATTCCTGTGCATGAACGTGCACCAGAATCCGATGACATGATGATGGAAGACTCACCAGATGCAGGTGACGATGTGGCGGCAGAAGAAGCTGCGGCAGTGTTGGCATCGGTTGAAACTGAACCAGGTCGCACCACCGACCCTGTGCGTATGTACATGCGTGAGATGGGTACGGTTGAGCTATTGACCCGTGAAGGCGAAATTAGCATTGCCAAGCGCATCGAAGATGGTATTCGTGACGTTCTACATGCGATTGCATACTGGCCAAAAACTGTTGAAGTTGTACTCAACGAATATAAACAAACACTCGAAGAAGAACCGCAACGTCGTCTTGCCGACGTGCTTTCAGGTTATCTCGATCCTGAAACTGAAGAAGAGGTGCCTGAAGTCGAAGACGATGCATCAATCGATGATGACGATGACTCTGATAAAAAGTCCAATAAGAAAGACGTCAATCTTGATGACGACGATGATGATGAAGATGACGATGATTCAGACGATAGCGATGGCGATTCAGGCCCTGATCCTGAGATCGCACGTCAACGTTTTGCTGAGTTAGAAGCGGCTTGGAATGAAACCAAAGCGGTACTTGCCGAACATGGTCGCCAAAGCGAAGCTGGACAAAAGCAATTGGAAGCGATGGCGTCTGTATTCATGATGTTTAAGCTCACCCCACGCTTATTTGATTTAGTTGCAGAAATGATCCGTGGTACACACGATGAAATCCGCCACAGCGAACGTGAAATTATGCGCTACTCGATCCGTCGTGGTCGTATGAGCCGTGAAGCGTTCCGCCATTCATTCCCAGGTAATGAATCCAATATTGCATGGTTTGAAGAGCAATTTAATGCTGCAGATGACACCATCAAAACACACTTGGATAAAGTCCGCCCTGACGTGTTGGCATTCCAACAAAAAATTGGTGACATCGAGTCTGAGCTTGGTTTGAATGTCAAACAAATCAAAGAAATCTCAAAACGCATGGCGATCGGTGAAGCCAAAGCACGCCGTGCCAAGAAAGAAATGGTCGAAGCCAACCTACGTTTGGTGATCTCGATTGCTAAGAAATACACCAACCGAGGCTTGCAATTCCTTGACTTGATTCAAGAAGGCAACATCGGCTTGATGAAAGCGGTGGATAAGTTTGAATATCGCCGTGGTTATAAGTTCTCAACCTATGCAACATGGTGGATTCGTCAGGCGATTACCCGTTCGATCGCTGACCAAGCACGTACCATTCGTATCCCTGTACACATGATCGAAACCATCAATAAGATCAACCGCGTACAGCGTCAGCTTCTACAAGAAATGGGACGTGAGCCTACACCTGAAGAACTCGGTGAACGCTTGGAAATGGATGAAGTCAAAATCCGTAAAGTGCTGAAAATCGCTAAAGAACCGATTTCGATGGAAACACCAATCGGTGATGATGAAGATTCGCATCTTGGCGACTTTATTGAGGATTTAAACATTACCTCACCTGTTGAAGCAGCAACCTCAGAAGGTCTACGTGAAGCAACCCGTGAAGTGCTTGAGAACCTCACCGAACGTGAAGCCAAAGTCCTGAAAATGCGTTTTGGTATCGACATGCCAACTGATCATACTTTGGAAGAAGTTGGCAAACAGTTTGACGTGACTCGCGAACGTATTCGTCAGATCGAAGCCAAAGCATTGCGTAAACTACGTCATCCATCTCGTTCTGAGCACTTACGTTCATTCTTGGAAAATGACTAATTGATCGTTTGCTACAAGGTGGCAATATCCTTGAAATTCAAGTTATTTGCCCCATATCGTAAGCCATGAAATAAATTAGAAACGCCTGCATTTTTGCAGGCGTTTTGAATGAAGCCAAATTAAGCTAAGACATCACATTGAATCAAATTAGGAGAGGCATGATGATTGACCGCACCCCTTCTCGTGAGTTACAAGAGCACCTTTGGGTTTTCCCGATGGACTACCCGATCAAACTGATTGGTGAAACTTGCGATGAATTGAAGGATTCTGTGCTTGAGATTTTGGTCAAACACTTTCCTGAGTTTGATGAAACGACTTTGAAATTTCAACCCTCTCGTACTGGGAAATATACTTCGATCACAGCACAATTGCGCTTTGACGAATTAGAGCAAGTCCATATCTTGTATGCAGATTTGGCAGCTTGTCCGTATATCAAAACAGCGCTGTAATGATACCCAATCCCTAAACTCTCAATCCGTTGGGAGTTTTTTTATTCTTCGTATATTTTTTCCTGACTTATTCTTTCATCTTTAAAATTTTGATAATCTTAAGCTGAACTTTTCAAAAACGATTGAGTTAAAAAATGAACAATAACCACATGGAAAACCACCAAGCTAACGCTGAACAAATTAAAAAATATACTGCACTGCACAAAACCTCTAGAACCAACATGCTTTTAACACTGATCTTTATTCCACTTTTTATCTACTTCGTCGGTGTTGATAATATAAGTAGCATGTCTTTGCTTCCAGTGATCTTTGTCATCATGATCGTGATGAACATCGGGCAGTTTTTCTACTACCGTCACAAGCTTATAAGGTTACAACAATCTGAAAAACCCAAATCAGATGGTGGTATTGAACGTTTATAAACGATTTACTACCGACCAATTTCGCATATAGACGAATCCAAAATTCAATTATTATTTGATCAAAATCATTTCAAATCAACGTTCTTAAATTATTGTTATGCAAAATCAGCCTCAGCTTATTATCCGAACATTTCGTGATCTTCAAGATTACACGACACGCTTTGAAGCAATGAAATGCTTCACTGAACAGCGTGCTTTGGCGACGAGCGATGCCAATATTCCTGATGAGCTTTGGTTACTGCAACATCATGATGTATTGACGCAAGGTCAAGCAGGGAAACCCGAACATATCTTGATTCCTTCTGATATCCCCGTGGTACAAAGTGATCGTGGTGGACAAGTCACATGGCATGGTCGTGGACAATTAATTGCTTATTTCTTATTTGATCTCAATCGCTTGAAATGGCATGTGCGTGATTTGGTTAATTTTGCTGAAGAAATGATGCTCTGGCTTTTAGCGCAATATGACATCGACGCCTTTACCAAAAAAGATGCACCTGGTGTCTATGTGGAGGAGCGCAAAATCGGTTCACTCGGCTTTAAAATCCGCCGTGGCTGTAGCTATCACGGACTTTCGCTCAATGTGGATTGCGATCTGACTGGATTTCAAACCATCAATCCCTGTGGTTATGCAGGGCTTGAGATGGTGCGACTTTCTGATCTACTAGACACGATTCCCTCTTTGGAAGATTTATATCAAAAATGCCAGCAGTTCATCACTGAAAAACAGGTTTTTGCAAATATTTCGGTAGAAGCCGATCAATAACACTTGCGTTCTTGTCAAAATCATTTAGAGTAATTACTCTAAATAAACATAATCTTTGACAAGGAACTGCATGTGATCAATAGCAAAGACGTCAAACCTCAACTACAACAAGGCTATGTCAAGCTGATGATGGATATCATCGGACGTGGCTTAGTCATGGCAAGCCAAGTGGATCATGAAGTGAAATCTGAGATTCAGGGCTTTCCTGCCAATTTTACTTTTTCAATGAAGGTCTTCCCAAATGGCCCACAGTTCGTGGCACGTGTTGATGATCAACATCGTTTAAGCCTTGTAAAAAACCCACAGGAAAAACCAGATCTGACCATTACCTTTAAGCATATCAGCCATGCTTTTTTGGTCTTTTCATTCCAAGAAGGTACAGCACAAGCTTTTGCCAATGATCGCATGGTGGCAGATGGTGAAATTTCTTATGCGATTCGCTTGGTGCGTTGCCTGAACAAGATGGAAGCGTTAATCTTGCCAAAAGTCATTGCAGACTTGGCGGTAAAAGAATATCCCAAAAATTTATCATTAAAAGACAAGCTGTCTGGTGCAGCGAATATTTATCTGAAAGTTGCTCAGTCATATTTTAAAGGAATTGCATAATGGCTAAACCATATTACGAATTTTTCTGCCCTGTCAAAGTTATTGCAGGCAACGCTGCGCTAGAACACATCCCCTTTGAACTTGCGACTTTGGGTGCAAAAAAGCCACTAATCATTACCGATAAAGGCGTTCGTGCGAACGGCTTGCTTACCCCAATCGAATCAGCCTTTACTGAGGCAGATGCGAAGATTGCTGCGATCTTTGATAATGTTCCACCAGACAGTAGTTTGCAGACTGTACGTGACGTGGCAAAAATGTACCGTGACAATGGCTGCGATGCAATCTTAGCCGTTGGTGGTGGTTCGGTGATTGATACGGCGAAGGCGACCAATATTTTGGTGTCTGAAGGCGGTGATGACCTCTTGAAATACTCAGGTGCGCACAACCTACCTAAGCCACTCAAACCATTCTTCGTGATTCCAACGACTTCTGGTACAGGCTCAGAAGTGACCATGATCGCTGTGGTATCGGACACTGAGAAAAATGTGAAATTGCCTTTTGCATCGTATTATTTGATGCCACATGCTGCGATTCTTGATCCACGTATGACGCAAACCTTGCCACCACATTTAACTGCGATGACAGCAATGGATGCGATGACGCATGCTGTTGAAGCCTATACTTGTTTGGCTGCCTTTCTCAAACTCAATGGTTGGCGTGGTGCACTCTCTCGGTCATGCACTTGGTGCTGTTGCGCACTTGCCACATGGCTTGTGTATGAATCTATTCTTGCCATACGTGTTGGAGTACAACCAAGATGTCAATGGCGACAAAATTGCAGACCTATTGTTGCCTCTTGCAGGCCCTGAAGTGTATGCGCACACACCTGCTGATCAACGTGCTGCTAAAGCAATTTCAGTGATTCGTGGTATGCGTGATGAGTTGCATAGCAAAACCAAGTTGCCACGTACCTTGCAAGAAACTGGTAAGGTGAAAAAAGAACAGCTGATTGAGGTGGCGAAAAAAGCGCTTGATGACGGTTCGATTATCTACAATCCAAAAGAAGCTAGCCTTGATGATTTGATGGGTATTTTGGAAAAGGCATGGTAAGTCTAAGCCCATAAAAACATATGCTGTAAAACAAAAGCCCTGATTCGTCAGGGCTTTGCTTTTTGCAAGCTAAGTTATTTTGAAGCTTACTGTGTATAAACCATTAAAGCTTTTCAATTTCAGCTTTCAGCACCTGAGGATGGCAATATTGATTGGTCTTTGCTGCATAGAGGAAGGTCACGGTGTCATCGCCAATATATTGTTTTAACTCGGCAAGTTTTGCATTAGCCACTAACTCATCACGATACAGCGTCTGAAACTCATCCCATTTTTCCTCATCATGTGCATACCATTTACGTAGTTCATTGGATGGCGCAACTTCTTTCGCCCAAAGATCAAGTTGTGCATCTTCTTTTTTGATGCCACGAGGCCACAGTCGATCAACCAGTATACGCTTACCATCGCTTGCAGACACTTCGTCATAAATTCGTTTGAGTTGAATTGGCATGTTTTCATCCTTGAAAAATGAGCATTTCGATTTAATAATGCGGCGGTTTATTAGTCAATGGATCGAATGGCGCAACACCCTCCGACATGTCCGATGCTTCGACACGTTGATAGAGCATTTGCATTTTTTTATTCAAATCGACGATTTCGCTGTTCTGTTTCGCCACTTGATCGTTCAACTGATCAACTAATTCATCTAAAAATGCAATTCTGACTTGCAAATCTTCGACGACTTGGGAAAATGTCGCATAGTCATCTGGG
>LUOR01000038.1 GCA_001626925.1 Moraxellaceae bacterium REDSEA-S32_B1
AAACGATGGTTTGAATCAGTCGTATGCTTGTATTTACGTGCAATCCTGCTACGTAAACCAAGCTTTTTAAGCATTCTTCCAACGGTTCGTTCGCTCATGTTGTAACCTAAATCATGCATGTCATGTACTAATGAAGGTGCACCCAATCGTGCATGATGCTGCCAATATACGGCTTTTAAGTCATTATATTTCTGTGCCGTATTGGCTTGACGTTTTCGCCAGGCATAATAGCCTGAAGTGCTGACACCTAGGTATTTACAGGCAGAAGATACGGTGACTTCATTCATATCTAGATCTTGAATTACCGTGTACTTTTCTTGGCATGATCTGTTAGAAAGTACACATGCGCTTTTTTTAAGATGTCATTGGCTTCCTTGAGCTGTTTGACTTCTTTCTCTAATTCCACGATCCGCTGTTGTTCTGGTGAAAGTTGACGTTTGCTTGAACCTGCCGGATTGGTTTCACGAATCCATTTATCTAATGTTGAATAACCCACACCTAATTTCTGGGCGATTGCAGCTACAGACTCGTGTGAGTTTGAAAGTGCATAATCAATCGCTTGCTGTTTAAATTCGGGACTAAAACGTTTAGCCATTTCTTGAATCTCCAAAGATTAAAGTTACGTTATCTTTAGAGGGACGTGCTGTCCATTATTTTGGCTAGGATCAACGGTTCTCTCTACGCCTGTAGAGGTGTTTCTAAAACGCCTTGTCTTTCATTACGCTTTTAAAAGTTCATGATGCAACTTTGACTTTGGTCGGTCGGAAGCAGAATGCTAGCTCATCTTGCTTCCTTCCAATAAATTATTCTCTGTTGCACTTCATTTGAGAATCTAAGTTATTAAACAGCATTGGATAGCTGCGTCGTAATATTTTCTCGATTAATGAGATCTCAGTTACCTGAGGTCTTATTTGCTATATGGTAAATTTTAGATGTTAGCTTCTTCATTCAGAAATTATATTGCTAATGTGGCTAAATAATAGGTCTGTACAGCAAAGTCGTTTGTAAAAAAAATCTTAAGTACTTAATAAATAAACCGCCCGAAAGTCATTTTAACAGTAGAAAAATGCAGTCCAAAATTTTTAGATAAATTGGGTTAAAATGGCTAAAAATGACGTACAAATAAAAAAGCCTCCTGATTAGGAAGCCTTTATATACATGGGTTATAGCCGTTTTACACCGATTTGGTGCTTATTAAAACTACCACCCTGTTCGGGTTATGAGCGACGAGCTACCAGACTGCTCCATCCCGCATCAACCATTCTGCTTGCATACACCAAACTTTTACCACCAGATCAAAACCTAGAAGAAAGAGAAGCTTGGTGCGGAAGGGGGGACTTGAACCCCCACGCCCGAAAGCACTACCACCTCAAGGTAGCGTGTCTACCAATTCCACCACCACCGCAAGCAGGCGTGCATGATAGACCTTTCTTTCTCAAAAGAAAAGCCTAATTTCGCTTAATTACGGATTTGTCGTCGTGTTTGATGAAGTTTCAGGCGCTTCTGATGCAGAAGACTCAGATGCTGTCGTAGTAGTAGAAGTTGTTACTGGTGCAGTTGTCGAACTTGATGTCGGTGTTACTGGTGGCGTCGTTGTTTGTTCAACTGCTTCGCCTGGCAACACATTCACACTTTGGGTTTGCTTTTTAGCATAAACCGCCAATGTCAAACTGGTGATAAAAAACAGTGCGGTTAAAATCGCTGTCAGCCGGGTCATAAAGTTACCCGAACCTGATGCACCGAAGACTGTTGCCGCACCGCCACCACCAAATGATGCACCCGCATCAGCACCTTTCCCATGCTGTACCAAGATCAATCCAATCATTAATATCGCCAAAAGAATATGCACGACAAGGACGAAGCTATACATAGATATACCTAAAATTGATTCAATAAATGATTAAATGGTTGACTCAAGCGCAGATTGCGAAAATGCATCAATAATTGCCATAAAACTATTTGCTTCTAATGAAGCACCACCGACTAATGCACCATCAATATCTCGGCAGGTTGCTAACTGTACAGCATTTTCAGGCTTTACACTACCACCGTAAAGCAAACTGATCTGATCCGCTTCAGCGGTATGTTCTTTCAAATAAGCTCGAATCGTCGCATGCATCTGCTGTGCATCTTCAGGCGAAGCCGTTTTCCCCGTCCCAATCGCCCAAATCGGCTCATAAGCAATGATGACGTGTTGCCAATCATCTTCAGTCAAAACCACATTTAAATCATTGAGCTGATCTATTACGATTTGCTCTGCCTGACCTGACTCACGTTGCTCAAGACTTTCACCCACGCAGTAAATCACTTGTAGATTAGACTGTCGGCTTTGTTTGATTTTTTCTTGCAATATCGAAGCATCATCACCAAACAACTCACGACGCTCTGAATGCCCAATGATAACTGCATTGACCGCCATGTTTTGCAATAGATGTGCGCTGACTTCGCCAGTGTAAGCACCAAAGCCTGAAACTGTCGATACATCTTGCGCAACGATGGAGAGTTGTTCCGCACGCTCAATAAACGCACCAAGATATGGCGCAGGCGGTGCAATCGCAACCTGACACGAGCTTTTTATCTCGCTGAGTTGCGTTTGGATCGTTTCGAATAATGTTTTGGCATCGATAAAACTCGGATTCAATTTCCAGTTTCCAATTACCCATTGCTGACGCATGTCAATCTACTCAAATTTTAAAATCGCATAATTTTATACGTTTTTCAGCACAATGATAAGTCAGATCATCATATTGTCATCATTTCTGATTAAGGCATGTCATTTTAGTTTTTGATAATATCGTTTTTTATTGGACGGTTGTGAATTTGTGATATATTGTTAAGTTAGAAAAAACTGCAAAACATAATGAACGATATGGATGAGTTGAATTGATATTATGCTAGCAACGAGTCAAGCACCAACCTTTACAGGTTTTATCAAACGCTTAGTCGCTGATGGGGTGATCAGCACAGAGTCGATGCAAAAGGCACAAGACCAAGCGAAAAGAAATAAACAACCACTGACATTTGTGTTAGTGGATGAATTCAATGTTTCCAGCTTAAAGATTGCCACGGCAATTTCTGAAGAATTTGCTGAGCCTATCTTTGACCTAGATGCGTTTGATGCAGCCGTTTTACCCAAAGATATTGTTGGTGAAAAGCTCGTTGTACAACATCAAATTATTCCACTTGTTCAACGTGGTGGTACACTTTTTGTCGCAACCAGCGACCCAACCCGCATCGAAGCAATGGAAGCGATCCGCTTCAACAGCAAACTCAACTTACACAGTGTCATTGTTGAACAGCAAAAGCTGACGAAATTCATTGCAACACACTTTCAAGAAGAAGAAAATTTCGATTTTGGCGATGATGATTTTGAACTTGAGGTGGCTGAGGACACCAACCTTGATGAATCTGATGATGAATCCACTCAAGATGAAGCGCCGATTGTTAAATATGTCAACAAACTCTTAGTTGACGCCATTCGCATGGGTGCATCGGATTTGCACTTTGAGCCGTATGAAAAAATGTACCGAGTACGCTATCGTGTAGATGGCGTTTTGCGTGAAATTGCGCGCCCACCAACACAGCTTGCTACACGCTTGGCCTCTCGTTTAAAAGTCATGTCGCAAATGGATATTTCTGAAAAACGTGTTCCACAAGATGGTCGTATCAAACTCAAACTATCAAAAACCAAAGCTATTGACTTTCGTGTCAACTCTCTACCAACACTATTTGGTGAGAAAATCGTCCTCCGTATTCTTGATCCATCAAGTGCGATGCTCGGTATTGACGCACTCGGCTATGAGCCTGATCAAAAAGCGTTATTTATTGAAGCCTTAGAAAAACCGCAAGGCATGTTGTTGATCACAGGTCCAACAGGCTCGGGTAAAACAGTTTCTTTATATACAGGTCTAAACATCCTCAATACCGAAGATTCGAATATTTCGACCGCAGAAGATCCCGTCGAGATTAACTTACAAGGTATTAATCAGGTCAACGTCAACAATAAAGTGGGGCTTACCTTCTCTGCAGCACTCAAGTCATTCCTGCGTCAAGATCCTGACATTATCATGGTCGGTGAGATTCGAGACCTCGAAACCGCAGAAATTGCGATTAAAGCAGCGCAAACAGGTCATATGGTGATGTCAACATTACACACTAATAGCGCACCGGAAACTTTGACTCGTTTACGCAACATGGGTGTACCATCATTTAATATTGCCACATCAGTGAATCTTGTGATCGCACAGCGTCTTGCTCGACGATTATGCAGTCAATGTAAGAAGCCTGCCGATATTCCAAAGCCAAGCTTATTGGAGATGGGCTTTACCCAAGCTGATCTTGAAAATCCTGAATTCCAACTGTTTGACGCGGTAGGTTGCCCTGAATGTCGTGAGGGTTATAAAGGTCGTGTGGGGATATATGAGGTCATGAAAGTCAATGCAGATATTTCGAGAATTATCATGGAAGATGGCAATGCTTTGGAAATTGCTGATGCCTCAGCAAAAGCAGGATTTAAAAATTTACGTCGTTCTGGCTTGTTAAAAGTCATGCAGGGGATTACCACTTTACAAGAAGTGAATCGTGTTACTAGTGAATAAAGTTTGAGAAGTGCTATATAAGGAATCGTCATGGCAGTAAAAAAAGCACAAATGATGCCGACATTTACCTACGAAGGGGTGGATCGTAAGGGGTTGAAAATCAAAGGGGAATTGCCTGCGCGCAACATGGCACTAGCAAAAGTCACACTGAGAAAGCAAGGCATCACCGTCCGTAAAATCGTGCAAAAACGTGAAATCGAATTCTTGAACAAAATGTTTAAGAAAAAAGTAACGACGTTGGATATCACGATTTTTACCCGTCAGCTTGCCACCATGATGAAAGCAGGTGTACCATTGGTACAATCTTTTGAAATCGTTGCTGAAGGTTTAGAAAACCCAGCAATGCGTGAAGTCGTCCTCGGCATCAAAGGTGAGGTCGAAGGTGGTAATACGTTTGCAGGTGCACTCCGTAAATATCCAAAATATTTTGACAATCTATTTTGCTCGCTCGTGGAGTCTGGTGAACAGTCTGGTGCACTTGAAACCATGCTGGATCGTGTCGCTATTTATAAAGAAAAAAGTGAACTCCTCAAACAAAAAATTAAAAAAGCGATGAAATACCCTGCAGCTGTTATTGTGGTTGCGATTGTAGTGACCATTATTCTCATGGTTAAAGTCGTTCCAGTATTTGAAGACCTATTTACCTCCTTCGGCGCTGATCTACCAGCCTTCACCAAAATGGTGGTGAATATGTCGGAATGGATGCAAAAATATTGGTTCTTCTTAATCTTAGGGCTTGGTGCTCTAGTATTTGGTTTTTTAGAAGCAAAACAACGTAGTAAAAAATTCAGTGACTTTTTAGATCGCCTTTCTTTAAAACTACCAATTTTTGGTGATTTGGTGTATAAGTCAATTATTGCCCGTTTTAGCCGAACCCTTGCCACCACCTTTGCTGCAGGTGTGCCACTCATTGATGCGCTAGAATCTACCGCAGGCGCAACGAATAATGTGGTCTATGAAAACGCAGTGATGCGCATTCGTGATGATGTGGCTACTGGTCAACAACTTCAGTTCTCTATGCGTCAGACCCAACTCTTCCCAAGCATGGCAATACAAATGGTCGCCATTGGCGAGGAATCTGGTGCTTTAGATTCGATGCTTGATAAAGTGGCAACCCACTTTGAGAATGAAGTCGATAATGCTGTAGATGGCTTAACTAGTATGATGGAGCCATTGATCATGGCTGTACTCGGTGTGCTTGTTGGTGGCTTGGTCATTGCCATGTACCTACCAATCTTCCAAATGGGTTCTGTCGTTTAATGCAAGATGTTATTAGCTTTTTTCAGAGCAACCTCAGCATATTCTATGTATGTATTGCTATTTTAGGTTTATGTATCGGTAGCTTTTTGAATGTGGTCATTCTTCGTCTTCCTAAAATGATGGCGCAAGAATGGCGACAAGAATGCCAACTCTTCTTACACCCTGAACAACCTGTCATAGATCACGACAAACTAACATTAAGCCACCCTGCTTCGACGTGCCCAAACTGTCAGCATCGCATTCGATGGCATGAGAATATCCCTGTTTTCAGTTGGTTTTTTTTACTGCGTGGTAAATGTAGCCAATGTAAAACGCCGATCTCTTTTCGCTATCCATTCGTTGAAATTGCAACCATGCTGTGTTCTTTACTTATTGCATTGAAGTTTGGCGTAAGCTTAGAAACCTTATTTGGTTTAATTTTTACATGGATTTTGATCGCTTTAACGGGTATTGATTTTGACACACAACTTCTACCCGATCGACTGACTTACCCTCTAATCGGACTGGGTTTAGCAGTGAATAGTTACAGCCTATTTGCCTCACCTACTCAGGCAATATGGGGGTGCTTACTCGGTTTCTTGTCCTTGTGGTCGGTGTATATCATCTTTAAATTGGTTACAGGCAAAGAGGGTATGGGGCATGGCGATTTTAAATTACTTGCAGCGTTAGGCGCTTGGCTTGGTCCGATGCAATTGCCTTTAATTATTTTGCTATCTTCTCTCGTCGGTGCGATTATTGGCATCATCTTGCTTAAAGTCACTAAAGAAAATAAACCATTTGCTTTTGGCCCATATTTGGCGATTGCAGGCTGGATTGCTTTCTTGTGGGGTGAGCAAATCATGAACATGTACTTAGGTAGCTTAAGCTAAGCCTCAAAATCAACGGTATCCATCAATGATTTATATTGTCGGACTGACAGGTGGAATTGGTAGCGGAAAATCTGCTGCCAGCGCGTGGTTTGAACAACAAGACATTGTCGTTGTCGATGCAGATATTGTGGCACGTGAAGTGGTTGAAGTGGGGCAACCTGCCTTATTCGAGATTCAAAAAAAATTTGGCGATTGGGTTCTTGATGAAAATGGAAGTCTCAATCGTAGTGCGCTTCGTGAGCATATTTTTAAACACCCTGAAGCAAGACAGCAATTAGAAGAAATTACTCATCCTGTCATTCGCCAGTCTATCATCACGCAACTACATCAGGCATCCAGTGCTTATGCCATATTAGTCTCACCATTATTGTTCGAGACGGATCAGCATTTGCTCTGCCAAAGAAATTTATTGATAGATGTACCTGCCGAGATTCAACTGGAACGAGCCAGCCAACGTGATGGACAAAGCCTCGAACAAATCGAAAGAATTATTCAAGCTCAAATGTCTCGATCTGAGAAACAAAAGCGAGCTGACGATGTGGTGGACAATTCAGATACATTGGATTCGCTTTATCAACAACTTCAGCCGTTGCATCAACGTTATCTGCAATTTGCGCAAGCAACACAACAATAAATAGTAATCATCAATTTTTGAAAAGCCGTTTAGATCGGTTGCTTACGCCGATATGCCAACCAACGCCAAGGTTGTAGTGCGCCGATACCGATGCCAATTAACCCACAAATAATTGCAGGCGACACAGGCTCATTCAGCAGTGGTATTGCCAAAACCGCAGCAATAAACGGCGCTAAAGTCACGATACTCCCCGCTTGAAATGCACCTAAGCGTTTGATCGCTTCAACATAGCAAATCGTCGCCACTATCACCACCAACACACCATGAAACAAGGTTTGAATCGCAATATGCAAAGGATCTACCTCAGCAAGATGCTTGGGAATAAATAGCCAATATGCAGGCAAATACAAAATCGCAGACCAAATCGCCACACTGCACATCGCTTGCCATGCAGTCATATTTGATTCGCGTAGCAATACCGAAAACACTCCCCAACACACTGCGCCAAGGACAAAAAGCACATCGCCCACTCCAAAAGGCTGGCGACTATTCATCAATAACAAATAGGTCATCACGATCAGTGAAATCGAAATTACGCCTATGCTCACCCACATGTGCCGATCAAAAGGTTGCTTGTAAATCAGCCACGCTGCCAATGCCGTACAAACAGGAATAAAACCATTTAAAAAGATCGCAGCATGTGCCGCAGGAGAAAAATAAAAGCCGCTATATACCGTCAGACAATAGCCAATCCCGCCCACCAATGCCAAGACAATGGATTGTTTTTGAAATAAAAAATGATAATCACGACGATAGAGTAAAATCGGCATCAAAATAAGAAAGGCAAAGGCAAAACGTAACGCCGTCAAATCCCACGCCACAATATGCCACTTGGCACTCAATCTCGATAAAATGGTAAAACCACCCCAAATACACATGGTAATCAAAACAAAAAGATAGCCTTGCAATTGAACACGATTCATCAGCGAATCCTTGTGAAACTTCAAGCGGGAGGGAGAAAGAAAATATTGTCGAAGAAATGTATTTCTGGTACAAGACAACTGAGCTAAAATCTACAAATTTGACTTAGATGGGGTTTACGTTGTAGCAAAATTAAAGTTTACTGGCAATCTAAAACGAATTAGCCAATGATCCCATAAATCGATGCTTAAGTCTGTTAAACCTTCGCCAAACGCTGCCGACAAACTTCATATAACGCCATGCCTGTCGCCACACTGACATTCAGACTTTGCAAGTCACCTGACATTGGAATGTAAATTTTTTCATCACACTGTGCTTGATTGATCGGACGAATCCCTGTGTCCTCTGCACCCATCACCACCACCAAACGACCAGTTAAATCACACGACTGGATTGGTAAGGCAGTATCATCGAGTAATGTCCCGACCACTTTGACCTCTTGCTGTTTCATGGCTGCCAATGTTTTGCCTAGATTGGTCACTTGAATGAATTTCACTTTTTCAGCACCACCTGCCGCAACTTTACGTGCAGTTGGCGTCAAACTTGCTGAACGATCTCGTGGCACAACCACTGCATCCACCCCCATTGCCGCAGCTGTTCGAATACATGCGCCAAGATTATGCGGGTCGGTCACTTGATCTAAAGCCAAAATTAAGACGTCTTTTTTTTGTGTCAATAATTGCTCTAAATCATTTTCATTCAAGGTCGGCTGAGGTCGTACAGCTGCCACGACGCCTTGATGAAATGGCAATCCTGCCAATTTTTCCAAAGTATCACGGCTGGCTTTTTGCACACTAATACCAAACGGCTCAGCCAAGGTCAGGATTTTTTTTAAACGCTGATCATCTCTCCCTTTGAGAGTGAATAAGGTCAATACTCGCTCAGGCTCCAGCTCAAGCAAGCTTTCCACAGCATGCACGCCATAATAATGTTCTGCCTTTGCCATATTTTTTACCCATAAAGACTGACTATTGAGGAATCATTTTGAAAATGACGTCTTTGAAAAAATAAAAATCCTGTAAGCAAGTTACAGGATTGATATCTAAAAGATCGATCCGATCAGCTTAGCAATGTTTAGCCTTCAAAGTGGCAAACATAGTCCACCACCACATTGGTTTCGACTTTAAATGTACTATTTGCACCTATGTAAAAAGATTGACCTGCACGGAACAATTCGCTTTCTTCATTGCCAGCGATCAAAACTCGACATTCGCCAGAAACGATTTCCATGCGTTCAGCGACGTGTGTTTCAAATGTAAGTGGTTGATCTGTTGGCATAATCACCCCAAGCGTTTTTCGTGTGCCATCTTCGAACTGAACCACATGGCTGACGCATTTGCCATCGAAATACACATTTGATTTTTTAATCACAGACACATGATCAAACTGTGCTGAACTCATGTAACACTCCAATACTTTAGATTTTCAGTTTGCAAATTTTCAACATATACGGCAAACACCGTTTGTCCTGTCAAAATTTGTTCACTCAAAAAGACATCATCACTTATTTTTCAAACCATGCTAGTGTATATCGACCAAGCAACTTGAATCAATTCCCAAAGTGCTCGATTTCAAGATAAAATGCACAAATTGCTGAAAATTCAAGGATCGTCATGCACTGTTCGAAATTTTCTCGTTGCCACCAATACACATTTCCATTTTACGACTGATATTGCAATGCCGAACCCCAGTTTTTTAAAATTTATTCCACTCAGCTTACTTCGCATCTTTGCAAAAATGGTTGCGTGGTTTCTCTGTCAAAATGATCGTAAAGGCATGTATTGGAAAACCAAGATTAACCTGACTTTGGCTTACCCACATCTGGATGAAAAACAAATCGAGAACATGAGCAAGTCCAGCGTGCAAAAACAGTGTTTAACTTATGCAGAGTCTGCAAAATGTTGGGCAATGCCGCCCGAATGGAGTGTCGCCCAAATCAAGCAAGTACATCAATTGAATATTCTCACAGATGCTCTAGCCAATCCCAAAGGTGCGCTAATTATCACACCACATCTCGGCACCTGGGAAATGATGAATGCATGGGTCCATCAGTACGGTACGCCGACCATCATGTATAAACCGAGTAAAAATCCAGCACTGAACCAGTTCGTTTTGGATGCACGCCAACAACTGAATGGCACGCTTGTTCCGACTGATGCGAATGGTGTAAAAGCACTCTTCAAGACCTTAAAGCAAGGCGGTTTTAGCGTAATACTCCCCGACCATGTCCCACATCCATCAGGTGGTGTAGTTGTGCCGTTTTTTGGGATTGATTGTTTGACCAGTACACTCGCCAGTAAAATGGCACAAAAAACAGGCTGTAAACTCGTTGGACTCAGTTGTTTTCGCCGTGCGGATGAAAAAGGATTCGACGTATATTGTGACGATCTTGATGATCCAAATCTGTATAGTCCAGATATTCATATTGCAACGACCGCATTAAATCAAGCGATTGAACAGATGATCAACCGCCTCCCTGAAGAGTATATGTGGGGATATAAGCGATTTAAAGGGGCGCCTAATTTACCCAACTTTTATGCACATTAAGTACTAATTAAATAACCGCTCTACTTTAATGTTTACCATACATTTTTCTTACATCAGCTTTGCGCTGTTTACGGCGGTTCTTTATAAAGATGCGTTGAACTCTTTGCATAAAGTTTAGTTTATAACCCTTATATCGTCCTTCGATATTTGTATCATTGAGGGTTTGGATAATCATTGATTCCGCTAGAAAGGCTTGTCTTAGCCCTCCACCAGAATATCTCCACACCAAATCAATCGGAAAATGTAACGACTGACTTGCTTCCAATAAATGAAATGCACCTTTTTTGGATAAAATATAACCACTTGCTAATGCTGGCGCAGGATCACATTCACATGCGATTATTTTGTCATTTAAAGCATGAATCGCAAAAATTTTCCATTGATTTCGCCATTCCAATTTAGACCATAGCGTTTTGCATCTATGAGCATCTTTGCGCTGAATAATATTTTGTTGTACCAATTGATTTAGCACATTCAAATCAGGGTGATACGGCTCACTTGAAGATAAATTTAAAAAATCAAATTGCTTGTAGAAACTTTCTGTTTTTAAAAGCTCACCAAGATCAGGTGATAGTGTAATATCATCTTCAAGGATAAGTGCATACTCCAAATTCTCATCGACCATTTTTTGCCAAATTGCTCGATGCGACATTGCACAGCCAACTTCACCAATCACTGGTTCTTTTTTCTGCTCGATAATAAATCGTTTTACATCAACTAAAGTCTGTGTTTCTAAAGTCATTTTTGAGCCATCAACCGCTGCAAAACGCTCAAAAGAGATACTTTGTTCATCAAGTTGTTTTTTGACAAATGCCAAGCGATCTGGTCGTTTGTCTAAGTTAATTAAAAAAACCTTCATTCTTGTAAAACCCCAATTTAATCCGAGTATATTACTCAATGTGAATCAATTTTATAGTCTAAATTGTAGGACTTAAATTTTAGTTTGAAATTAAACTTAAATATTTTTGTACAGCATGTTGCGGATAAAATTGCTTGTGTAAAGACATGGTTAAATCCGCTTCATTTTGTAATGTTTGACAAATCTTATCTGCTAGTCCTTCAATATCTTGAACAGCAACCAAATTTTCTTTTGCTAAGATCTCCGCGGGTCCAGAAGGACAGTCTGTACTAATGACTGCCGTGCTCAATGCTAAAGCCTCTAATATCACCAAACCCAAACCCTCAAAATCTGAAGACACCACCATTAACCGAGCATGTTTGATGAAAGGATAAGGATTCTTTTGAAACCCTGCAAAAATCACTTTATTTTCAATACCCAAGTCTTGTACAAGCTGTTTGGATGCATTCATCAACTCGCCAGTACCAACCAATACCAATTTTTGAGAAACATTCGCCTGTGCATACGCTTTGATCAAAATATCATGGCGTTTTTGTGGTTTGAACTTTCCAACATGGACAATGTAATCTTGATACTCAGGAACAAAATCATCAGCTGTTTCTTCAATACTTTCGACATCTATCGGATTATAAATGGTGGTGATTGGCGCATCTTGCCCAAATAGCAATTTAAAATCATCGGTTACACCCTGACTAACACCCACGCACGGCTTTGCTAAATACGTTTTTTTCAGCGTATCTAAGAATTCAGTATCCTTGAGTTGTTCCGCATACTCTTGACTGGTGGTGTTGTGAATCACCATATGCACATTCGGCAACTGGCTATGTGCAAGAATAAAATCAACAGGATAGAGGTTGGATAAAACCAAATCAGGCTCACCAACCGTTTTGCGCACGAATTTATCAAATGCCTTTGCAGCAAATTTCGCACGCATAAATTTGGGAATGGCACGATACTTTTGATAATCAAAAAAGTGTAGTTTGATATTTTCAGGAACTGGCAAGTCTATGATGTTTTTAAAATAAACGATATGCGCCTCATGCCCTGCATCAACCAAACCTTTCGCCAACGTCAATGCAAAACGCTCTGCACCATTACCTTGCAAGGTAAAAATCGCCAATACAACTTTTTTCTTTTCCATAGTGAATGACCTTGCAGAATATTACCACCAACGTGTTTTTTCACGGGTATGGCGTGCCTTAGAACGTGCATAAATATTATCATTTTCAGGCTGTTGCAAACGATCAAATATTTCAATCACAATCTGACCCAACTCATGTTGTCCGCATACTTTGTCTAAACGCCAACGCATATTACGCAAACTATCATCCGTCCCAACTGCCAACGCCGAAGTCCCATCAAATAAAGCAACTCGCTCAGTTTGAAGCTTCTGCTTTATCGCTTCATTTTCTTGATAGTGATGTTCGCACATTAAGGCTTCGGTTTCTTGTGCCTTAATGGTATTAATTAGCACCACGGCATTCATCATGATGGCTTGCAAGGTTGCATCTTGATCACAATCAATAAACGTATCACAGGCTGAAATGAGCCATCGTGTATTTAAAGACTTTAATAAAAATTGCTGTTCCGCCAACCACAAGTTTTTAAATTTCTGATAATTTTGCGCCACATCAACATCACGACGAATTAACACAATCAAACTGGCATGATAATGATTCAGCTCAGACTGACCAATAAATTCAGCTTTTAAGTTTTCGATATGCGCATTTAAATCTTTTTCAGAACCATAAGTGTAGGTAATCCGCTCGCCTTGAATCATATTCTGCTTGAGCTGTTCAAGCTGTTGATCACCTGCATAGACTTTCTCTGCGCCAAAACGACGTTGATGACGACTAAAAGAAAACCACTGCTCAAATTTTGATTTTTGTCTTGCAGGCATATTCCACCACGGTCAATTAATCGGATTGATCTTGTTGCGCAAACTGCCACAAAATTAAATATTTATCAAAGGTATACCACATCAAAACCACTGACGAGATGAAACCATAAGCAGTATATAAAAACGCACCACGGATTAAATATTCACGGACAAAGGAAAACCATGTACGAAATAATAAACCGATAAGGCTGACTTTCTTGTGATGCTTATGTTTATCCACCGCCCAATCATGGCTATATCGCACACGCTTGACCAAGTAATGATATAAATCTTCACTGGTAAAGTGTAGATGCAAGCCATTCATTTTGACGATTTTTGCATCTTTGGTTTCCACAGACTCATGGACTTCGAGGTCGGAATAACCAAATTGGGTTCTTGCATACAGGCGATGCTCCCAGTCACGATACCAACCTCTTAAATGTGTCGGCACCCCTGAGAAGTAATTGATCCGAGCGAGGCCAAATACCTTATCTGTCTGCACGGGTTGCACCAATAACTCAACGATTGCCTGACGCAAGTCCTGATCTAAGCGCTCATCTGCATCAAGTACCAGAACATAATCACCAGTTGCATAACTTTGTGCGATTTGGCGCTGTTTTCCAAAGCCTTGCCAATTAGTATTGGAATACCACTTTGCGCCGTACCGCTCGGCAATTTGTTGTGTATTGTCGGTACTGCCTGAGTCTAAAAGCACAATCTCATCAACAATATCATGTACAGTATCTAAACATGCGCCGAGATGTTTTGACTCATTTTTTACAATCATCACCAAAGACAAAGTGCTTTGCTTTTGTGCTTGAGCAATGGGCTGTAAAGTCTTAGAAAGATCAATGGATTCTTGGAAAGCGTGTTCTGCACGATTATGTTGTAGGTCATACAAAATCGCATATTTATTAAAAGTATATTGGCAAAACAACAAGGAATAAATCAACCCATAGCGACCTTGTAAAAACCGCCCATCCATCACATATTGCTTAATAAACGCCCACAAAGGATTGGCAATGACTTTAAAGAAACTGGCTTTTTTGCCTTGCTGATGGCGATCAACTGCCCATGCTTTAGAATATTCTAAGCGTTTTTGAATCCAGAAATATGGTGTCGGTGCAGTGTGATGATGTAAAAATCCTTTTAATTTCTTGGTGATTGCATCACCTAAAACCACAGATTCATGTACTAAATTATGATCATACTGAAAGGCTTTTGGATATAACCGCCAATGTGCTTTGACTCCCCAATAGGGATTATCAATCTGCTCACCAAAGACAAAATCTAAACGTTTGATGCCATAAACAATATTTGAGGGTGCATCTTGAATCGCAATCAAAATACTTTGTTTAAGTTGTGGGCTGACCACTTCATCAGCATCTAATGCCAATATCCAGTCACCTGTGGCATAGCTCTGTGCAATTTGGCGTTGCTTGCCAAACCCTTGCCAGTCGGTATTGATATACCACTTAGCACCAAAACTCTCGGCGATCTGCTGACTGCGATCGCTACTCCCTGAATCCAAAATAATGATTTCATCAGCAAAATCCACAACGCTCGGCAAGGACAATGCCAAGTTATCTGCTTCATTTTTGACGATCATCACCACGCTTAGGCGATGTGGTCTAGCTTGATGATTCATAGCAGGGGGATGATCCAAACTTATTGCCACGCTTCTTTAATCCAGTCCGATGGCAACACATAACGATACCACTTACCACCGCCACCATTGATCGCATCGGGTGGGTTAATCTCACCGTGGAAAATGATAATTTTTACGCCTTCAGGTTTTACAGGTGGCTTGAAATACGCCAGTGGAATCTTCTGCAAGCAATGGTATTTATAGCTTTTACACCACGCATCATTCCAATAGCTGAGCTTGCCTTCTTTGTGCACGAACCACGAGAGGTAGGCTTGTTCATTACGGAATTTCTGACGAATCTCATCAAAATTCTCACGAAAATACGGCAAAATCTCAGGAAATGCACCCAATTGAAAGCGATACACCGAGCTGTTTCCTGTCACTCGCCACGGACGCTTCCAATCGTGAATAATCAGAAACTCGCCTTTCTCTTGGAAAAACGCATCAATATTGTCAACAATCACCACATCCAAATCTAAAAATAGCGCATTGCCTGTGAGTCCATATAAATCAGGCTCAAAAGTCGACAACTTATTCCAACCACGTTCCGGACTGCCTTCAGGTAAATCTAAAGGCGGAATCGGGAAACACTGCACATTCGGATCAATACCTTCTGTACGGTCTGTCAGACAGACCATTTTAAAGGGTAAAGTGGTATGGCGTTTGACCATGTTATATAGGCGATTGACATATTCTGCACCATATTTTGTGCCCCATTTCATACACAAGACGATATTTTCTTGAGCGTCTATTGGTTCTAAATCTGGTTGTAAACCATCTTGTTGAAAATCATGCGTTTGATCAGATTGTTGCTGATTATCCATAACGTCGCCTTGAATGAGCAAGCCAATACCCTGAAGCATTTTCAGGTAATTTATGGGACTTATCTTATCATAGACGAAAATGTCTTGTTTATTTGTTTGTACGAAATTATGCCTTTGATTGTGTTGTAATTTATAAGCACTTATCCATAGTCGTGAAAGGTTTTAATTTACTCCAAACAAATCACGCGTATAGATTTTTTCCATCACATCATTGAACATCGGTGCCATACGATTGACCACAATTAAATCATTCTGATGTTTGAATTTTTGCAAACTTTCTTCGACACGAATCCCCATATATTCAGTCACTTTTAGAGTTGGTTCATAGATGATGACTTCTACGCCTTCTGCCTTTAACCCACGAATCACATCATGCACCGCAGACTCTCGAAAATTGTCCGAATCTGCCTTCATGGTCAGTCGATAAATACCAACAGTTTTCACTTTTCGTGCCAAAATATCATCAATGATTGCTCGTTTTCTGGTGTCATTCGAGCGAATGATTGCCGAGATCAGCTCTTGAGGAATTTCATGATAGTTCGCCAACAGTTGTTTGGTATCTTTAGGTAGACAGTACCCACCATAACCAAATGATGGATTATTATAATGCTCACCAATCCGTTGATCTAAGCCTACACCACTGATGATATCCAATGCACTGAGATGGTTTTTCATGCAATAGGTATCGAGCTCATTAAAGAAAGCGATACGCATTGCAAGATAGGTATTAGAAAATAGTTTAATCGCTTCTGCTTCAGTCGGATTGACACATAAAATCACCGCATCTTTTTTTACAGATGCTTTTAAATACAATTTGGCAATTTTTTCAGCCCGCTCAGACTTTTCTCCCATGATAATGCGTGAGGGAAATAAATTGTCATGCAAAGCTTGCCCTTCTCGCAAAAACTCTGGAGAAAAAATCAAATTTTTCAGTTTGAGCTCTTTAGCAATGGATTGAGTATAGCCAACAGGTACGGTTGATTTGATAATAATCAACGCATCAGCATTAATTTTTATAATGTCTTCTAAAACCGTTTCAATACTTGAGGTATCAAAATAATTGGTTTCAGGATCATAGTTGGTTGGCGTAGCGATGATGATGAGCTTGGCATGTTGATATGCTTTCTTTGCGCTTGTCGTTGCCTCAAGACTTGTTTCGAGTAAGTAGTTTTGAATACAAGAGTCACTGATAGGTGAAATTTTTTGATTAATTTGCTCTACACGCTTTTTATCAACATCCAACGCTGTGACCTGATGTTGCTTAGCAAATAATAGCGCATTGGATAAGCCTACATAACCTGTGCCGACGACGGTAATTTTCATTCTATCTCTAATTTCATTGCTTTTAGAGAGATACTTTATGAATACAATATTTCGAAGCGATGATGATTTTATGATCGTTTTTTTACATTATGCTTTCACTGTTCTGACAATTTCTTTTCATTTTTCTGACAAGCAAAAAAGAAGCCGCACAAAAAAAATCAGGCGCTTTGCCTGATTTTTTATGTGATTTTTGTATTGAAATGCGTGGTGCTTATTTTACATAAGTCAGCCAATGTGCATATTTTTCACTGCGACCTTGCACTGCATCAAAGAAAGTCTTTTGGATTTCCGTGGTGATTGGACCACGTACGCCTGCACCGATTTGACGATCATCATATTCACGGATTGGTGTAACTTCTGCTGCTGTACCAGTGAAGAATGCCTCATCCGCAATATAGAATTCATCACGTGTGATACGACGTTCAACCACTTCATAACCCAAATCTTTGGCAATGGTAATCACTGTTTGACGCGTAATCCCATCAAGCGCACCACCTGCGATATCAGGCGTATGCAATACGCCATCTTGGATCAAGAATACATTCTCACCAGCGCCTTGACAGACATAACCTTGTGGATCAAGCAACATTGCTTCGTCATAACCTGAATGCACGACTTCTTGATGCGCAAGGATCGACAAGGTGTAGTTGCCTGATGCTTTGGCTTTACACATCGTTGCATTTGGATGGTGATGGGTAAATGATGACGTTTTGACACGGATACCTTTTGCCATCGCCTCTTCGCCGAGATACGCTCCCCAACTCCATGCTGCTACGACTGCATGAATGGTGTTATCAGTTGCTGCGATACCTAAACGCTCTGAACCAATAAAAATAATTGGACGCAAGTACGCTGAAACCAATTTATTCTCACGCATTACATCAATCTGCGCTTGCTCTAAAGTCGCTTGATCGTAGGGAACTTTCATTTGATAAATTTTTGCAGAATTGAGCAAACGCTTGGTGTGTTCTTGTAAACGGAATATCGCTGTGCCATTTGGCGTTTCATAAGCACGGACACCCTCAAACACACCCATACTGTAGTGCAAAGTATGAGTTAAGACGTGGGTTTTTGCCTCACGCCAGTCGATAAGTTTGCCGTCTTGCCAAATAAAACCATCACGATCAGCCAAATTCATGGCGCACACTCCAAATATCATTCATCTTTACAACGCCAATTTTCATTTTTATAAATTTAAAAATGTGACGTCAAATTACATAACGTCCAAATCCACCACGGTATTCGGATCAATTAATCTTTGCCATAACTTGCAAACGCCGATTCGGATATCACGCCATGTTGTCGCATCGACTTGCAAAGATTGGTTCGCAAGCGCAAGACGGTGGCTCATCATTCGTTCACTGAGATAGGCTTGTGTCAATGTTTCGGCATCGACACTGGAAATACACCCTGCTTTGGCGGCATCTTGTAGAATGCGCACATTATCTGAGTAGTGGGCGAGATCTGGATTCGACCCACTCCATGCGAGCACTGCATACTGTGCCATAAATTCAATGTCAACGATACCACCTGCATCCTGTTTTAAGTGAAAAATGCCATCTTTTCGCTGATCTTTACTTGAGCCAAGATGATCTTTCATCTTCTGGCGCATTTTGATCACTTCTTCACGCACATGTGCTTCTTCACGTGGTGTGGTCAGCACCTCAAGGCGGATTGCTTCGATCCGTTGATTTAAATCATCATCACCTGCAATAGTACGAGCACGGACTAGAGCTTGATGTTCCCACAGCCATGCACTGTGTTTTTGATAATGATCAAAGGCTTTTAAACTGGTCACTAATAGTCCTGCATCACCATTCGGACGCAAGCGACTATCGACTTCATAGACACGACCATCAAGCGTTTGTGTGGTCATTAAAGACAGGAATTTCTGCGCCACACGCATGGCAAACTCGAGTCCTGAAATCGGCTTAGGCCCATCCGTTTCAGCCTGCTCTTGATAATGATGTACAAACACCAAGTCCAAATCCGAGCCATAACCGAGTTCAATACCACCGAGTTTGCCATAACCAATCACCGAAAAGCCGAGATGATCCATACCACAGCGCTGATCATTGACATCCAATGGATAACCGTGACGCTTCGCCACCATCTGATAAGCAAGTTGAAGTGCTGAATTTACAGTAATTTCTGCAATATCAGTGAGTACATCTGACACTCGCATCAACGGACTTTCTGCCAACACATCACTGGCTGCCACTGAAAGCACATTGGATTTTTTAAATAGGCGGAGTACTCGCATCAAGTCTTCCACTTGATCAAGCTCAATGCGTAGCAATTGCTGACGTAAAGCATTTTGCAAATCTTGACGCTGTGGCAACTCAAAGTCCATCGATAAAAACTCATCGAGCAATACAGGATAACGACTCAGTTCTTCACAAATCCACGGACTGACACTTGCCATTTTTACAAGACGTTGCAATGCCCCCCGATTTTCCATTAGCATCACGATATAGACGCTACGCCGTAGAATTGATTCGACCAGCGGTAATAGACGCATCAAAGCAGTTTGTGTCTGCTCCACATCAATCACTGCTTGTACTAGATAAGGCCAAAAATCTTTTAAGCGTTTGAGTGCTGTACTTGGTAGACGTTGCACCGCATTACTTTGCCAAAATGCCTCAATGCGCTGATACGAGCTTTCATCAAGATAAGGTTGTAATTCTTGCAATTCACCTGACACGGTTGGCGCATCGCCTGCGTTGATACGCTCTTGAATCAGTGCGTCAAAATAGTAACTGACTCGACTACGTTTCTGCTTCAACACAGTTTGGAAGTTGTCCCAATCTGCAAAATTTAAAGCAAAGATTAATCGCTCTCGAAGTTGCTCATCTTGTGGCAGGCTTTGCGTTTGTTTATCTTCAAGTGCTTGAATGCCATGCTCGACACGGCGTAGAAATAAATACGCATCTTTAAGTTCATCGAACGCTTGCTGATCAATAAAATTATCATCTAATAAATGCTTCAGTGCCACCAAACACTGTCGATCTTGTAACTCAAAACGTGAACCGCCATAGATCAACTGAAACACTTGCACGATAAACTCAATCTCTCGAATCCCGCCTGCACCGAGTTTGACATCTTCCTCGATATTGCGCCGCATGACCTCTTTTTCGATCATGGCTTTCATTTCACGCAGCGCAGCGAATGCACTGTAATCCACATAACGCCGAAACACGAAAGGTCGAGCCATTTGCATCAGACTTTCCGCTTTTTCACCGCCTGTGATCGCACGTGCCTTGATCCACGCATATCGCTCCCATTCTCGCCCATGTTGAATGAGGTATTTCTCCAGTGCAGCATGACTGAGTGCAAGCGCACTACCATCTCCCCACGGACGTAGACGCATATCCACTCGAAACACAAAACCATCAGCGGTAACTTGTTCGAGCAATTGAATAACCTTCTGTCCCCAAGCGATGCAAAATTGCTGTACATCAACACACTTGCGCCCATTGGTTTCACCATTTTCATCAAAGGCAAAAATCAGGTCGATATCACTGGAGAGATTCAACTCTTGCGCGCCATGCTTACCCATGGCGATCACGATTAAATCTTGTACTGTGCCATCATTTTCACCGATCGGTTCACCATACTTGGCGATTAATGCAGGACGTGCAAAGTCTTTTGCGACAATTACGGCTAGGTCAGCAAAATCGGAAAGCTCACGGGTCAATGTACGCACATCAGTCAAATCATTACAATCTTGCCAAATCCAGCGTAACATCAATCGTGCACGAATCTGACGGATTTGACGCATCCAGGTTGCTTCATCGCTATTCGCATCTAAGTTATTTTCAAGAAATGTGGCGATTTGCTGTCGGGTTAGCGGCTGTGAGAATTGATCAACTTCATAATCAACTTGCCAAATGCCATCTAAGTTTTGCATCACTTGTGTGGCGTATAGGCTACTGAATTGTGTTCTTTCTAGTTGTTGTTGATTCATGACGAAACCGACCATCCTACGAATATTTTAAAACGATACTAAACTAGCTCATTTCAGCATGATTACGCAGATTTGCTGAGCGTGCAATGCTTTCTTTGAAGGTCAAATTTAAAAAAAACAAAAAACATGCGCAATAAAAAAGCTTGATGTCCAATACACATCAAGT
This sequence comes from Moraxellaceae bacterium REDSEA-S32_B1, assembly GCA_001626925.1. Lineage (GTDB taxonomy): Bacteria > Pseudomonadota > Gammaproteobacteria > Pseudomonadales > Moraxellaceae > Acinetobacter. The sequence goes on from LUOR01000038.1 coordinate 21,496, forward strand.
CTTATTATCATCACATTTGAAGATTTGGAAAAGTGTCCTTAGACTAAATCAACATCACCTACAGGAATACGGATAATAAACCGTGTACCTTGATTTTCAATGGATTCAACGTCGATTGTTCCGCCATTATTTTCAACGAACCGCTTACACAGCACCAAGCCTAGCCCTGTGCCTTTTTCCCCTGAAGTGCCTTGTGTACTTGGAATAGTGTCTTGTTGAAACAAATTTTCACATTGCACTTCCGTCATACCTACGCCCTGATCCTGAATACGAATCTCGACCCAATTTTGATCTTGCTGTGCGCAGATTAAAATCTCTTTATCTGCATTAGCTTTGGTAAACTTGAGTGCATTCGAGGTTAGATTCTGAATCACTGAAGTCATCATCCGTACATCAGCATATGCGTACAAATGACTTGCCACGTCACACTTAAGTTTAATATTTTTCTTATATGCCGATGCACTGAGCAGGTCAAAGACGGATTGTACGACATCATTGACATTGAAGTGAACAGGTTTGAAATGAAAACGACCACCCTCTGCCATCGACCAATTCAACAAGCTTTCCAACAAACTATAAGTGGACTGCGCAGTATCATTAATATACTCGACCAACCGCAGTGAGGCCTCATCGCCTAGCGTGTCACGCTCATGCACCAAGATATCCGCACAGCTTAAAATGCCGTGAAATGGCGCACGCAGATCATGTGCAATAATCGAAAAATATTTGCTGCGACTAGCATTGATTTCTTCTAAATCAGCCAATTGCCGATATGCGGTTTTGCTATCAATGATGATTTGGAGTGATGAGTCACGCTGTAAAATGTACTCATCTAAACAAGTCTGCATGTGCACTGGAATTAACTGAGTTTTATCCGCACAAAGAATAATGCTCAGCGTAGACTCAGTCGATGCAGTCGCATTACCGACGACATAAATCGACTCTGGCGCAAAATCATGTGAATCATCAAAAACACTTTGTATCGTTTCAAAAATTGAGCTTTCGCTATCGAGCTGCTCGCCTTTGGCAAAATGCGCTACCTGCTGGCAGATTTCTTGTACGGTTTCTCTTGGAATGGACTCAGTGGTAGAGTTTGCCACGACCATGTCTTTATATTGATAATAATAAATGGCGTGGCTGTAACGGCTTAATTTGCACAAAAAATCCACAGTTGCATCGATATGCTCAGACACAATAACTGAAAGCTCCGCCTGAAGACCTCCAGGAGCAGGAGTAGGTGTGTACGTCGATATCGGCGCTCTAACTTGCATAATTCATTGCCTGTGCATATAGGATAGGGACAGAGATGCAAAACAACTAAACAACAACATTTTGATTACGCATTTTAACAATCTAACATCACATTGAAAAGATACCACCCAAAATTGACAGAAGCTAGCACATTTTTGTCACTTTTCGACGAATGACTTTAAGTATTCTCATTGCGCAGGCAATTTACCTGAAATTGATTGAAAATTGTAGATTTTTTCTGCGCTTTTTTGCACAAATTGAGTATCAAGCAAATTGAATAGTTTTTTTCATATCAACGATGACATTAAAGCCTTTACATCGCTTAACTCGACTCAACCTAAAGAAACTCATTATCTCTTTGGTGTTGTTTAGTATTGCGACTTTATTCGTCATTTCTTTGTTTGTGAACTATTTTATTCAGCGCAATCAACTATTAACTAGCGCACTGTCAGTAAATGAGGAATATGCGCACAAGATCGCCACCAGTACCGATTTGCATTTTCACGGTATTCAACTTGAGCTTAAATACAGCGCATCAGTGCTGGCAACTTCACCAAATAACGATCAAATCATCGACCAAGAACTCACACGGATTCTCAAACAATCTCAATACTTTAATAGCGTTACCTTTGTTAAAGCAGATGGTCAATTGGCTGGTTTTGCCCCGCTAACACTCGCTTTTAAAAAGGGACAAGTTTTGGACACTACTGCCACACGCTTATCTTTAAAACATAAAGAATCGCTGATCACACCACCTTATAACTCTGCTTTAAACAATTTTTTGATTTATATTTCTGAACCTGTTGTCGATGCATCTGGACAATATCTTGGCTTCGTCGGCGGTACAATTTATCTAAAAGAACAAAACTTTATTTCCCAACTTTTATCGAGCCAATACGGCTATCAAGACAATTATATGTATGTGCTGGATAGTCAGCAGCGGATTATTTTCCACCCCGACCCAAGTCGTATTGGGGATTCTGCGGTCGGAAATACGGGTTTAAACACCTTAATGAATGAACCCTACGGCAATCTGCGTTTGGTCAATTCTAAAGGCATTGATAGCCTTGCAGGTTTCTCAAAAATAAGTGCGCCAAACTGGGTCGTGATTTCACAGCAACCCACCAAACAACTCCTCGACCAAGCTTCTAATTTGCTTTACAAAGTCATCTTGGGCATGTTGTTCTTTTATGCGATTGTGTTCTTTGTGATTTGGCGCTTTTCCTATGTGATCGCACAACCACTCTCAGACTTGGCAGACTCAGCAAGTCAACTCAATCAGCCCGATGCCGAGAAAAATATTCGTAAAATTCGTCCTTGGTATTTTGAAGTCGCACAATTCCAAAAAGCCCTACTATTCAGCGCAAATCACTTTCAACAAACCGTTGATGAACTCAATGCCATCGTCAAAACAGATCCGTTGACAGGATTTTACAATCGTCGTGGCATGCAAATGTATGTCGATACCTTTGAAAAACAACAGACTAATTTTGCCATCTTAGCAATCAATATCGACCATTTTAAAACGGTTAATGATCAATACGGGCACGCTGAGGGCGATCGCGTTTTACAACACATCGCTTGGCAAATCCAAGAACAGTGTCGAGATCAGGACATTTGCTGTCGTATTGGCGGTGAAGAATTTATTGTTTTGCTACCCAATGCATCTTACTCATTGGCTCAAAAAGTCGCATCGAGAATCCTGCAAAATCGCACACAAGATAAGATAGAAGGCATCGCTCAGGTGACGGTATCGATTGGTATTGCGCACTGGCCGACTCACCATCAAAACATTGATCAAACTTTGCAACTAGCGGATCAACACCTATATCAAGCAAAAGCAGATGGACGGAATTGTATTCGTTAAATTCTGCATAAAGTTTTTTTTGCGAAAATCTCCAAGCATCTCTTTTGAATAAAATTGATGATTAAATTACCTCAAAATAAAAAACCGACTTCTTACGAAATCGGTTTTTGTCGCTCCGCAGAGAAAAAGACTCAGAACATCAATTATTTATCACGATTACGTTTACGTTCGTTTTCAGTCAAATAACGCTTACGGATACGGATCGATTTTGGTGTTACTTCAACCAACTCATCATCTTCAATGAATTCTAGTGCTTGTTCTAGCGTATATTCGATTGCAGGAACCAATGTTAACGCATCATCGGTACCAGACGCACGCACGTTGGTGAGCTGTTTCGCTTTGGTCGGGTTGACCGTCATATCATCAGAACGAGAGTTAATCCCGATAATCATACCTTCATACACTTCAAGCTGTGGTTTAGCAAACAAACGACCACGGTCTTGCAAGCTGAACAATGCATAGCCCAAGCATGTACCTTGAACCATAGAAATCAACACACCGTTTTGACGCTTCGCCACAGAACCTTGTTTCACAGGACCGTAATGCGAGAAGCTCGACGTCATGATCCCTGTACCAGAAGTCATGGTCAGGAATTCAGAACGGAAGCCGATCAAGCCACGTGAAGGGACTGTTGCCTCAATACGGATACGACCTTTGCCGTCAACTTCCATATTGGTCATTTCCCCCTTACGGTGACCCATTTGCTCCATGACCGCACCTTGATGCTGTTCTTCCACATCAAAGGTCACGTTTTCATACGGCTCTTGCTTTTCGCCATCAATTTCTTTGATAATTACTTGTGGACGAGATACGCCCATTTCAAAGCCTTCACGGCGCATGTTTTCGATCAATACAGATAGGTGAAGCTCACCACGACCAGATACTTTGAAACGATCAGGACTGTCCGTATCTTCAACACGAAGTGCCACGTTATGAATCAATTCACGGTCAAGACGCTCACGGATATTACGTGAAGTCACGAACTTCCCTTCTTTACCAGCGAATGGTGAATTGTTGACTTGGAAAGTCATCGATACGGTCGGTTCATCTACAGAAAGTGGTGGCAATGCTTCCACATTTTTTGGATCACAAATCGTATCTGAAATGTTCAGCGCATCAATACCTGTAATACATACGATGTCGCCAGCAGATGCAGATTCAACATCAACACGCTCCAAACCGTGATAACCCATGATCTTTAAGATACGACCGTTACGTGTTTTGCCTTCTTTGTCGATCACAGTGACTGGTGTGTTCAACTTCACTGAACCACGTTGGATACGACCAACACCGATGACACCCACGAAGCTGTTGTAGTCAAGTGATGAAATCTGCATTTGGAATGGACCGTCCACATCGACCGCAGGCGGTTCAACGATGTCAACGATGGTTTGGAATAGTGGTGTCATGTCGTCTGCAAGCTCATCTGGCGCAGGACCAGCCACACCACGAAGACCCGATGCGTAGACGATTGGGAAGTCTAACTGCTCATCTGATGCACCCAAGTTATCAAACAAATCAAATACTTGGTCGATTACCCAGTCTGGACGTGCACTTGGCTTGTCCACTTTGTTGATGATGACGATTGGTTTCAAACCACGTGCAAAGGCTTTTTGCGTTACAAAACGTGTTTGTGGCATTGGACCTTCTTGTGAATCAACCAAAAGCAATACGCAGTCTACCATCGACATCACACGTTCCACTTCACCACCGAAGTCGGCGTGTCCTGGGGTGTCGACGATGTTGATACGATAGGTGGTATCGGTACGTTGATCCAACCACGTGATCGCTGTATTTTTAGCGAGAATAGTAATACCACGTTCGCTTTCTAGCGCATTTGAATCCATGACACGTTCAATCTCACCTGCACGTTCGCCAAGGGCACCTGATTGTTGGAGTAGTTTATCGACTAGTGTTGTTTTACCGTGGTCGACGTGCGCAATAATTGCGATGTTGCGAAGATTTTTAATATCTGACATGGAAAAATGCTACTAAAAAATTTGAGGACAAATTATACAGCAAAAGCCTAACATTGAGTAGTGACAGTTTGACGACAAAACCACTAAGTTTTTTAATTTATTTATTTTTATAAATCAATATGATGATTCATTTCCATACAAATAAATACGATTATCCACCAACAATGCTCACATTTTTTATTGCAAACCAATGACAGGTTTTATCCAATTTTAAATCATTTATCAGGCAAATCAGCACAATTAAAAGCGATCAAACGCTAATGTAAAACAGTCCCTTATCTTTTTTTTGTTTGCCTTATTGGTCGAGTCGATTAAAATAGTCGCCTTTTTTAAAATTGTTAACTGTTCATTTCAAGGAACTGATTAGCACCACCCAATATTTGCAAATGAGTATCGCCAATGGATGCAAAAAGTGAAGTGATTCTACGCCACGACCATTGGCAAGGTCGCATCTTATTGGTCAACCCACCACGAGATCAGCTTTTTCAATCATTACAAAGTGTCGGTGCGACACAAATATCGGTCTGGACGTGGAATTTTGCAGATCATAGCTTTTATAACAATCATCTCGAAAGCACTTTTGATGTTCAGCCAAAAGCAGATGATTATGATCAAATCATTATTTTTGTCCCCAAAGCCAAAACTTTACTCGACTATATTTTGGCGCAATGCGTTCGCTTACTCGGCATAGGCAAATCGATTTATCTGGTCGGTGAGAAAAAAGCAGGCATCGAACGCAGTGCCAAACAACTGCAAAGTTACGGCAAGACGATTAAGCTCGATAGCGCACGACATTGTCAGCTGTGGCAATTGGTGATTGACAAACTGCCCAGTGAAAAAACAACTCATCTCGACACGTGGATTAAACACTATCCGATTGAAGTCAATGGACAAACCTTAAAAATCTGCGCCCTACCTGGGGTATTTAGCCAAGATCATCTCGATGTCGGTACGGCACAGCTTTTGCCTTATCTGAGTGAAGTTAAATCGGGTACAACTTTGGATTTTGGTTGTGGCGCTGGGGTGATTTCTGCCGTTTTAGCAAAGCAAGATTCAACCAGAAAAATCACTGCGGTCGATATTGATGCATTTGCACTGCGCTCGACAGAACTTACATTTGCCGAAAATCAACTGAGCGAGCAACTCACGACGCTTGCGATTACCGACATTCAAGACATTTCAGATCAATTCGATGTGGTGGTCAGCAATCCACCCTTTCATCAAGGCATCAAGACCAATTATCAAGCCAGCGAAAATCTGTGTAAATTTGCCAAGCAACGTCTTCGTCCTCAAGGGGAATTGTGGATCGTTGCCAATCGTTTTTTGAATTACCCTTCCTTGATCGAAGCCCAGTTTGCACAGTGCATGCAAAAAGCCGACAGTCAGGGATTTAAAGTTTTATATGCTCAAAGCTAAAATTTGCATGCGACTGCAAAGCATTCATGTAAAAAGCACACATGCAAGATGGACTTCATATGCAAAATGACCAAGCAGTAGACACTGCAACACTGCACCTAAAGCGTAAACTCAGTGCACGCCATCTGAATATGATCGCTATTGGCGGTTCGATTGGTACTGGACTGTTCCTTGCTTCTGGTGCAACCATCGCCACCGCAGGACCGGGTGGTGCATTAGTCGCTTATGCACTCATTGGAGTAATGATTTACTTCCTGATGACTAGTCTAGGAGAGCTTGCAACACATTATCCAAGCTCAGGCGCATTTTTTACCTATGGTAGTCGTTATGTTGATCAAGGCTTCGGCTTTGCACTCGGTTGGAACTACTGGTACAACTGGGCGATCACCGTTGCTTTTGAATTAGTCGCTGTACAGTTCATCATGAAGTTTTGGTTTCCTGAAATCGAAGGCTTCTACTGGAGTGCGCTGTTTTTAGCGGTAATTTTTGGCATCAATGCACTGACGGTCAAAGGCTTTGGTGAAAGTGAATTTTGGTTTTCCATGATCAAAGTGGTCGCCATTATCGTCTTTATTGCGATCGGTTTATTTACCATTGGTAAAATCATGCTCGATCCGATGCAAAGCATCACGCAAAACTGGGTTACTGGCGATGCACCTTTTGTCGGCGGACTACAAGCTATGATCGGGATTGCCATGATCGCGGGATTTTCCTTCCAAGGCACGGAAATGGTTGGTGTGGCAGCAGGTGAATCGAAAGAACCACATAAAACCATTCCTTTGGCGATTAAACAGATCTTTTGGCGAATTCTGCTGTTCTATGTCTTATGTATTTTCATCATCGGCACATTGGTGGCCTATAACGATCCGATGTTACTGCATGCAGCAAAGACTGAAAATGTTGCGCTATCGCCATTTACTTTACTGTACGAAAAAGCAGGTTTTGCCTTCGCAGCCAGTGTGATGAATGCGGTAATTTTATCTGCGATCCTCTCTGCGGGTAACTCGGGCATGTATTCTTCGACACGTATGCTTTACGACATGGCAAGAGAAGGACGTGCACCGAAAGTTTTTGCCAAACTGGATCGTCGTGGCGTACCGATGAAAGCACTTTATGCGACGACTGCGGTGGCTGCGCTCTGTTTCCTCACCACATTTATTGGTGAAGAAGCTGTATTTAACTGGCTACTGAATACATCAGGCATGTGTGGCTTTATTGTGTGGCTCGGGATTGCTGTATCACATTACCGCTTCCGAAAAGGTTACCTCAAACAGGGCTATCAGCTCAATGATCTCGCTTATCGCGCCAAATTCTTCCCTTTTGCACCGTGGTTTGCATTTATTCTATGTAGTTTGATTATTCTCGGTCAGAACTATCAGGCGGTGATTGGTGGGCGTATTGATTGGCTCGGCTTACTTTCAACCTATATCAGCATTCCATTATTCTTAGCGATTTGGCTCGGTTATAAATTGAAGTATAAAACCAAGCTGATTCCATACTCGAAGATGGATGTACAACCCTTAAAAATTGACGACGACGCGTAATTATCACTCTCGCACAAATGCCATGACCAAATAAGTAATCTCATTACTCAAATCTCATGGCGTTTGAGTGTTTAATTAAACTTTCTGCAAATCAAACTTCGAATGCGCTAAGTCTTCAATCGGCATTGGCTTGGCAAAATAGTAACCTTGCATCTGATGACAGCCTAGTCGAATTAAAATTTCTGCTTGTTGCTCTGTTTCTACACCTTCAGCAGTGACGATTAACCCGAGCTGTGATGCAAGATTGATAATACTTGCAAGGATAATTTCGTCTTTTTTATTTTCTCCATCAAGATGACTGACAAAGACTTTATCAATCTTTAACTCATCGATCGGCAAATCTTTGAGATATGAAAAGCTCGAATAACCCGTACCAAAGTCATCAATTGCAATCTGCAAACCAATCTGTCTGAGTCGCTCAAATTTTTGTACGCACAGCTTCACATTGCGCATGGCGGTGGTTTCAGTCACTTCAATGATGAGATACTTGGCATCGATTTGGTATTTTTCTAATAACTCATCCAACACTTCGAACAACTCATCATGCTCAAACTGCGATGCAGAAAAATTTATCGCAATCGGTACTAACGGAAAGTCTGATGTCTGCCAAAGTTGAATTTGCTTACAAGCTTGCTCAAGTACCCAATGGCCAATGGCCACAATCAGACCCGACTTCTCCGCAAGATCAATAAATCTATGTGGTGTCAGCAATCCGAGCTTGGGATGTTGCCAACGGATTAACGCTTCCACGCCACAGCGTTGCAAATTGGCGTTGTATTTTGGCTGATAATGTAAAACCAATTGATCATGTATGATTGCAGTCGTCAAATCATTGATGAGATTATATTCTTGGCGTACACGCTGTGCCTCCAAGGTTTCATCAAAATAGTAAAATCCGTTACCACCCTGCGCCTTGGCTTGTAGCATCGCAAGATCGGCATTCATCACCAGTTCTTTAAAACTATTGCCGTGCTCAGGAAACATTGCAACCCCGATACTTGCAGACAGTGCAATGGTTTGATCACCAATCCGATAGTTGCGCTTAATCTTGGCATTGACCTGTTTGGCTAAAGCTTTGGCTTCTTCACCCGTCGCATTGGACACCATCATTACCAACTCATCACTACCAAAGCGTGCCAACCTGACATTACGCCACAAGGTTTGCTTCACCCGTTTTACCACCTCAATGAAGAGTTGATCGGCCATCTTGTGCCCATAGATTTCATTGACCATCCGAAATCGATCGAGATCAATGTACAAAAAGGCAAGTTGCTGATTATCGGTACGGTGTTGCTGCAATATTTCACCGATACGATCTTCAACAAAGAGTCGATTTGGCAACTGCGTCAATTGATCGTGGGTACTTAAATTCACAATCTCAACACTCAGGCGATCTACATCTTGTTTCTTGAGCGCAATTTGTTTTTCAAACAATGAAAAGCTTGCACCGACAATAATCACTAAAACCAATAAAAATAGCATCGCCAAGACGAAATAATCATGATTGGATTGAAATAATTCATACTGCTCCACTTGGTCGACACTAACAAAATACACACTTGCCATGCCTGTGTAATGCATCGCTGCAATACTCAAGCCCATCATCACAGCAACATAAATTCTCGGTGAAATATGGTAAGAAGACGTCGATTTAAAACGATGTGATAAATAAAAAGTAACCCCTGCGCCGAGAATCGCAATCGCAATAGAAAGCAACACAATCATCGGCTGATAAATCATGGCATGCTGTTCAAAAATCAGTCCAGACATACCTGTATAATGCATCGCAGAAATGCCTAAACCCATAAACACTGCACCCAAAATCACACGTGATACAGGAAGGCTAGAGAGCGTATTTAGCCAAAATGCAAACATCGAAATAAAGGCGGCGATGACATAAGACAACGTGGTATAGGTCACGTCAAAGCGATAACCATGTGGCATATGACACGCCAACATACCGATAAAATGCATCGCCCAAATTGCCAACCCAAAAATCATGCCTGTTGCGATATTGATTGGCACGGCGAGAGGCGTATTATTTTATAATACGATAAATTTTCAACGCTAAAAGCAGCAAAGCTTACCCCGATCGCCACCGCAATCGACAATAAAATCAGCCAGACGTTATATTCAGCATGCATGATGCATTGCTCACACTTTTATTTTAAAACCACTATTATTTTGCGTTATAGCACGATAATTCGACTGACTCTAGCGCACTCAACATTTTTCTGACTTTTTTAGACTTAAGTTTACAAATTTAGGTCAATTTGAGTGATTTCTCGCACAAAGCGCTAAATAAGCCCCTGTAAAAGAAGGGTTCTAGAAAGAGTAAACTAAAACTTAGTTCTTTTCTTTATCAACAATCTTGTTCGCTTGAATCCAAGGAATGAGCAGAGATTAGGAAAGCATCGCTTTCCCTCTACGCAAGAGCGAAACTGTGTTTCGCTAAGCACGCAACAAAAATATTACCAACAAAAAACCCTTGTAAAAACAAGGGTTCTTGAAAGATAAAGCTAAAACTTAATTCTTTTCTTTGTCTACGATTTTGTTTGCTTGAATCCACGGCATCATTGCACGCAACTTACCACCAGTGACTTCGATACCGTGCGCCGCATTTTGACGACGACGAGCAGTCATAGATGGGTAGTTCAACGCACCTTCTTGAATGAACATTTTTGCATATTCACCCGATTGGATACGTTTCAATGCATTACGCATTGCTTCACGAGATTGGTCGTTGATCACTTCAACGCCAGTTACATATTCGCCATATTCAGCATTGTTTGATACTGAATAGTTCATGTCTGCGATACCGCCTTCGAACATCAAGTCAACAATTAATTTCAACTCGTGCAAGCATTCGAAATAAGCCATTTCAGGTGCATAACCCGCTTCAACCAAAGTTTCGAAGCCCATTTTAACCAATTCAACTGCACCACCACAAAGAACTGCTTGCTCACCGAATAGGTCAGTTTCAGTTTCTTCACGGAATGAAGTTTCGATGATACCCGTACGACCACCGCCAACACCTGAAGCATAAGACAATGCAACATTACGTGCATTACCAGACGCATCTTGATGAATCGCGATCAAATCAGGTACACCTGAACCACGTTGGTATTCAGAACGTACGGTATGACCTGGTGCTTTTGGCGCAACCATGATTACGTCAAGATCAGCACGAGGTACAACTTGGTTATAAAGTACAGAGAAACCATGCGCAAATGCTAACGTTGCGCCTTCTTTAATGTTCGGCTCGATCACATCACGATAAAGTTGAGATTGGAACTCATCTGGCGTCAAGATCATCACTAAGTCAGCTTGCTTAACCGCTTCTGGCACTTCAGCAACTTTTAGACCTGAATTTTCAGCTTTTTTCCACGATGCAGAACCTGCACGTAGACCAACTGTCACATCAACACCTGAGTCTTTCAAGTTCAATGCGTGTGCATGACCTTGTGAACCATAACCAACGATGGCAACTTTCTTAGATTGGATAATTGATAAATCACAGTCTTTATCATAAAAAATTTGCATTTGTGTTCTCCGCTAAAATGCTTTTTTTAAAATCTCCCCGAATACGCTTTCAATGCGTTCAACTTCGGGGGATTGAGTTAAATACTTAAAACTTTTTCACCACGTGCAATACCAGAAACGCCCGAACGCACCACTTCCAAGATGGTATTTTCAGACAATGCGTCGATAAAACCATCGAGCTTATCAGTTGCACCTGCGATTTGAATGACATAGGTATTCGGCGTCACATCAACGATTTGTGCACGGAAGATATCCGCTGTGCGTTTGATCTCGGCACGAGATGCACCTAGTGCGCGCACTTTGATCAACATCAATTCACGTTCGATATGCGCCCCATCGGATAGATCAACTACTTTCACCACTTCAACCAATTTATTGAGTTGCTTGGTGATTTGCTCAATCTTGTGTTCATTACCATAGGTCGTCAACGTCAGACGAGACATGGTTTCATCATCAGTCGGTGCAACATTCAAAGTTTCGATGTTATAACCACGTTGACTAAATAAACCGACGAGACGTGATAGCGCACCTGCTTCATTTTCAATAAGTACGGAAATAATATGTCGCATTAGGTACGCTCCCCTTTTGACAACCACATGTCACGCATTGACTGACCTGCAACCAACATTGGATAAACGTGTTCTGAACGATCGACCATGACATTGATAAATACGCATTTATCATTGATCGCCATTGCTTCTTCAAGCTTGGCTTCGAGCTCATCCGCACGATCGATTTGAATACCGACATGACCATAAGCTTCCATCAGCTTTGGAAAATCTGGTAATGAATCGACATACGAGCTTGAGTGACGACCTTCGTAGTTCATGTCTTGCCATTGCTTCACCATACCCAAAGCACGGTTATTCAAGCATAAGATTTTGACATTCAAACCATATTGCTTACAGGTCGACAGCTCTTGGATACACATCTGAATCGATGCTTCACCTGTCACGCAAACCACTTGCTTGTCTGGGAAAGCCAATTTTGAAGCCATCGCATACGGTAGACCAACTCCCATCGTACCTAGACCACCTGAGTTGATCCATTGACGTGGATGCTTGTATTTGTAATACAAAGCAGCAAACATTTGGTGCTGACCCACATCTGAAGTAATGATCGCATCACCATGCGTGACTTTATACAAAGCTTCAATCACTTGCTGTGGTTTCATGCTGTTATCGGTTGCTTCTTTGTAGCGTAAACCGTGTACAGCACGCCAGCCGTCAATCTGCTTCCACCATTCAGCAATCGCTTCAGGATTTGGTTTTGACACATTGAGTTGTTTCATTTGTGCCAACATTTCTTGAAGCACAGGCTCAACGGCACCAACGATTGGAATCTGCGCCGTAATGGTTTTCGAAATCGTTGCAGGATCGACATCAATATGAATGACACGTGCATTCGGGCAGAATTTTGCAGGGTTATTGGTCACACGATCATCAAAACGTGCGCCAATCGCAAAAATCACATCCGCATTGTGCATCGCCATATTGGCTTCGTAGCAACCGTGCATGCCAAGCATACCGATAAACTGCGGATCATCACCTGGGAAACCACCAAGACCCATCAAGGTATTGGTCACTGGGAAATTCAAAATGTGTGCAATTTCTGTCAAATATTCAGATGCATTACCTTGTACAACGCCACCACCTGTATAGATCACAGGGCGTTTTGCAGTGAGTAACTCATCAATCGCCTTACGAATCTGACCTGAGTGACCACGTGTCGGTGGTTGATACGAACGCATCTTCACTTTTTCAGGATATTCGTATGCAAATTTTTCCGCAGGGTTGGTCGCATCTTTTGGAATATCAACAACGACTGGACCTGGACGACCAGATGAGGCAATATAAAATGCTTTTTTGATCATGGCAGGAATTTCACTGGCATGACGCACTTGGAAACTATGCTTCACGATCGGACGAGAGATACCGACCATGTCCGTTTCTTGGAAAGCGTCTTCACCGATCAAGTGGGTTGCTACCTGACCAGATAAAATCACCATTGGAATTGAATCCATATAGGCAGTCGCAATCGGTGTGACCGTATTTGTTGCACCAGGACCACTTGTGACGAGGACGACACCTGTTTTCCCTGTGACACGAGAATATGCATCGGCCATATGCCCTGCTGCTTGCTCATGACGCACGAGATAGTGCTCAATCTTGTCCTGCTGAAAAAGCGCATCATAAATATGTAAAACTGCGCCGCCCGGATAACCAAAAACGTGTTCAACACCTTCGTCCGCCAAAGCGCGAACGAGCATTTCACCACCTGATAAAAGTTCCAACGTATTCACCCTAGACTTTCTGGATGCAGTACTTACGTACGTATTTAGATCTTCGAGAAACTTCTCAGTCCAAAAATACGTGCATCGACTACATCAAATTTAAAAAAACAAATATTCATAAAATATTCGGGCGACATAAAATAGTCGCCTGATAAGGGATTAGCTTAACCGTGATGTAAAAATACACATTGCATGGACTACTTTTCCAAGAATGACAGGATCGCTTCGGATGGAAGAGGATCGAGTTTGACACTCTGCTCGTCTAGAGTTTCAGAGTTATCACGGCTATGACATGGACTCGAAGGGTGATCGAATCAATAGACATAAACTAAAGCGAGCATTTTTGATGCAATTGCCCTGAAAGTCAAGTTTTCTATGCGTTTTATCCCACTCTTTTTAATAAAAAGTATTACTTATATCCGTAAAGCACAGCTCAACATACAAAATCACCATTCCTCCCAAATTCTAAGCTTCGTATTGATAGGGCTTTTGGTTAATTTTTCACACAAATATGCTATTTAGATTTAAGATAAGAAAATATCTGTCCTCTTATATCGTCGATAATAGACAGCGCATGGAGCTCAAAATGTTGTTCAGTCCAAATTTGATTGAGAAAAAACACATGAATATCAAAATGAAAATAAGCTTAATCTTACTTGCAGCAACTCTTGCAAGTACAGCACCGCAATTCGCTCAAGCACAAAAATTTTATAAATGGGTCGACAGTAGTGGCTCAACACACTACACCACCACGCCACCACCGAGAAATGCCAAAAAACTGGGTAATGTCAACACTTATAATGATACGCCAAGCGGACAGAATTACACGCCTGCGCCACCGCCTGAAAGTACCACTCAAGCCAGTAATCAACAAGCGAATAACCAACCAGCAAATCGCCAAGATTCAAATCAATCAAGCAACCCATCAGTACCAGAACGTCCTAGCACACCCACTCAAAACCAATCTGACAATTCAAACTCAAGCAATGAGCGCATTACCTTACCTCAAGTCGGTGAAGACCCAACACGTGGTCAAGAGCAAATCTTAAATACGGGTCGCAACTTACTTTAAGTCGACTCTCCGACACCTTATCAACATCGAATTTGCGCAAATCAATCCACGAAATTTGCGCATTTTTTTTCAATTTGCGCTATGCTGTGCAACATTATTTTCCCTTATTTTATCGCTCAGCGAATTTAGAGTTTTTGAGTTAATTTAACGCCATGACCATGATGTCTTCTACGCCAATTCCCGCTGAATACCAAGCCAGTGCCATTGAACCACAGATCCAAACCGACTGGGCAACCCGCCAAGTGTTTAAGGTTGCCGACCAAGTTGAGGGCAAGCATCGCTACATCCTGTCGATGTTCCCCTATCCAAGTGGCAAGCTACATATGGGTCATGTGCGCAATTATACCATTGGCGATGTGATCAGTCGTTTTTATCGTTTAAAAGGTGAAACGGTGCTACAACCAATGGGTTGGGATGCGTTTGGTTTGCCTGCGGAAAATGCAGCGATCGCCCATCAAGTTGCACCCGCAAAATGGACTTTTGAAAACATTGATTACATGCGCAATCAATTGAAAAGTCTTGGCTTATCGGTGGATTGGGATCGTGAGATTGCCACCTGCACACCAGAATATTACCGCTGGGAACAATGGCTCTTTGTTCAGCTGTATAAGAAAGGCGTGATTTACCGCAAGCTCTCTACCGTGAACTGGGATCCTGTCGATCAAACCGTACTTGCCAATGAGCAAGTCATTGATGGTCGTGGTTGGCGTTCGGGTGCATTGGTGGAAAAGCGTGATATTCCTATGTATTACTTTCGCATCACTGATTATGCGCAAGAGCTTTTGGACGATTTAGACCAACTCCAAGACGGTTGGCCTCAACAAGTCTTGACCATGCAACGCAACTGGATTGGTCGCTCGGAAGGCATGGAAATCACGTTCCCATCAGCTGATCCGTCGATCTATGCCGATGGCTTAACCGTTTATACTACTCGTCCTGATACATTGATGGGTGTGACTTATGTGGCGGTTGCTGCTGATCATCCTTTGGCGAAAAAAGCGGCTGAACTTCGCCCTGAATTATTAGCATTTATTGAAGAATGTCGTCATGGTTCAGTTGCTGAAGCTGACCTTGCTACCGCCGAAAAAAAAGGCATGGCAACAGGTTTGTTTGTGACGCATCCTGTAACTGGCGAGCAGGTCGAAGTCTGGATTGCTAACTATGTGTTAATGACTTATGGCTCAGGTGCGGTGATGGCTGTGCCTGCGCATGATGAGCGTGATTTTGAATTTGCCAATAAATTTGGTTTGCCAATTAAACAAGTGATTGATGCTAAAGGCGCAGATGATGCAGACTTTGATGCGACTGTATGGCAAGAATGGTATGGCTCGAAAAATGGCACATTGATCAATTCAAGTGAATTTGACGGCTTAACATTCCAAGCAGCGTTTGATGCGCTAATAGCCAAGCTCGAACCACAAGGTCAAGCCTTGAAAAAAGTGCAATTCCGTCTACGAGATTGGGGCGTATCACGTCAGCGTTATTGGGGTTGTCCAATTCCAATGATCAACTGCGAATCGTGCGGTCAGGTGCCTGTACCTGAAGAGCAATTGCCAGTGGTCTTGCCAACTGATGTAGTACCTGACGGCTCGGGCAATCCTTTGGCGAAAATGCCTGAGTTTTATCAAACCACCTGCCCAAGCTGTGGCGCAGATGCCAAACGTGAAACAGATACTTTAGATACTTTTGTCGAGTCTTCATGGTATTACGCACGTTACGCTTCACCTGACTATACCGATGGCATGATCAAACCTGAAGCAGCTGCATCGTGGTTGCCAGTGGATCAATATATCGGTGGTGTGGAACATGCGATCTTGCATCTTTTATATGCTCGCTTCTTCCACAAACTGATGCGCGACGAAGGTGTGGTACAAGGTAATGAACCATTTGCCAACCTATTAACACAAGGTATGGTCTTGGCGGATACCTTCTACCGTGAAGATGCCAGTGGCAAGAAAACTTGGTTTAACCCTGCCGATGTCGAGCTTGAGCGTGATGAGAAAAGTCGTATTATCTCAGCAAAATACAAAGTCGATGGTCAAGCCGTGGTGATTGGCGGACAAGAAAAAATGTCCAAATCCAAGAACAACGGTGTCGATCCACAGTCGATTATTGATCAATATGGTGCCGATACTGCACGTGTATTTATGATGTTTGCTGCACCGCCTGATCAATCTTTAGAATGGTCAGAAGCTGGTGTTGAAGGTGCAAACCGTTTCTTAAAACGTGTATGGCGTTTAACCACGACCTTCTTGGAAAAAGGTAATACATCTCAAGAAATTGATGGTGCAAATCTATCCAAAGATGCGCAAGACCTACGTCGTAAAGTGCATGAAACTATTGCCAAAGTTGGTGATGATATCGAACGTCGTCATGCCTTTAACACTGCCATTGCGGCACAGATGGAATTACTGAATAGCATCACCAAGTTTGAAGCCAAAGATGGCAACGATATTGCTGTGGAACGTGAGGCGATCGTGAGCTTACTCACCATGCTTGCACCATTTGCACCACATTTGAGCCAGACGTTGTTAGCACAGTTTGAGATTGATTTAACCGCTACCCTTTTCCCAGAAGTTGACGCTTCTGCATTGACTCGTAATACGCAAACCATCGTTGTACAAGTCAATGGTAAACTTCGTGGTAAATTGGAAGTCGCTGTGGAGATTGCCAAAGATGATCTACTTGCCCAAGCTAAGGCATTACCTGAGGTACAACAATTCTTAACAGGCCCAACTAAGAAAGAAATTGTGGTGCCAAATAAATTGGTGAACTTGGTTGTCTAAAGCGATTGTTTAAAGCTTTGATTTAAATCATGTCGTACAAATTAACGATTTAAATGATCATTTTTAATGAATGAATAAGGAAAAAACGATGCACTTGATTCGACGTTTTGCAATCATTGTTCTAAGCTTAGGATTAAGTGCGAGTTTTGTTGGCTGTGGTTTTCAACTCCGTGGCGCACAGATTAAAGCCCTACCGACGCAATACCACTCGGTACAATTGGCATTGCCTGAAAATGCACAAGATTTGGAAAAACCATTAAAAGTTTATTTCAGTAATCTTGGTGCTCAGATCAACCAAACACATGCTTTGACTCGCCTCAAGGTGACCGATTACGAACTCAAGCGTCGGCAATTCCGCGGCAAACTCACCGAAGCTCAACTGCATATGTCGGCAACTTTTCAAATCGAAAATATGCAAGGCGAACCCCTGACTGCACCTCGCACCGTGATCTCACAGCGCACCTATCAATATGATATTGCGACCGTCAACACCGAGCGTCAAGAAGAGCAATTCTTTATCAAAGTCATGAACGAAGATATCGCTCAACAGATCATCCATCAGTTGCACACCAATCGCTTACCGACAGCTGTGCTTGATCAAGCCCCTGAATAATTCGTTCATTTAATTTCGACTTTGCCTAGATGAAACTCGATTACCAACAAGCCCTAAACCGTGTTGCAGATGCACAAGGTGCATGGCTTGTGCATGGTGGTGAGCCTTTGCTTGAGCAAAATATACTGACAGCATTTCGAAAACACTGGCAATCTCAAGGCATCGAACGACAACGCTTTGAACTGCAAAATGTGCAAGATTGGAAGCAGGTTTTTAACGCATTAAATAGTTTATCGTTATTCTCCAGTCAGCTTGCGATCGAAGTTCATGGCAACATCAAACCTGATGCGCAAAGCTTAAAACTGCTGAGAAATTATCTACAAGATCCGATGGATAATTTCTTGCTGATCGTCTTTCCCAAGCAAGAAAGTCAAAGCCTAAAATCTGCATTTTTCCAAGCCATCGAAGCCAATGCATCTGTGGTGGCGCTAAATGCTTATGGCACACAACAACAGCAACGCATCTTGCAAATCGAAGCAGAAAAAATCGGCATTCGACTGACCGAGCAAGCGTGGCAATGGCTGATTTTTCACCATGAAAATAATTTACTTTCTGCTCGCAACACCTTACTTGGCTTGGCTGATAGCTTTGCTGGAGTTGATCAAATTGATGTTCCCGAGCTTGAGCAAAGCGTACAGGATCAATCTCGCTTTAGCACCTTCGATCTTGGCGATGCCTGCTTAAAAGGCGATTTGGCACAAGCGATAAAAATTCTGAATTTTCTCATTGAATCAGGCGAAGCCTTGCAACTGATCTTTTGGGTACTTCAAAAAGAAATGCGTTTGATTCTGCAACTGTTTGAACAACCGCAAAATGCACTGCAACTCGGCATTTGGAAAAATAAGCTGTCACTTTATCAAAATGCGCTACGACGTTTTACACCACAACAATTACTCAGGTGGTCAGATTTATTACTGCGCACCGATCAAGCCATCAAAGGCTTGGGCGATGAGAATCCTGATGACCTATTATTACAATTAGTGTGTGCGCTAAGTGGTAAAAAGATTTTTGAACATTAAAATTAATTTGCTTCACTCAAATTGTTAAACTTTGCTAAATAAGCTTATGATAAGTTACGATAATTTAATATAAATATTCATGTTTTATCCTTAATTCAAACTTATACTAATGCAAATATTCTCATTTAGACTATTTTATCATGCCTGCCAAGTCCAAACTCTCCAAAATTATTTTTACGATTATTGCCATTTTTATCATCGCCTTACTGGCATGGTGGTTTTTAAAACCCAAAGAAGAACTGCCAAGCTATATCACATCCCAAGTCGAGCGTGGCGATATTGAAAATAGCGTGATCGCAACAGGTTTGCTCGAAGCAACCAAAATCGTCAGCGTCGGTGCGCAGGCATCTGGTCAGCTCAAGAAAATGTATGTCGAACTTGGCGACGAAGTCAAACAAGGGCAATTGATCGCACAGATCAACTCAGTCACTCAAGAAAACGAAATCCAAACTGCACAGGCGAGTATCAAAAATCAACAGGCTCAACTGGCTGTTCGACAAGCGACTTTGGCACAGGTGCAAGCAGAATATAACCGTCAAAAGAATATGTATGCGCAAGATGCCACATCAAAAGCTGAACTTGAATCTGCATTGGCAAGCTATAAAACAGCTCAAGCGGAAATCGTGGCACTCAATGCGCAGATTGAGCAATCTCGCTTGACTTTGGCGACAGCTCAAGAAGAGCTGGGTTATACTCGCATTGTTGCACCGATGGACGGCACAGTGGTTGCGATCGTGACCGAAGAAGGTCAAACGGTGAATGCTAATCAAAGTGCACCAACCATTGTCAAACTGGCAAAGCTTGACACCATGACCGTCAATGCAGAAATCTCTGAAGCTGACGTGATGAAAGTTGAAAAAGGACAATCAGTCTATTTCACCACACTCGGTGATAGTGAGAAAAAATATTACGCCACACTGCGTCAGATTGAGCCTGCACCTGAGTCAATCAGCAATGATTCTTCAAGCAGTTCAAGTTCTAGCTCAAGTGAAGCAATCTACTACAATGCACTGTTTGATGTCCCAAATGAAGATGGAAAATTGCGTATCAACATGACCGCACAGGTATCCATCATCATTGATCAAGCGAAAAATGTACTGACCATTCCATCGTCTGCACTACAAACCAAATCAACAAATACAAAAGGTAGCAGTTCAAATAGCAATACAAACAACAATACAAGTGGTCAAAGTAATACTAAAGAACGTAATTCGACAAAAGATACCAACGCACAACGCCCTGCTCGTCTTGAGCTTACCGATGCTGAGCAAGCCCTCATTGAGCAAGGCAAAGCGACTCGAGCAATGGTACGTGTCTTACAAGCTGACGGTACTGCAAAGCCAACCCCTGTATTGGTCGGACTGAATAACCGTGTCACCGCTCAAGTGCTCAAAGGCTTAAAAGAAGGCGATGAAGTGGTGATCTCAGACAGCGCAGATACTTCGAATGACGCTGCAAAACGCAACAACCGTGGTCCAATGAGAATGTAATCCATGAGTCAGAATCAACAACCTCTACTTGAGGTTAACAATCTGATCCGTGAATTTCCCGCAGGCGAAACCTCGGTACAGATTCTTAAAAGCATTGATCTAAAAATCTATGCAGGCGAATTGGTTGCGATCATTGGTCAGTCAGGTTCAGGCAAATCTACCTTGATGAATATCTTAGGTTGCTTGGATAAGCCAACCTCAGGTAGCTATAAGGTCAATGGTCAAGAAACTGGTCAGCTTGAACCTGATCAATTGGCACAGTTACGTCGTGAATATTTTGGTTTTATTTTTCAGCGTTATCATCTACTTGGTGATTTGACGGCAACAGGTAACGTCGAAGTGCCTGCGGTTTATTCTGGCGTGAATCCCACCGAACGCCACGAACGCTCATCAAAGATTCTCGGTGATCTTGGGCTCGGTGAACGTCTTGATCATCGTCCTAGCCAATTATCTGGTGGTCAACAGCAACGTGTGTCGATCGCTCGTGCCTTGATGAATGGCGGTGATGTGATCCTCGCCGATGAACCAACAGGCGCATTGGATAAGAACAGTGGCTTCGAAGTGATGCGTATTTTGCGTGAGCTCAATGCCAAAGGTCACACCGTCATTTTAGTCACCCATGATATCAATGTTGCGAAAAACGCCACTCGGATTATCGAAATTAGTGACGGAAAAATTATTTCCGATCAACCGAATGAACCAACTTATCAAGACGATGAACAACCGATTACAGAACGTCAAACCTTAGTTCGTGAAAAGAAAAAGAAATCTTCTCCGCTACGTTCTTTTTTAGATCGTCTAGGTGAAGCTTTTCGCATGGCACTGATCGCCATGAATGCGCATCGTATGCGTACATTCTTGACCATGCTTGGTATTATCATTGGTATTGCTTCGGTGGTATCCGTCGTTGCCCTCGGTAATGGCTCACAAAAGCAAATTTTAGAAAACATCAGCAGTTTGGGCACCAATACCATTACCGTCTATCAAGGTCGGGGATTCGGTGATAACTCTCGAACGGCATCCAATAAAACCCTCGTTCCCGATGATGCAACAGCACTGTCCGAACAACCCTATGTAGAAGCAGTGAGTCCGAGTGTCAATACCTCCGTGACTGCACGTTTTAAAGAAACTGAAGCTTCTGCAACGGTCAATGGCGTAGGTGCAAGCTATTTCGATGTCAAAGGTTTAACCTTTGCCAATGGTCAGGCATTTGATGAACGTAGTACCACGCAGATGAGCCAAGATGTGATCATTGATCAAAACACCAAAGATACATTCTTTAGTGATGGTACTGATCCGATTGGTCAAGTCGTCTTACTTGGTAGCGTACCAAGCCGTGTGATTGGCGTTTTAGACAAAGAAAAAAGTAGCTTTGGTAATAGTGATAGCTTGAATGTCTACCTACCGTATTCGACCGTACTCAGTCGCTTTATGGGGCAATCCAATGTCCGTAGCATCATCGTCCGTGTCAAAGACGAATATTCCAGTGCTGCGGCGGAAAATGCCATCTTAAAATTGATCGTACAACGTCACGGTGCAGAAGATGTCTTTACGCAGAACTCTGACAGTATCCGTGAAACCATTGAACAAACCACGCAAACTATGACGCTCCTCGTGTCGTCCATTGCCGTGATCTCCTTGATCGTTGGCGGTATTGGCGTGATGAATATTATGCTGGTTTCGGTGACTGAACGTACTCAAGAGATCGGTGTACGCATGGCAGTTGGTGCACGACAAGGCGATATTTTGCAGCAGTTCCTCATCGAAGCGATTTTGGTCTGTATCTTGGGTGGGATCTTGGGTGTCCTCATGGCGCTTGGCATTGGACAGATCATTACTAAAATCGCAGGCGACTCATTCCAAATGGCATATTCAAGTACCTCAATGATCGCCGCCTTTGTCTGCTCAAGTATGATCGGGATTGTCTTTGGTTATCTCCCTGCAAAAAATGCCGCACAGCTTGACCCTGTCAATGCACTTGCTCGTGAATAAATAAGGTTGAATTCTATGTTGAACACTTTCCAAATCAAAGCACTCCCAAAGCTTAGTGCATTGATCATTCTACCTATTTTATTTACTGGCTGTGTCGCAACAGTAAAAACGCCATATCAAGCACCGAATACCACTGTGCCGACAAGTTTTGCATATCAAAATACCTCCACTGGATTGAATGCTGAACAATGGTCTGACCAATGGTGGACGTTGTTTAATGATGCTCAGTTGAATGCCCTAGTGGATCAAGTGATTGCCAAAAACGCTGATCTTGCAGTCGCAGGTATTGCGCTCAAGCAAGCTCGTTTACAAGCTGATCTCACCGCAAATCAGCAAGGTCTACGTGTCGTCCGTTCAAGCGTGTCTACTGGACACAGTTTTGACTTAAACTCAGGCAATGACAGTGCCAATGGTCTATCGTTAAGTGGCAACGTCAGCTATGAAATTGATCTATTCGGCAAGCTTGCCAATCAAACCCAAGCACAGCGTTGGGAAGCTCTAGCGACCGAGCAAGATTTACAATCGACTGCACAAAGTCTAATTGCCACAACGTGCGATCTGTATTGGCAACTCGCATATTTAAATGAGCGTATGACCGCTGCCGAACAAAGTCTAGCGACCAGTAACAAACTATTTGATCTCGTCAAAGTACAATATCGTGCAGGTGCAGTATCAGGCATTGAGCTCACCGAAGCGGAGCAATCTATACAAAGTCAAAAAGCCACGCTCAGCCAACTACGCCAGCAAATCGTTGAGGCGAAAACTGCACTGGCTGTATTACTTCATCAGCCTGTGCAACAGCTCAACATCGACATTCCTAAAAAGCTACCGCAGTCCAGTTTGCCAAATATTGATGCAGGGCTTCCTGCAACATTGATCGCACGTCGTCCTGACTTACAAGCCGCAGAGCTTCGCCTACGCAAAACTCTTGCAACTAAAGATGCGACTAAAGCGAGCTATTATCCGTCGATTAGTCTGACTGGCTCGCTTGGTACAAGTAGCACTTCTCTGACAGAGCTTTTGCAAAATCCTGTGTTAGCACTGGGTGCAAGTTTAAGTTTGCCATTTTTGCAATATAACGATATGAAAAAAGACATTGCAATCAGCGAACTGGACTATGAGTCTGCGATCATTAGCTACCGTCAGACTTTGTATCAAGCTTTTGCTGATGTAGAAAATGCACTCTCAGGTCGTATCGAAGCCAATGCCCAACTTAGCGATCAACAGAAAAATTTAGAACTTGCACAAAAAAGTGCTCGCCTGAATGAAGTCCGTTATCGCAATGGTGCAATTGCCTTGAAGAATGTCTTAGATGCACAAGAGTCTGTCCGTAGTGCAGAAGTATCTTTGGCGCAAACGCGCTACAATCAATACACGACCTATGTGACATTGATGCAAGCTTTAGGTGGTTCACCGATACAGAAATTTCCGTGATACTTAATCAGTGATCAAGTAAATAACCAAGTATAATAACCCCATAGCATCAAAGGAAAAGATACTATAGGGTGAAACAACCATTTCCATAACCAAAATCTTGGAATAAATCCCACACCGTAGATAAACCCACCTGATATACCGATCATGATCAACATAATGGCACTATGACTATAGTGCCCTTGATCATCAAGCATTAATGCAGGATGAAGTAACAACATTGCAGCCAATGGCATGGCTAACAGAAAAGAAATAATGGTGAGCAACCTTTGTCCTGGTTTTTTTTGCTCAGTAGCCACTTCACCCATATCTATTACTCTTCGTCAAGATCTTGATTATTTTCCATATACAGCGCCGCAAGCACACCTGCAAAACACGCCATTAACACACCTAAAATCCATGCAAAATACCACATAATTTTATGCTCCGTGATGACTGATTAATATAAACTATGCGAGTTTGCTTCGATATGTTGATTGGTAATTTTGCCCCACATTTTGTAGTATGACCACAAGGTGTAGCACAAAATAATCGGTACAAAAATACACGCCGCCACAAACATCACGCCCAAAGTCATATGGCTAGACACCGCATCCCACATCGTGAGGCTTGATGCTGGGTTCAAACTAGATGGCAATAGAAATGGGAATAAAGCAAAGCCAGCGGTCAAAATCGTACCAACAATTGCCAAACTTGAGCCAATGAAACTCAGCGCCGCTTTATTGGCTTTTGCAGCAATAATCAACAGCAAACCACCAAATACCCCGACAATCGGTGCCAACATCGTGATTGGATAAGCCGTATAATTATTTAACCAACCATGGTTGGCATTGGTCACCACTTCTTTTGCTAAAGGATTCAACGCACTATTCACATCAACAGGCTGTGCATAGCTGTAGCCTTCGATTCCACCAAGATACAACCAAGTGCCTGCCAAAATAAATGCAAACAAATACACTACACCACTGAGCAAGGCTGATTTTTGTGAACGCTGATGTAATGCGCCATCGGTACGCATCATTAACCACGTACTACCATGCGCACATAGCATACTTAAACTCACCACACCCGCGAGTAAGGCAAACGGGTTGAGTAATGCAAAGAAGCTGCCTGTATATTGTGAACGCAAAGTACTATCCATCTCAAATGGTAAGCCTAAAAACAAGTTGCCAAACGCTACACCAAAAACCAATGCAGGTACTGCACCACCAATACACAACGCCCAATCCCAAGCATTACGCCATTTGGTGTTTTCAAGTTTAGAGCGATAATCAAAACCCACAGGTCGTAAAAACAACGCAAATAAAACCAATAATAACGCCCAATACAGCCCTGAGAATGCTACAGCATAGACCATTGGCCATGCTGCAAATAACGCCCCTCCGGCAGTAATAAACCAAACCTGATTACCATCCCAATGCGGCGCAATGGTATTGATCGCAGCACGACGTTCTTGGTCATTTTTGGCGACAAATGGCATTACCGCCATAGAACCCATATCAAAGCCGTCGGTAAGTGCGAACCCAATGAGCAACACGCCAACTAAGACCCACCAAATGATTTTTAAGATTTCATATTCAATCATGACTGAGCCTCCTGTGCTTTCGCTTGTGCTTCGAGTTTTTCGAAGTGATAACGACCAGTATGCAAAGAACTCGGTCCAAGTTTGGCAAACTTAATCATCAAATACATTTCAATAATCAATAGCACCGTATAGAACGCCGCCAATGCCAAAATAGAACCCCACACATCTCCAGTGCTTACACTCGATGCAGAAAGGTGCGTCGGTAAAATTTCACCAATTGACCATGGTTGCCGTCCATGCTCGGCGACATACCAGCCTGTCTGAGCTGCAATCCACGGTAACGGTAATGCCAAAAGTGCAAACTTTAATAACCATTTTTTTTGATCCGCATTACGACGAAATACTGCCCAAGTAGACACAGCAAATAGCAATAACATCAAAAAGCCAGACGCCACCATTGCACGAAAAGACCAAAACAAACTTGGGACATGAGGAATCGTATCTTTCACAGCAGATTGAATATGTGTTTCAGTCGCATCCGTCACATTCGGCGCATATTTTTTCAGCAATAATCCATAACCAAGGTCTTTTTGATTTTGCGCAAATGACGCCATTAACTCAGGTGAACGATCACCTGCACGCAGTTGCTCAAGCTCTGCATATGCAGTCATACCATTACGAATACGTACCTCGTGTTGCGCCATCAAATCCTTAATCCCAATTACTTGCTCAGTAGTCGAACGGGTTGCAATCAAGCCGAGCGCATAGGGAATTTTTACTGCATAATCGGTGCGCATTTCTTCCTGATTAGGAATACCAAACAAAGTAAAACTTGCCGGCGCAGGATGAGTATCCCACTCTGCCTCGATAGCTGCCAATTTGGTTTTTTGCACATCACCTAGCTCATAACCTGACTCATCACCAAGTAAAATCACCGACAAGGTTGATGCCAAGCCAAAAATCGCCGCAATCGCAAATGAACGACGGGCAAAAGGTAAATCGCGCTTTTTCAGCATATAATAACTTGAAATTGCCAAGACGAAGATTGCACCAGTAACATAACCCGCAGATACGGTATGTACGAATTTTACTTGTGCTACTGGATTGAAAATTAAAGCACCAAAATCAACCAACTCCATGCGCATGGTTTCGAAGTTGAACGCCGCGCCGACTGGATTTTGCATCCAACCATTGGCAATCAAAATCCACAGTGCAGACATATTTGAGCCGATTGCCACCAGCCAAGTCACTGCCAAATGTTGAAACTTGGTCAAACGATCCCAGCCAAAAAAGAACAAACCAATGAAGGTCGATTCCAAGAAAAATGCCATCAAACCTTCAATTGCTAAGGGTGCACCAAAAATATCACCGACATAATGTGAGTAATATGCCCAGTTGGTACCAAACTGGAATTCCATGGTCAGACCTGTAGTCACACCCAGTGCAAAGTTAATCCCAAATAATTTTCCCCAGAATTTGGTCATGTCCTTATAAATTTCTTTGCCCGAAACGACATAGGTCGTCTCCATAATGGCCAAAATAAATGCCAACCCCAGTGTTAATGGCACAAATAAAAAATGATACATGGCGGTCATGGCAAACTGAAACCGCGATAAATCAACTACTGTTTCTGAGATCATCGAGATGACTCCTGTTGTGCAGGGGATGACCCTGCGATATGCGTTGCAACTTGGCTATCTATACCTTTGGGAATGGTCGGTGCTTCAAACCAAATTGATTTAATCAGCATCAGAAAAAAGACTTTTACGACCAAAATGATGCCAATCTCTCGCACCAATTTTTGGTTGTTCTTTAGTTGCATATCTTTCACAAGAAACCCATAAAAAAACTATGCTTTTGACATTATAAACACAGTGCTTACAATTTGACACACTCATTTTTTATGCCAAGTATTCTGATCAAAACACTTGGATTTAGAGTGATAAAGGCAATTTTTTTAATATAATTACTTGTTTTTGCTACTTATATTATTAATTCATATGCTTATTAATTTTTAATATAAATCGATTTTAGTGATCATTTTTTGTGTTTAATTTATAAAATCAATTGACCAAACTGACATATTGGTTTGATTCCCCGCCGAAAATTACACTTAAACTCCTGCTTATCTTTTCACCACTTTTTCCACTTCTCTGATGGTTTGCTTAATCGGCTCGTAGCCCAAAAGCCATGTCAGATTGATCGAACGCTGACGATGTTGATCTGCCAAAAGATCAATCACACTCTTTTCCCCACGCCCCACTAAATGCTGACGATAGAAGTAATACAACAATGCCACTGTGATGATGATCATCACTGCCATCATCATCCAAAAGCCTTGTGGCGACTTTGACCCAGGCAAAACTTCAAAGTTCATGCCATATATACCTGTCAGCAAGGTCAACGGTGCAAACACTGCAGTAATAATGGCGAGGATGCGCATGTTCTCGTTGGTTTGATTGGCAATCGCATTAAAATGAATATCAATCGCCGACTAGATCAAAGACACAGGGATGCTCGATATTGAGAATATTTTGTAGGTGAAACTCATTAATACAAATATCGGTCTGCGCATGTACTTGTTGTCGCCATTGTTTTTTTTGATGAATGACTTCACTGCGTAGACAGTCCCCCCATTTAAATAAAAGCTCATGCTCAGCACAACTTTGCGCTGCCAAAATCACGCTGTGTTCCGTGGCATGATGATAAAAATAATAGGTTTGCATGGATTCTCTAATTTTAAAAATGGGTTCAAACAGAAGAAATATCAAAGTTAGTGCATTTAATCAGCATAGATAGACTAACTCAACTTCACATCAATGTTCCCTATAAAAAAATCCTCACCGAAGTGAGGACTTTCTGTTAAGCAAATTTGCTCAATTTAAAATAATTGAATACTGAGCAATTACGCTTCAGTTGGTGTAGCTTGCTTTTGTGGGATGTCTTTCATAGTCAATTTGATACGACCACGGTTGTCGACATCTTGTACTTGGACTTGCAAGATTTGACCTTCGCTGAGGACATCAGAGACATTGGCTACACGCTCGTTCGAAATTTGTGAGATATGAAGCAAACCGTCTGTACCTGGCATGATATTCACGAACGCACCAAATTCAACGATACGAATCACTTTACCTGTATAGATTGTACCTGGTTCGATCTCAGCAGTGAGTGCTTGGATTTTGGCAACCGCTGCACTTGCAGACGCTTTTGATTCACCGAATACACGTACAGTACCGTTGTCTTCGATATCGATCGCTGCACCCGTTTCTTCAGTGATTGAACGAATAGTCGCACCACCTTTACCGATCACGTCACGGATCTTATCAGGGTTGATGTTAATCACTTGGAAAGTCGGAGCAAACATGTTGATTTCAGGGCGAGCACGTGAGATCACTTTGTTCATTTCGTTCAAGATGTGGATACGACCAGCATAAGCTTGGTTCAATGCCACTTCCATGATTTCTTCAGTGATGCCTTCGATCTTGATGTCCATTTGAAGTGCGGTAATACCGTTGGCTGAACCTGCAACTTTAAAGTCCATATCGCCAAGATGATCTTCATCACCCAAGATGTCAGAAAGAACTGCGAAACGCTCACCTTCTTTGACTAGACCCATTGCAATACCTGCGACTGGCGCTTTCAAAGGTACACCTGCATCCATCAATGCAAGCGATGCACCACATACAGATGCCATTGAAGATGAACCATTAGATTCAGTAATATCAGACACGATACGAAGTACATATGGAAAGCGATCTGCCGCAGGAAGAACTGCTTGCACACCACGACGTGCTAGACGACCATGACCGATTTCACGGCGTTTTGGACCTGTTTCACGACCAGTTTCACCGACTGAGTATGCAGGGAAGTTGTAGTGCAACATGAAGTTGTCAGTTTTTGTACCAGCAAGCGTATCAACCATCAAGGCATCACGAGTATTACCCAAAGTCGCAGTCACAAGTGCCTGAGTTTCACCACGTGTAAACAATGCAGAACCGTGTGTACGACCCAATACGCCAACTTGTACGTCTAGCTGACGAACAGTCTTGGTATCACGACCGTCGATACGTGCTTTACCTGACAAGATGTTGTCACGTACGGTACGGTATTTGAGGTCTTCGAATAACTCATTCAAATCATCTGCAATGCCTGTTTCATCTTCAGCAGGCACGAACTGCGCAACTGCTTCCGCTTGAAGCGCATCAAGTGCTGCATAGCGATCTTGTTTCACTGCAATGGTGTATGCTTCAGAGATTTTTGCTTCGAAAGCATCTTTGAGTTTTGCACGAAGGTCTTCATTTTTCTCTGGTGCAGTCCACGTAGACTCAGTTGCACCCGCTGCTTTTGCAAATTCTTGAATGGCTTTAATAGCAATTTGTTGCTCATCATGACCGAACAATACTGCACCAAGCATTTGATCTTCTGAAAGTTCTTTTGCTTCAGATTCAACCATCAATACCGCAGTTTCTGTACCCGCAACGACTAGATCAAGTGCAGATTCAGCCATTTGCGCATGGCTTGGGTTCAGAATATATTCGCCGTTGATTAAACCAACACGTGCCGCACCGATTGGACCACGGAACGGTGTACCTGCAATCGCAAGTGCCGCAGATGTACCAAGCATCGCTGCAATATCAGCATCCATCGTCTTGTCAGAAGACACCACAGAAGCGGTGACTTGCACTTCGTTGAAGTAACCTTCTGGGAACAATGGGCGGATTGGACGGTCGATCAAACGAGAAATCAACGTTTCTGCTTCAGATGCACGACCTTCACGCTTACCATAACCACCTGGGATACGACCCGCAGCATATTGCTTCTCTTGGTAGTTTACAGTGAGTGGAAAGAAGTCTTGACCTGCCTTCGCTGTTGGCTGTGCAACCACTGCAACAAGTACACTGACGCCACCCATGGTGACAAGCACAGAGTTCGCTTGACGTGCAACACGACCTGTTTCTAAAACAACAGTGTGCTGACCATATTGGAATTCTTTACGAACAAGATTAAACATAGACATGTTTTATTTTTTCCTAATTGTTTAATGGGGACTTCGAAAAGCAACCTATCTTGGCAACTTTTTCGATCTTCCCGAATACTGGTTTTATCTTTGGTAGAAAGCCCCTAAGGTTTGGCATTGCATCAATCTTTTTTATTTCTATTTTTATCGCGGTAACACACGATATAAATCTCGAAATACTGAATGAAATGCCATGGCAAAGCTTAGAAGCTGTTTTCGACCATTAAAACCAATTTACTTCATACAATGAAAGCCGACTAATCGACTCTCTTTTTTTCGCTCAAGATACAAATTTTCATTTGTGGCTCAAGCTTATACGATTTTTGATCAGATAAAAACCCGAACAAAACCTTTCACGACAAACAAAAGAAGAGGCTTATCGCCCCTTCAATTTATACCAGTCTATTCGTCTTACTAAGCAACAGCTTAACGACGAAGACCTAGCTCACCGATCAATGCAACATAACGTGCATGATCTTTACCATTTAGATAGTCAAGCAATTTACGACGTTGGTTTACTTTACGAATCAAACCACGACGGCTGTGATGGTCGTGTTTGTGTGATTTAAAGTGACCTTGTAAATCGTTGATTTGAGCAGTTAACAATGCAACTTGCACTTCTGGCGAACCAGTGTCATTTTCAGCACGTGCAAATTTTGCGATGATTTCTGCGCGATCTTGGTTTGTTAAAGCCATCATGTATCTCCGAGATGCTTAAAAGTTCTATTAGCGATATTTCAAGTAGTTCAGATGAGTTGAAACGATTCATCAAAAACACCTATGCCGTGCATCACTACAGCAAGTGCGATATTCTAATGTAATTCGGCTTTCTTTGCAAAAACATTGTGGTAATTTTCCAACATATTTTACCATGCAAAAACAATAACGCCGACCCCTTTCGGAATCGGCGTTATTGTTTAGGCTAACAACATTATTTTATTATTATTTTTTCATCTCATCCCTAAGACCTGCTTCGATTCATCTCTTTTTGTTATAATACACCCCTGTGTTCTTAAAAAACCAATTAAGTTTTGATAAATCGATTTGATAGACGCATTTTGTCAAATAATGCTTTGCAGGAACATAAGAAATATTAGACATTAGTTGTAAGCAATTGCTCACAAAAAATACATAATATTCAATAATTTCAATAATTTAGAATTTTTTAATTTTGCAAAATTTGTCATTATTTTACTTTTTATGTCATGTGACAAATTTTTAACATTTGTCGTAATTGGTCAATATTTTTGATTAATTTTACGCAATTTGATGCAAATAAAGTGTTGCTAAGGTTTTGGATGACGTTGAACCAATGATCTATTTCAGGCAAAATAAAAGCCCTATAGTCTCTCCCAAAACTATAAGGCTTAAGGTACTGCAATCTCTGCTGAGATAGAGTTTCACTTACGTCACTGTAAGTCCGCAAAGTCTCTCGACCGTTTATATTATTTAGTGCGGTACGCTTAATCATCCATAACTAAGCTGTGAAACCATCATCGCAAAAGTGATCACTTTCAACTAGTGGAGAATCACCCTGATCAATGTAAGCATTTACTTACAATAGTTCACAATATTTACACAATGTCGGTGGTTAACGCACGAATGATCTGCTGGCTCAAGCCACTTTGTCGCTGTGTACGCACAGATAGACTATGTTCAAGCATTTCAATTGAACTGAATACACTCACCATCTTTTTCGCTCGTGTGATCGCTGTATAAAGCAGTTCTTTACCCATCAATCGCTGTGCTGATTGATCGAGCACTACTGCGACATGATCAAACTCTGAGCCTTGAGATTTGTGAATGGTCAATGCAAAGGCGGTTTGGATACTTTGCGGTAATCTCGCTACGGCGATCCATTTATCTTGACTTGGGAAATACACTTCGAGTTGTTCACGCTTATCAGGGTGAGGTAGACAAATCCCGATATCACCATTGGATACACCAAGTTGATAATCATTACTGCTCACCATGACCGAACGACCGACAAACCATTCGCTGTCTTGCACTAGATTTAAGGCATGTTTGAGATGTTGAGTCATGGCAAGGTTAATCTGTGCCAAGCCAAGCGCACCATGACGCATCGCCACTAAAATTCGATACTGATCAAAAGTTTGCGCAACCTGTTGATGACTCACTTTAGCTTCAAGATAATCTTTTAAAATCGAAAAATATGCCTGATAGCCAAGTGCCAACTGTCGGTAAATCGCAATCAATGTGGATGTGCTGAGTGGTGTATTTTCAGATTGCTCCAGTGGATAAAAGCCCAACCAATCGACATTGACCTGTTCTAATTTTGGAATCTCATCACCGATTTGAAGCATCTGCGGTTGAGTATTTTCTAGAAAATCTGCATAACTCGGTCGATCCGTGGCATAGATCAACTTGGCAAATTGTCCAATTTTGGCATCATCGACAAAACGGCGACTATGCTTCAATTGCACATGGCACTGTTGCAATGCAGGGACTTGCTGAAAGTCTGCCAATACATAACCCACATCGACCGAACTCAGCTGATTGGCATCACCCAATAAAATCACTCGAGTCGGTGCTTGGATTGCATCAAACAAAAGCTTCGCCAAATGTAAATCTAGCATCGAAGCCTCATCGACCACAATCACATCATAGCCAAGCGGACGTGATCCATCAAAACGTGGCACACCTCGCTCACCAATACCGAGTAGGCGATGAATGGTCTGTGTCTGTTGGTGTACAAAATCAGGATGATACAAACCCGCATCTAGCAGTTTCGGATTTTGAAAAGCCTTTTGCAAAGCCTCTTGCATACGCTGTGCCGCCTTTCCAGTCGGGGCAACCATGGCGATTCGCATGTCAGGATAGAATTCTTTCAACACTGCAACGATATGCGTCAATACAAACGTTTTACCTGTGCCTGGTCCACCCGTGATTAAGCTGAATGCAGAATTGATGCCCTGAGCGAGTGCCTGCTGTTGGTAAATATCTTCAAATAGACTGAGATATGGTGCTAAATCTACTTGCTGTACTTGCTCTGACAATAAGCTTGCAATGCGCTGTGCCAGCCTCTGCTCATACGCCCAATAGCGTTGCAAATACAATCGTCCACTGTCCCAAAACATCGGTTTTAATTGCTTTACAGTAGATAAGGTTTGCGTTTGATATTCGCTGACATCTAATAAAAAGTCGGTGATATTTTGCGGTTTTTCAGTCAGTGCAATACAGCTATCGCCTCGCTCTAAAGCTTCACTTAAAGCAAGCAAATAATTTTGCACAAGCGATTGATTTTCTTTATTTAAATAATGGTTTTGTGTATTGATTTGAGGTAAATAGCCACTCCACAATGTCGCCCATGTCGGAGTATTTGTATCATCTAAATTTTGGCTTAGGCTTTGATTTATCACTGAATTATCCTTATTTGAAATCTGCTTATCTGCATAGTTATTCACGTATTTATCTACATACTTATCAACAAAGCTATCAACAGAGTTATCCACTTGATTGTTCACAACTTTATCCACAAGTTAATATTTCTCTACAATGAAAGCTCAAATCCCCACTTATACATCGTTTTGCACAGGGTTTTACACAAAGTTATCCACAGCATCATTATTTACAACATTGCCACCTAGTATCTGATCTAACTCAAAAATTAAATCTAAACCCGCTTGCCAATTCAGTACACCATAGGTTTTTTGTGAATTACTTGAAAATTGCTTGGTTTGCATCCCTCGAAGATATAAGTAATTCGCCGAGCCAAGATGAGTGTCAGGCTGATAATCCGCTAGATGTGTCGATAAATAGCGATGCAATGCGACAAGATATAGCGATGCTTGAAGCCAATAACTGGAATGACGCATATTCTCACTGATCTGCGCATGATCATAATCTTGCATATATTCGCCTAAGAAATTACTTTTAAAATCAGCAATGTGGTATTTCACACCATCGAAATACACCAAATCGATTGAACCATTCAGATAACGTGCTGTATCGGCATGATCGAATTCTGGCAACTCTAAACCATGCTTTGCAAAGAGTTGATGAATGCGATCCGTATCAAAACGCCGATCTGCCAATGCGAGATAAAATGGAAACTCATGGCTACGATTGCCACGCTGTAATTGAGCAAGTGTCAGACCATCATGCAGTGGTGTGGACAACACTTGTGTTATCCACAGGTGTAGTGCATTTTTCAGCCATGCTTTCATTTCTTCAACATCAGATTCTGGGAAATCTTTGGCATAAGCATCGCACAACGTAGACCACAAACCGTATTGTTTCATCTTGGAATGCAGTTGTTTTGTCCAATATTGATCATTTTGAAAATCAATCACTTCAAACAATTCATGTAAGCAATTTCCAGCATTGGTCCCTTTTGGAAAATGTCTGCGAATCCAATCGAGTTGGGTTAACTCACTTGCTTGCATCGGTGCAATTGTCGAAATTTCTTCCGTAAAAATGACTGAACTTTCGAGCGCAACTTCATCTTCTGCAGGCATTATTTGTAAGGTGTTATCTGCGATTTGATCGAGCAATTGCCCATGACTGCCCTGTTGATGCACAGCAATTGCACTAAAACTGGTGCGAGTCTGCGGATAAAAACGCTGTGTTGGATAATCCATCGCATTTAAGGTCTGTACTTGGTGCTTGCTTGGCACATAGCGCTGATCCATGATGGCTTGTGGAATCTGAAAATTTTCTTCTTTTAAGCTCTCATGCTCAAATGCATCTGCTTGCGCATCGAGCCAAAACTTGATTCCGCCCTTATATTTTTTCGGCTTGGTCACTACAGGAAAATAGGCATAGAGCCGATAACTAGCACGGGTAATCGCCACATACCACAACCGATGATTTTCCGCACAGAATTTATCAATATTGGCTTGTTGTGCTTCGTCATTATCCGCAATCGCTGCTTCAGAAATGGCAATAATCCGCTCTTGCGCTTTGCTATCTTTTTCAGCGTTTGCACTGTCTTTATCCGACTGATAAAACGCTAATTTTTGTTTAGAGAGGTCAATGGTTTGACTGGCTTTCATCACAAAAACGATTTTAAACTCCAAACCTTTGGACTTGTGAATGGTCATCAGATGCACACCTGACTCGCTACTCAGCTTGCGCTCAAGCTCCCATTCTCGCTGTGCAGGCGAACCAAGTTGTAGTTGATACCAATGCAACACATGCTGTAGACCATGTGATTGGTGACCCGATTGCTGGCTAATCAGTTCAATAACATGCCGTGTATTAACGATACTTCGCTCGGCATCCAAGCCCATATTCTGCGCAAGATTTTGCCAAAACTGATACTGCGTCGCCAAATATTGCCATGCCAGCAAAAAGCCTTTGCTGAGCCACAATTGTCTTGCTTGGCGGAACTGTTGCATGTGTAGACTTAAAGCATCGGCATCAGTAGAAAATCGCTGAAAATCTGACGCCTTTAAACCGATCAACGGCGTCAGTAACGCACGTTTCAGTACCGCATCTCGTTCAGGGCGCTCGATCGCCACCAGTATCGCCGCCACATCTTTCGCAGCGGTACTTTCAAAGACACTGCGCTGTGCAGTGCGGTTGACATCAATGCCAAGTTTTTCTAACTGTTTTTGCACTTCACTGAGTTGATGATGACTATTGGCAAGCACCGCAATATCACTGGCTTCAATTTTAATTTTTGCATCATCATCTTGTAGAAAAAGTTTATCTTCTTGCGCATAAATCAACAATTCACGGATTTTATGCGCAATCAAATAGGCTTCATTGGCATCTTTTTCCAACTCGACAAAGCGTAGTGGTTGCAAATCGGGCTTGCCATGTTCCACCAAATAGCTTGCGCCATCTTTGCCTGCCTGTGCAGGGTAATAATCAATGTTCTCACCAAACTGCATTTGCCGTTGAAATAGCGCATCAACCGCTTCAACCAAGCGTGGCGTGGAACGAAAATTGTGCTGTAAGCGGTAGAAGCTGCCCTGCTTCGAAGCAATATCATTAAAGGCGTTGAGATAGGTCAGCACATCCCCACCACGAAAGCCATAAATCGCCTGTTTCGGATCACCCACCGCAATAAAACAACCTTGTGTATAACGTGCAGAATCACGCCACACCGCTTGCAACATATTGTCTTGTTCTTGGTTGGTGTCTTGGAATTCATCGACCAAAATGATCGGATAGCGTTGCTGAATCGCTTCTGCCAAAACTTTGCCACGTTCACCTGTCAGTGCATCACTGAGGCTACGAGTTTGTTGGCTAAAGGTGGTTTCACCTGATTGATACAGCAAATGCGGCAGTTTTTGTTTGACTTGCACGGTAAGGTGATAATGCACATATAAATCGAGCTGTGCGAGATCGTGATTGATTTTTTGGCTCTGCTGACAAAGCGCAAATAAGGCTTGAATCAATGGATTTTGATAAAATTTTTGGGCAACATCTTCAGGACATTTTTTTGAAAAAATGCTTTCCCGCATTTGTCCTTTAGAGTCTAAAAAAACTTGATAAATCTGCCGAAATGCACTTTGTGCCGAAGCTTGAAAATAGCTTAATGGATAATTTTTATCGAGTTGTTGAATGGCTTTGGATACGACATCAGCAAAAATATGATGAAATTTATCATTGCGAAATGACTGTTTACTGACAAAGGCATAATACTCACCTTTTAAATCAAAATATGGTCGTAACGCTGCCATATTCTCATAATTAAACTGTTCAATCACCTCAGCGACATAGGGCTGAAAACTTGCCAAATCAACCTGCGGTTCATCGACCACTTGCAACTTGGCTTGGTTAAAACTCAAGGTGTTATGAATAGTGCTGAGATAATGATCTACCGAACCGAGTTTACCACTCACTAGTAACACATCGACCAACTCTTGTGGCTGCTGTTGTAGCCATGCACGTAGCTCGTCATGCACCAGTTGATAGGGATATTGTTTTTCATTTTCAGCAATTTGCCGTATTTGTACTTCACCACTATCAAAGGCAAATTCACGCAACGTCTTTTGAATAAAACTGTCAATCGTACCGACAAATAGCTCATCTAAGCTATCAATTACTAACTTTAAGCGATTGGCTAAATAGACAAAATTATGCGTTGTGTTTTCATCATCTAGCGGATCGTTTTTACTGGAATTTTCAATTTTAAACTGCTTAAAAATAATTTGCGCCAAAGGGTCACTAAGCGACATTTCTGCCTGTGCGATTTGTTCTTCTGTATTAAACGACTGCCATACTTTGGCATGGCTGTAGATTTCTTGCAGACGTTTACGAATCCGAGATTTTAGCTCCGCTGCTGCCGCCCGAGTAAAGGTGGTAGCGATCACTTGGCGAGGCAAATACCTCTCCACCAAGATACGCACCATCAGGCTTGATAACGTCCACGTCTTGCCTGTCCCTGCCGAGGCTTCGATCAGATGCAGACCACTGAGTGTTAAATGCTTCAGCGGTTGATCTTGATAGTGCACAGTGGCTTTCATATTTGAAGTCATACGTGATCGTTCCTATGCCTTGATCAGTTGTAGATGCTTAAACATCGGCTGATATAAGCGCACGGCATATTGCTCGGTGTGTTGATTGAGCAGTTTTGCAGCTTCATCAGGTGCAATCACCAACGCCCAATCAGCCGATAACGAAGAACCCTGATCGCTGTAGGCATTTTCAAAATCTGAGTGATAATAGTTTTGTCCCAACCAACGCTTTTCAATCTCTTTAAAATTGACGACATATTCCACGCCATCATCATCAAAATCAAACTTCAACTGCTTGTCACCGACTTGAGCAAAGATCGCAGGTGGCAAGGCAAAGGCTTGGTTTTGTTGCAAAGTCCAGACTTTACGCCAATCCTGTAGATATTCCTGCGCTTTTTCTTGGCTAAGTTCTGAGAAAATTAATGTCATATTTTTAAATAATGCGATCCTTTGCAATTCATCGGCTTGATCGTCATAGGCACGCCATAAAAGATATTGCAACCAAATCGACAGCGCACGTGCGCCATGACAACTTGACGCAGTCAGGCTAACCCAATTCGTGTCTGATTCATCACTTGGAATTTGGATATTGAGCTGTAGCTGTTCATCTAGACGCATGGTTTTGGTGGTTAATGGCGTGACTTGCCCCCCCAAATCATTGAGCCGTTCCAGCACTTGATCGAGTTCACTCTGCGCCTGTTGCCATGTGGCATTTTGCATTTTGCCAATCGGCATTTTGTCTTGTAATAACAATAAATCGGTGGATTCAGTCGATAAAACTGCATCACTCTCTAATTTGTTATTTTCTAAAAAGCACTGCTGTAAATAGTCTCGTACTGAGTATTTTTGCAAACCGCCCAATTGTAATGGTTCAAAACTTTCAAAGGCATCAATACTACCCACATTGGCAATGCCTGCGTGACGCAAGAAATGCTGTGCAGGATGCGACAAGTCTTTGATCCACTGCGAGGCATCCATGATTTGTACATCTTGAATGGCTTCGACGGGTGGCTGATCTAACCAAAAGAATTGTTGCTCCGACGGCTGTTGAATCTGCTGTGCAACTTGCCACCACTGCGAGCGATAACGCTGAACTTTTGCATCAGTAAAGCCTTTTGGATCAAAAGGTTGTAATGGATGTACGTTATAGATCGAAGATAAATGATGTGGAATCGCTAAGCCTGATTCATCAATAAATTGATTTGAGTCGTCTTGTTCTTTTTTAACGATGAAATCTAGATGTTGTACCAACTCCTGCACGATACTCGACGGATCACGTACCTCAGCATCTTGTACATCGAAGCCATTATAAAAGAGCCAAAATTGATCTTGTGCCTGCAACAAGGCATCCAAAAATGCCCCTTGATCATCCTCAAGCCGTGAGCGATCGCCAAGCTCAGCCTGCAAAAGTTCCATCAAATCAAATGGAATATGCGCATCACGATTTGGGAATGTGCCCGAATCCATATTCAGACACACCACGAGCTGATATGGCAGTGGACGAAGCTGTCCAATCTGCGCAAAGGTAATATGTCCAGTTGGCTCAGTTTGCGAAACTTTGTGCGATAGCGTCGATTCAATCTCATCTAACACAAATGGCAGAGGCAACCGCACCGCTTGCGAATCCGTAACCTCAATAATGCGCTTAAATTGATGCAAAGCATCGTGCACATAACGCCACCCTGTACAAATTTCAAAGTCAGCAATATCGGCATCTAGTAAAGCAACAGATTCAGCCAAAGTTTGCTGCTGATCAATCGCTTGCGGTGTCAGCCAATCTCGATGGCTATCTAAATCATGATGAATTTCTATCAGTTTACCGATTAATTCAAAATCAGCGGTTTGTACGGATTCCAAACTTAAAATCTCATCAAACAACGCATGTTCAGGCATGGCAATCCCCAATGCCAGCCGATTCAGTGCATAGCGAAAACTAAAGCGAAAATCTTGATCATGTGGCGCAAGGCTTTGTGCAAGATGCGCCTGATCAAAACCTCGCTTGAATCCTGCCAATTCAAGCAGTTCCAACATGCGTTGGACTTGCTCAAAAGTCAGGGCAAAGCGTTGTAAAGTCGCAGGCAAACTCAGCCAATCGGCAAAATATTCGAGGCTAAAGCGCTGATGCAAGAGCTTGTAGCGCAAAGTGATCGATTGCCACAGTTGCAAAGCATCTTGAATCGGCACACCTGCGATTTTCACAGGAAGCATTGGCGCAGGAATTAGAGCATCATTTTTTATTGTGGGATTGTTTGAAAGATTTACGTGATGTGTTGAATGAAATACGGTGCGAATTTGCGTTTCGATTTCAGATAGATTCGGTACCAACACCACAATATCACTGGGCTGACGCTTCTGCGCTGGATCCGCACTGAGCCATTGTGTCAGTTGATCTTTCAGCACTTCGAGCTGACGCATAGTGGAATGACAGACGTGAATCTGAATCGAACGATCATCCTCTGCTAAAGCATAACTGTCCGCCACAGGCTCACGTAAATGCAAAATATCTGATTGAATTTTCGAGAGTAAATGCTGTGGTTCAATCTCGACAAAGTGATCTTGCCAATCGCCCTCTTCACCGCCTGCTAGCTGACTCAGCAATGCGCCAATATCACGGGCTTGCTTGCCGAGCCTTGTCAGTAGCGGATGACGAGATTCGTAATACACTGCGGCATTTGGATATTTCAGCTCATACTTGGCTTTCCAGTACGGATCGACGCTATCCGCCCAATACTCTTGCGACGGCGCATAATGATAAATTTTAATTTGCGTGTACTGCGCCAATCGTCTTAAAAAATTCAGTGGTGACGGTGGCAATTCCAACAAAGTAAAAATATAAATCTGCGATGGCAAACGGCGAATCGCTTGGTCGGCAAATTCACCTGTTAAAGTCTGCCAAAATGCCTGATCAATGCTTTCGATCTGCTGGAAATCTTCGGCAAATTCCTCATGCCAAATAAAGCGTTGCCACTGTTCCAGCTGTTGGGCTTGTTGAACTTGATAATTCACTGCTTCGGCTTGGGCGTTTTCAGGATTTTTCTGTCCTGATTTTTCAGGATTGCGTAGCCATTTCTGCACCAGAATTTCTTGATCATTGCCCCAACGATGTAGCCAATTTTGTCGACAACGACATTGCACTGCGCCACTATGACTCAAGTCGTAAAGCTGTTCACAGCTCTGTACGCACTGCCCACGATAGACGATGTAATTGGCAAATAAGCGTGAAGTCTGGTCAGCAATCCAATACAGCAGATTTTGTTGTTTTAAACTGCGTTGTAAAGCATTTTCGATGGCATCACTATGCTGTCGTACCCGTTGAAATAATCCATATAAGGCATGATCGCTTGGTATTTTTTTTTCAAAATAACGATTTAAAAATAGATAAATACGCCATTTCATATTGAGCATTTGCGGGGCTTTTAAAATCGGCTCTTGTCCAAGTACCGCTTGATAAAGTTGCCATTGCAAAGTACGCAATTGACTAAAATCGATATTAGCACTGATGCCTTGTTGGTCGGCAAGTTGTTGTTGGAGCCATTGACCAATACCGTGATTTGGCACGACGATTTGCGTGCTTTGCAAAAGATTTTGCTCTGAAGTTTTGGGCTGAAATGCAACCTGCATCAAAGCGTGCAATAACACTTCAGGTCGCTGACTTTGCAAAATATCAATGCCCATATTTAGCTCTAAAATTTATAAATTTATTGGAGAAATGAATGGTATTTATCCTAACCAAATTTATGGCAACTGACCATCATTTCAGGTTGAAATCCGTCAAATAAACGACATGTATTGTCGCCATAAAATTTAAACGATTTTTCTCACAATCCTGTCAGATACATATTGAAAATAGAGAAGCACTACACATTTTTGCAATTTCATGGCAAAGTAATTTTCAGTTAAATTCAACGGTTACATTTTAAATCTACGCCACAAGGAAAGACTTCGTGAAAATCAAAAACACACCGAATACGATTGACCCAAATCTTGACATCGAAAAAGCACGTCAAGACAGTTTAGAGCTGATTAATAAGCGCGCTTATATTTCTGCAGGCGCAGCGATGGTGCCGATTCCTTTATTTGATTTGGTGGTCGATCTCGGTGTGCTGAGTACATTATTGCCTGAGATTAATGCCAAGTTTGGACTGGCTCCGGAACAAGTCAGTGTTTACGACCCCAAAACAAAAGAAGTGAACTGGAAAGAATTGCGCAAACGTGGCTTTGAATTATCAAGTTTTGTCGTCGCCCGCACCGCAGTAAAGCAATCTATCAATGGTATTTTGGGTAAATTCGTGACCAAGCAAGTAACCAAGTTTATTCCACTCGGTGGTTCACTCGTCGCAGGAACGCTCGGCTACATGATCATGAAAAAGATCGCTGAAACTCACATTGAAGATTGCTATGAAACTGCAAAACGACTGCAAGATGCAAGCAACCGTAAAGTTGTCGGCATGCAGTAAAGACTATTAGATGAAGTCACTTTAAGTGCACTAAAAGCTTCTACCTAGAAGCTTTTAATCGCTCCAGAATGTGCTCAAGGACTGCGATGCGCGCCGTTCGTTTATCATTGGTCGCCACGATATGCCATGGGGCGCAGTCAGTTGAAGTATGCTCAAACATATCGGCTGCTGCTTGCAAATAGTCATCCCATTTTTCCCGATTACGCCAATCTTCATCGGTAATTTTAAAGCGTTTATGTGGCGTCACTTCACGGGCTTTGAAGCGTTGCTCTTGTTCATCTTTGCCAATCGCCATCCAAAACTTGATGACAACCGTTTGATTATCCATCAAGTCCTGTTCAAAACGGTTAATCTCAGCATAAGCACGCTTCCACTCAAACGGCTTGGCAAAGCCTTCCAGTCGCTCAACCAAGACTCGTCCATACCATGAGCGATCAAAGATCGTAATGTCACTATTCTTTGGTAGTTTCGTCCAAAATCGCCAAAGATACGGACGACGCAATTCGTATTTTTCAGGTGCGCCTATGGTATGAATGTCATATTCACGTGGATCGAGTTTTTTGATAATGCGTTTGATCGCGCCACCTTTGCCTGCGGCATCCATGCCTTCGAACACGATCACAACTTTGCGTTCATCTTTGCGCATAGCTTTAGCGACTTTCTTACTGAGTTTTTTCAGTTGTTTTTTATAGTCATCTTTGTCTAACTCTTCATCATCGAATTTGGTCAACGCATCGGGAATTTTTGATTTTTTCCAACGTCCAGTGACGGCATCTGGCGTGATCTCGGCCAATGGTTGTTTGAGTGCAGCTAAAACCACCTGCGCAAATTGCTGATCACGCCTGTCTTCATCTTCACCATCAATACAAATCCAATCGTCGGTAAAATGCGAACGCAACTTCTGCAAGGTGTCATATTGCTTTTGACTACGCCAATCTAAGCCGTGCAATTGTTGCCACTTTTGTATGCTTGGATCGAGTTTGTCTAAGCGTTTTTGCAAAGCTTTCCAAGACAGATCAAACCAAATCTTGACTACATGCACGTGGTTGGCTTGTAGATCGAGCTCAAACTCACGCATGTTTTGAACATAATCTTTGAATTGTTCGGTATTGATCGGTTCGGAGACATGCATAGCCGTCGCCAACAAATCGCTATACCAATTGCCAAATAATAGCTTCATCTGACCTTCTGCAGGGATAAAGCCTGCATACGGTTGCCAAAAGGGTTGTGACTTGGTCAGTGGATGCGGGACTTCGGCTTTGACCATCAGATAGCGAGGATCAACCCATTCACGGAGCTGTTGTACCGCTTCGCCTTTACCTGCCAGCTCAATACCGCTGATCAGAATCAAGACGCTTTTGCCTTTGATACTACCTCGCCCTTCTCGAAGCTGAAACTGCGCTTCGATCAAATCTGCTGAGAGTTCATCTTCATCACGTATCGGCAATTGCTCAATTTGTGTTGCAGTTAGACACGGTATCAACTGTGGTGCATTCTGAGTGACTGGCTCTTGTGTGACTACCTCTTGAGCGACTTGATCAGCTTGCTTATTTTTTGGCGTTGGCATAACTGTATTGACTCCGAATCTAAAACCTTGATCAAACGCATCAAAGGACTGCGAAAATATTTACGCTAAAATTACACTATTGAAATCCCACCACTTTCTTTTATACTCTTTTCAGCCACATCTCATGTAAAAAATATGTTAAAAACTGAACAACTTGCACACTATCTAAAGCAATATAAACAACTCCAATTTCACCGCTCGCCAAAATTAAAGTTATTGACATGGCAGGTTGCCCAGTGGCAAAAGCAGCGTATGCAAAACGTGCATGGCAATTTATTTCAAAATACGTCTTATCAAGAACTTGCCGATTTTTTCCAAAGTGAATTATACAATTTCGATGCCTTAGATGAACTTGCAGGGCAACTTGCACTCATGTTGAAGCAAAAGGTCAAATTAGATCGCTGGCTTCCGAATGAAATTTTGGAATCTCTCGTTGAAACCATGCAATTGGCTTTACTCACCATCAAACTCGACCAACAACTTGCCATACATCTGATTCGTCAGGAGCGTGAACTCAACGATGAAAATCTCATCGCAATCTCCATTGAAATTGATCAAAAAGCCAATCGATTGCATCAGCTCAAACTTTTCCAAAGTGTAAGTCACCAACTCTCACGACATGCGCAATCGTTATTACTACG
This sequence comes from Moraxellaceae bacterium REDSEA-S32_B1, assembly GCA_001626925.1. Taxonomy (GTDB): domain Bacteria; phylum Pseudomonadota; class Gammaproteobacteria; order Pseudomonadales; family Moraxellaceae; genus Acinetobacter. The sequence goes on from LUOR01000038.1 coordinate 66,435, forward strand.
CACTTCTTTAAAACTGGCAAAGTCCAAGCTGAAACAGCGTGGCTTTGCGCCAATGTATAATTATTTGGATTATGGTTTTCACATCATGCGCAGCAATCGCCACGCTAAAGATTTTTTTCAAAAATATGCACAACAAGAACAATGCTTTTTAGATTATTTGGTCAATGCAGAAGCAACCGATCTCAATGTATATTATGATGCTCAATCACAGCAAATCTGTCGTAAAAACATCGATGCATCTGCACAACACTCTTAATTTTATGGTTTAGTTTTTGGGATTTTTATGTCTAAGTTTGATTTTTTACAACAACAGTTGAGTGACTATCAAAACCTGCAATACCATCAAGATCAACAATTGGCAGACAAATTACAACAGGTACAAGTTTGGCAAAAAGATCGTATGCAACGCACGCATGCAAACTTCTTTGCTAAAGCAGAACATCAACCGATGGCGCATTATTTTCTCAATCGTTTATATGGTGCAGATGATTTTGATGAATTAGCGCGACAGATCGATCGCTTTATTCGCAATGCACACAAAGTTGAAAAATTCATTCCAAAATCTGCGCTTCATACTGGTGATGCAGGCGTTGAGCTTGCAGTTTTAGCGATTCAACTGGATGAGCAAGTGGCAAAATATTTGTTGAAAAATTATCCTGAGAACACGCCACTGGATGATGAAATGATGCGTCTAGCCTATCTCGCTGTCGATCAAGCAGAACCTCGATTTCATCAAATGCAGCTGCTTGAAACTTTGGGTGAAAAGCTCGATAAATATGTGCGCTCAACCATGGTCAAAACCGCATTCAAACTATCCAAAGGCGTTGCCTATCGCCATGAAGCAAATACTATTTACGACTTTATTGATGATGGTTTCAAGGCAATGGAACCGCTTGATTCTGCGCAGGATTTTATTGCGACATTTACGTCAAAAGAAAAACAAATCATCGATGCTGTGCATACTGGACACCCTAAACCATTTACGCTTTAAAACCAAATATGATGAGCGTTTAAATCGAATTCGCTGGAGTTTGATCTACATAGACTTGCATAATTTTGCAAATATAGACATATTGATGGACTTTGATTGTGTTATCTTTTCAACATCTATTTATGTCCATATTAAAACCGCCTGAGGAGTGTGATATGTCTAGCGACAATCAAAACAGCGATAGCCATGATAAAAATAATCAGCAAAAAACCAGTCCATTTCTCACAGAAACACTTCCACAAGGCACACCTCAAGGTCAGCAACAAACGCTCGAGCTTCTTGGCGGTGTCGGTGAACATAAAAGCAATACTGGCGCAATTCCAAAATATAATCTGCCACGTGGTGCGAATACAGGCAATGTCGGCGCAACGACGCACTTCGGCTACAAAACGGTTGATAGCACTGAAAAAGAACAAAAAGTCGCTGAAGTCTTTCACTCGGTCGCCAGTAAATATGATGTGATGAATGACTTGATGTCATTTGGCATTCATCGTCTGTGGAAGCGTTTTGCCATTCAAATGTCAGGTGTACGCCGTGGTCAGCATGTACTCGATATCGCAGGTGGTACAGGCGACTTAGCCAAAGTCTTTAGCCGTGAAGTCGGTGAAAATGGTCATGTCGTGCTTTCAGACATTAACGAATCCATGCTCAATGTCGGACGTGATCGTTTGCTTGATGCAGGCTGTACCAATGTCGATTTCGTGCTTGCCAATGCCGAAACTTTAGAGCCATTTGCCGATAATAGTTTTGATTTGGTCACCATCAGCTTTGGTCTACGCAACGTCACCGATAAAGATGCTGCACTGGCAGCGATGTACCGTGTGCTCAAGCCAGGCGGCCGTTTGTTGATTTTAGAATTTTCAAAACCGATCTTTGAGCCATTATCAAAACTCTATGATCTGTATTCATTTACCGCTTTGCCTGTAATGGGGAAATTGGTCGCCAATGATTCAGAAAGCTATCGTTATTTGGCAGAGTCGATTCGTATGCATCCAGATCAGCACACCTTAAAGCAAATGATGCAAAATGCAGGCTTTGCTCAATGTGATTATCACAACCTGACTGGTGGTATCGTGGCAGTACATCGTGGCTTTAAACTATAGTCAGAGAACTTAAATCCTGCTACAGCGTTAACCTCGCTCGAAGTACTATCTGTACACCTTCGCTCGGTTGCCTTGTATCAGAAATTAATTTCTTCGACTATATAAATCAACAAGCCACTCCATTTGAAAGGGAAAACATAAAGACATGTGGTCAATCCTTGCGCTCGGTGCATGTGAAAAACTCATCAATGGTATCATCAATAGTGATGCCATCACCCGACTCAAGCTCGATGCACTACACGGGCAATGCTTGCGTGTGGTGATCGATCAGCCACAGCTCAGTGTCGATACATTTTTTGATCAAGGTAAAATCCGTCTTGAACCGACTGCGCTTGGACAGAGTGAAAAGCACAGCTTATTTGAGCAACGCCCTTATGAGCAAAGCGACAAATTCACAGAAGCCACAGCCACTTTGCATGTCAAAAGTGTGGTGGAATTAATCAAGCTCATTACTACTGATAGTGATCAACTGGGTACGATTCCGTTGCAGGGTGATTATCACTTGCTCTTTGCTTTAAAAGAAGTCATTGCGCAACTTGATATTAATTTGGCTTCACGCCTCAGTCCGTGGATTGGCGCAACGGCTGCGCATGAGCTCGGCAAAGTGCAGAATGTACCGAAACATCTCGCCAAGACATTGAAAAGCGCTGAGTTTATGTTGACTGACAGTATTCGAGAAGATTCAGGCGTATTTGCGCCACGTTGGCAGATGGATGATTTACAGCGAGAAACCCGTCAGCTCAATCAATCCTTAGACCGCTTAGAAGCCAAAATGGCTGAACTAAATGCTGGGTTTTCAACTGACTCTGAAAATAATCAACCCAATTGAAAAAACATTAGACTAGGATTTGCTCGGTATGGTGCCACATCTGACTCGACTTTTAGAACTATGGCGCATTGCGGCGCATTATCGTTTGGATACACTGATTCCTGCCGATGAATTGCCTGCAAAAGCACGCCCGATCGTCAAGTTGATTCGTGCCAATCCTGCGGCGTGGTCATCTCGTGAAAAGCGCAATCCACTGAAGTTAAAACAAGCCTTAGAGGATATGGGGCCACTTGCGATAAAGATGGGACAATTGCTCTCAACCCGTCGTGACTTGATTCCACCTGAGATTTTATCGCAACTGACTTTGTTGCAAGATCAAGTCAAACCCTTTGCGGTGGATGTTGCCAAAGCCCGCATTAGCGATGCCTTTAAAGCCGATCTGAATACTTTATTCCAACGCTTCGACGAACAACCGCTGGCTGCAGCTTCAATTGCGCAAGTGCACACCGCAGCATTTCATGATGGACGTGAAGTAATCGTCAAGGTCACTCGCCCTGAGATTAACAAACAGATTTTACGTGATTTTGAGATTTTGACGTGGCTTGGTGGCTGGCTTGAGCAACGCCTTGAAGCAGCCCGTGCTTTACATATCAGTGAGATTATTCAAGAATATCGTGCGGTGATTTTGAACGAGCTGAATCTGAGCATTGAGGCCGATAATACCCGTCGGATGCGGCATTACTTCACAGGCTCGAGCATGATGTATGTGCCTGATGTGTATATGGATAGTACCGATGTGATGGTCGCTGAACGCATCACGGGTGTGCCAATTTCTGACACAGAGACCTTTGATCGACTCGGTATGGATCGTGCGGATTTGGCAGAAAAAGGTTTAACAATTTTCTTCACACAAGTGTTTCGGGATAACTTTTTTCATGCCGATATGCACCCTGGCAATGTCTTTGTTGAAACTTTAAATCCACAAAACCCACGCTATATTGCGCTCGACTGCGCCATCATGGGCGAACTGTCCAAAGCCGATCAAATGACCGTTGCTCGGATGCTCCTTGCGGTGATGAATAGCGACTTTATGCAATTGATTCAGATCGTGCATCAAGCAGGTTGGATTCCGCCTGATACCGATCAAGATGGCTTAGCACGTGAGATGCGACGCACGGTTGGACCAATGGTCTCCAAGCCAATGGATCAGCTTGATTTTGCAGGGATTCTACTACAAATCATGGATATTGCACGCCGTTTCCGCTTAGAAATTCCACCGCAATTGATGCTACTGCTCAAAACTTTGGTGCATGTCGAAGGCTTGGGCACCGACCTCTATCCACAGCTCGATATTTGGAAGTTGGCAAAACCGATTTTGACCGAATGGGTTAAACAACAAATGAATCCTGCTAAGAACCTCAAAGAACTTGGACAGCAAATCCCTGATCTGTTACTTGGTGCGCAGGATTTACCAAATCTATTGATCGACAGTGTTAATGGACTGAAAAATCAAGCAGTATGGCACGATCGTCAAATCCGTGAGTTGCAAACGCTACGATTACAAGTTGCGCAACAACAACGCCGTAATTGGATTTTTGGCAGTATTTTTATTTTTCTACTCAGCATTGCCATGATTACGCCGATTTTTATTGGCATCATTTTCTATATTTTGGCGGCACTGGTGGCGATTTGGCGAGCGATAAATTAAACCGCTTTGATTACAGAGGCTGAATTAATTCGCTCAAGCACTTAAATCCATCATTTTCGTCACCACAGTTGCTAAGCGCTCACCTTGTGCAACTGCCAAATGCTTTTCATCTCGAGAAATCGACTGATCATGACGTGGACCGCTGACATGACTGACACCGTATGGTGTGCCACCTGATTTGGTATTCGACAGCGCCGCTTCGCTATTTTTTAAACCCAGTAAGATCATACCGTGATGTAGTAGTGGCAAATACATACTCAGCAAAGTAGTTTCTTGACCACCGTGCATAGAACCTGTCGCCGTAAATACACACGCAGGCTTGTCATGCAAAGCACCACTAAGCCATAGACTGGTGGTCTGATCCCAAAAATATTTCATCTGACTTGCCATATTACCAAAGCGGGTTGGGCTACCTAATGCCAAACCTGCGCAATTTTGCAAATCATCTAAAGTGCAGTAGACATCACCTTGTTCAGGAATACTTGGTTCAGCTGTGGTGATGGCAGGAAATATTTCAGGAACGGTGCGGATTTTCACCTGCATGCCTTGGTTTTCGACACCTTGAGCAATCAAGTGTGCCATTTCACGTGTGCTACCATATTTACTATAATACAGCACTAAAACATAAGCTTGCATCGCAACATATTCCTAAAATTGATTGATGATCATCTTTTTCAGCATGATACGCAATTTCCTCAGTATTTTGCAGTGTGTAATGTAATACGATGTAAATCATAATGTTTTTTAATGCAATGTGTTGTTTAATGCAAATAACCGATTTTCTGTGAACTTGTTAAGGATAGGTCTGCATGTTAGATAAACTGAAAGCTTCAGGAATACTTGATCATAAATGGATACAGTTTATCCGTTTTGTCTTGTATCGTTTTGAAGCGGATCGTTGTCGAGAAAGTGCAGGTTCACTGACCTATACCACCTTGTTTGCCATTGTGCCGATGCTCACCGTATTCTTAGTGATCGTATCTTCTATCAAGGCTTTAGAGCCTGCACGACAGCAGATGCAGACGTGGATTTATAGCAACTTCCTACCCAAAACATCGATCGCATTTGATAAAGCCCTCAACGCCTTTACCGAAAATTCAAGCAACCTGACCATTATCGGTATTCTATTTTTATTCGTGACTACGGTGTTGATGCTGTCTAGTATTGAGCTTGCATTTAATCGGATTTGGAGAGTACGTCAGGCGCGTGGTGGGATTGTCGGCTTTATGCGCTATTGGACGATTATTTCTCTTGGTCCGATTATTTTGGGTACAGCTTTCGTCCTGTCTTCGACAGTTGCGTCGATGAATATTTTAAGCAACTCTGTCGCAGGCTATCAGTTTGATTTTGCCTATGTACTTTTATTTATTTCATTTACCTTGACCTGTTTAGGTTTTAGTTTGCTGTACTGGACGATTCCCAATCGTAGTGTGCCGATCAAGTCTGCGGTGATTGCAGGAATTTTTAGTGGTGTGGTATTCGAACTGCTGAAAAATTTATTCGGTTTTATCATGAGTAACTTTACCAGCTACCAGTTGGTCTACGGTGCATTTGCAGCATTACCTATTTTCTTATTGTGGATTTATACCTCGTGGATTGTGGTGTTACTTGGTGTACAGATTAGCTATGCCATCACGGCTTTTCATTCAGACAAGACGACTAAGCGCCATCCGATCTTAATGCTCCTCGATGTCTTAGAACTTTTTCATCAAAAGCAAAAACGTGGTGGCACAGTATCCGATCGTGAAGCGATGGATATTCTTGGGCGTGGTGAGATTGGGAAATGGCCGTACTTTATTGAATTATTGGAAAAACAAAACCTGATCACACGTACAGATAGCAACGAATACGTGTTGATCCGCAACCTTGAACAAGTCGATCTTTGGCAATTTGTGAAGAATCTACCATATGCACTACCACATCGTAGCGAGCTGAATGACAGCACGCCAAATGATCATGTCATGCAAATCGTAGGCTCAACTTTGGCGGAGTCCGATGCGTATTTGGCACAGAAGTTAGCGATTCCTTTAGCGACTATTTTCGACTCCAAAAACGCTTTGGATGATTCACTTTAACTATCTTTAAGCATTATTCTGAAATAAAAAAACCATCCAAATATCTAAACACGTGGATGGCTTTCCACTTTGTGCACACTACTTACAAAACGTCGTCCACTGATGCACATCACCATAGTTCAACGTCATCTCAAGCTGATCTTTGGCAGATAACGCACCGACACCAGCGGGTGTCCCTGTCATGATCACATCGCCAACCTCTAGGCGAAATACTTGATTGATATCGACCAGTAAAGTCGCAATATCAAAAATCATATCTTGCGTATTGCCCTGCTGTTTCACCACGCCATTTTGCGCAAAGCGAAATGTCAAACGATCTAAATCAATCGCAGGATCATAATCCACCCATTCTGCAAGTACGCATGAACCATCAAAGGCTTTGGCTCGCTCCCACGGTTGACCTTTATTTTTCAAAGTATTTTGCACATCACGCAAGGTCAAATCCAAGCCCAAAGTCACCGCACCGATCGCCGATAAAGCTTGCTCTTTATCGGTCACGTGTGAAAGTGGTTTTGCGATCTGCAAACATAGCTCACATTCAAAATGACATTCGCCCAAGTCGGTATTCCACACAATCCCATCTTGCAAAGTACGTAGACTACTTGGTGGCTTGAGGAATAACACAGGACTGTCAGGCACAGCATTACCGAGCTCTTTGGCATGATCGGCATAGTTGCGACCGACACAGATAATTTTTGAAGGGCTTTGCATCAGATGTCCTTAGGCTAAAGATTTTTAATAGAAGCGCTTTAAACTTGATAAGCCATAAATTTGAAAACTGACGAATTAATGTTTACGGAAAGCTGATTCAAACACATCCTGCTTACCTGTTGCCTCAATTGCTGACTTCGACAATATGATCACCGTTTTATCTTTCAGCTCAATCACATAGCTGATTTTACCCTTGATCAGTCGCACCACATCACTATAGGCAAAACGATGCTGTCGATCCGCTGCGATCAATACCGCCGAGTCTTGATACAAGTCGATGCCCTGCTCAACTTTACCATATTTATAACGCTCGTACTGACGTGAAAACAGCTTCGGTAAGATCACAAATCGCATCAGCAATTGAAGCAATAAGAAAGAAAAACCCAAAATAATATACACCTGACCAATGCTTTGCCATCCGAGATAAAATCCCCATATGATAATCCCCACACTCAGTAGTGGTGTCAGATAGCGGGTAAATTTCTTTTTGCCAAATGTCGCCAATGCAAAGCCTTCTTTGGACTCTTCCAAAGTCAGGTGATAACGGCAACTAAAACTCGCTTGTTCAGTCATGATCGTAAATCATTAAAAAATGTCACCATACTTTAGCAAGGAAGTCTAGACAATACAAAAGCCAAAACAAATTTAACAACAACACTGCATTCGTCTACATTTTATGCATTATTCGCCGCATTGATTGTGATTTAATACATACTTACATTTCCCACATCTATCTTTCCAAATCTATGAAAGCTGATTTGTAGTAAAGATTTGCAGTAAAACAAAAAATGCGAACATGGAGTTCATATGCAAAGCAGTGATATGCCGAAATATATCCGCAAATATCTTATTTTCACTATTGCAGTGTTACCGCTGTGCACTTATGCCAAATTAGTCGATTGGCAAGACCCGACACCGAGCGCACTTGCGCCATTTAATAACAGCGCAAAACAAGTCGCAAACGTCGCCAATGATGATATTTTTATTTATAGCCATGTGCCTCAAGCGATCAAATATACCGATAAAGCAGGCTCACGTAGCTACAAAAGCGCACAATATAGCTCGGCTGCACTCGTGGTTAATGCCACACCTAAACAAGTGTATAACACCCTAAAAAATTACTCAGGCTATGTCGGACTGTTTCCTACTTTAAAAAAAACTAAAGTCCTAGAAACCAATAAAGCAGATACTCAGGCTCAGGAAGAAATCAGCCAAGTGGAATACCGTGTTAGCGTACCAACGCCAATCAAAGTCTTGAATTTCAATGAAGATGTCACCTTACAGCACCACTTAACTAAAAACAGCATGAGTTCCTTGATTATTGACTCACCTTTTCCGCATGGTATGGGCAAGTTTGAATGGTTCGCACTAGGTAACAACAAAACTTTGGTCACGCTCACCCATTGGAATGATCTCGATGTGACCAAAGGCTTTCTGATCACGACCCTACTCAAAGCCATGCCTGAGATCAAAACAGGGATTCCCTATAGTGCAAATACCTTTGCTTTGGAGGCTTTGAATGAAAAATTTAACGGCAAAGCCAAAGCGGTAAAACTCAGCGCAGGAAAAATGCCTGAAAAACTCACAACCTTGGCAGAATACAAGCACTTGGTACAACTGAGTAAAAAGACCAAACAACCAATTACCTTTGTTCATCGCCCTTATGCCGTACCATACAAACATGGCAAGGAAGATTTGCGCTTTAGTACCAGCTATCAATATTTCTCGGCAAAAAGCGAAAAATCAAAACAACTGCTTTCACCGAATGTCTTTAAAACCCTTTTTAGTAATCAGGTGAAAAGCGTCAAACTAATTCAAAATCAAGATCAATTGAAATCACAAGATGCGATCTATGATATTCGGGTCGGATTGGGTGTGATTAATATTCCATTTAGCTCACGGATTCGTTTTGTTGATCTTGCGGAGAATCAAGTCGATATGTATGCGGTGGGCGGTGACGTCAAGTTTATGAAATCACGCATGTCGGTCAAAGACTTTGGCTCAGGCTCAGTCTGGAAAATCACTGCTGCAGGTAAAATCGACGATGATGCGCCATTCTTACTCCGAGCAATGCGTAGCCTGCCTTATCATGATGTGTTGCCATCCGCTTCAATGGCAAGCGTGGTCAGTGCCAAAGCCGAAACAAAACTTGGACTGTAAACGACTACAGTAATAAATTTTAGGCACAAAAAAACCGCTCATCTTGTGATTGCGGTTTCATCGGCTTAATCTTTGATCAGTTTTGACTTGAAAGTCTTAATGTAAAAAACTGAACATTGAGATGAATGGTGCGCTCAGAGAGATTCGAACTCCCGACCCCTTAGTTCGTAGCCAAGTGCTCTATCCAGCTGAGCTATGAGCGCATTAAGTGTGGGCATTATACGGATTTTTTCGAGTTTGCATAGCTTTATTCGAAGCTATCCATTTAAGTGCTCAATTCACATACAATCCATCATAACATGCCGATGATTAATTTCGCACCTATTGCATCTGCTGTAAAAACTTTTCAATAGCTACCAGGACTTGCTGCGTTTGCTCTTGATGGGGAAAATGCCCACAGTTTGGTAAAACCTCCAATTGCTTTTCAACCTGTGCCATGTGGATAAAACGTCTAGGTTGTGCCAAAGTCGCATATTGATCGAGCTCACCATGAATCACCAAAATTGGCGACTGTATCCGAGCAAGATAAGCATCCAAATTCCACGTCGCAAACTTCGGATCAAGCCATGTTTCCGTCCACGCATCGAGCACCCACTGCGCTTTATCCCCATGATATTTTGCCAGTTTTGCAAGCATCTTGGGATCAGCAAAGAGTTGTTTTGCTTCACGAATACCATCTAAAGTGATCTGCTCGACTTGAGATTGTGCAGACATAGTGATCACCGCTCGACATTGTGAGGGAAATTTCTCTGCGACAGCAACTGCCATTCCGCCACCGACGCTATGCCCCGCAACCACAAACTTCTGGATATTTAACGCTTGAACCAATGTAGTAAAAGTCGTTTTCGCTTCATCAATCACAAAATCTAAATCTAAAGGCTGATTCAACGCAGATGACTGTCCAAAACCCAAGCGATCATAGGCAATTACTTGTCGTTTGGTCTGCTCTGCCAAAAGCTCTGGGAAATTACGCCACTGCGCCACGCTACCCAAAGATTCATGAATCAATACAATAGGCGCAAGCTCAGCTTTGCAGTCTCCAGATTGCCAGGACTTTGCAAAGACTCTGCCTTCTTGATCAGGGAGTCTTGGATCAGAAACTGGAATTTCAAATTCAGTAATGTTCATAATAAGCTTGATTCTTCATGTTATGAAACATTTTGCATAGATTATCATCCTTTGAAAAGCTGGCTTTTTAGACGCTTCGGTCAACCATTTAAAACAATCTCTTGCTAATCACTTAAAAATTTTAAGCACAAAAAAACCGCTCATCTTGCGATTGCGGTTTAATCAGTTTCATCTTCGATCAGTTTCACTTAAAAATCTAAACATCAGATGAATGGTGCGCTCAGAGAGATTCGAACTCCCGACCCCTTAGTTCGTAGCCAAGTGCTCTATCCAGCTGAGCTATGAGCGCATTTCAGAATAATGTAGACAGACTTGAATCAATGCAATGATTGATGGTGCGCTCAGAGAGATTCGAACTCCCGACCCCTTAGTTCGTAGCCAAGTGCTCTATCCAGCTGAGCTATGAGCGCATCAGGTCATGTTAAAAACATTATCTCGTTGGCGGTGAGAGAGGGATTCGAACCCTCGGTGAGCTATAAAACCCACACTTCCTTAGCAGGGAAGCACCTTCGGCCACTCGGACATCTCACCGTAACGAGGTCGCCATAATACAAACTAAATGCGCCCGCATCAAGTACTGCAATGCTTTTTTTTAAGTTTCAAGCACGGAAGCCGTGCCTTTTGCGCAATTAATCATCGCCAAACGATCAAATCATTTTGGTCATGATCTTGCAATCAAATTTCACACAAAGCGCAACAGACAATATGCTAAACTCTTGCTCGATATACAGATTTTGATGAGATGCGTGGGTATATATCATGATAAAAAAATGGAACGATCCCGAAGCCTTACTCGAGTCACAGCGTTATGACAACCCGATTCCAAGCCGAACCCTGATCTCCTCACATATTGAGCAGTCCGAACAAGGTTTGAGCTATGATGATTTGGCAGAAAAATTCGCCTTAAAAAGTGATGATAATCTCGAAGCCTTACGTCGTCGTCTTGGCGCAATGGTACGTGATGGGCAATTACTACGTATCGGTCAAACTTATCAGCTGTGCAATGATGATCAAGAGTTCGATGCGACAGTAGAAATAAACCATCGTGGTCAAGGCTTTGCGGTGATTAAAGATCATAATGATTTGGTACTGACAGAGCGTGAACTTCGCCTTGTTTTTCATGGTGATCGTATCCGTGTCCGCCCGACCAGTATCGACCGTCGTGGTAAGCAACAAGGTTTTATTACCGAAGTCATCAAACATCAAGTGCAACAACTCATCGGTGAACTCTCTGAACATGAGGGTGAATTTTTTATTCAACCAAATACACCAAATATCCACCAACCGATTACCTTAGAAAAAGAACTGGTTGAACATGCCAATTTGAAAATCGGCGATGCAGTGCGTATTGCCATTGATGATTATCCAACTCGCGAAGAATTCGCCACAGGGCATGTGATCAAATCGATGGCAGATCAAGCCGATACGCAAATCATTATTCCTGCGACCATTTTGGAATATGGCTTGCCGTATGAATTCCCTGATGAAGTGGTGAAAGAAGCCGAAAGCTACAAAGAGCCATCGGCAAAAGATCGTAAAGGTCGCATTGATCTGCGTGATTTACCATTAGTGACGATTGACGGTGAAGATGCCCGAGATTTCGATGATGCGGTTTTTGCAGAAAAACGTGCGGGCGGTGGCTATCGTGTGGTGGTGGCGATTGCCGATGTCAGCCATTATGTCAAAGTCGATCAACCGCTCGATGAAGAAGCACAGCAACGTGGTACGTCGGTGTATTTCCCGCATTATGTCTTGCCGATGTTGCCTGAAGCCCTATCCAATGGCTTATGTTCACTCAATCCAGATGTAGATCGCCTATGTATGGTCTGCGATTTGACCCTTTCACGCACTGGTCGAGTCACAGGTTATGAGTTTTACCCATCAGTGATGCATTCCAAAGCTCGTCTAACCTATACGCAAGTCGCAGACTACTTATCAGGAAATACCAAAGCCCTTCCTGATGATAAAACGATCCATAAATCAGTCAATACGCTGTTCCAACTCTATCAAACTTTGCTCAATCTGCGCCAAGAGCGTCATGCCATGGAGTTTGAAACTGTTGAAACGTATATGACTTTCGATGATAAAGGTGCGATTCAGCAGATTTTGCCTCGTACACGCAATGATGCACATCGCTTGATCGAAGAATGTATGCTCCTTGCTAATGTTGCCGCCGCAGATTTTGCTTTAAAACAAGATGTGCCTGTATTGTATCGTGTGCATGAGCCACCTGAATTTTCACGCATTCAAAAAGTCCGTGATTTTGTCAAATTGCTCGGTTTAAGTTTCCCTGAACAGCCAACCCAAGCGGATTATCAACATGTGATTGAAGCGACTAAAGATCGTGTTGATGCCACCAGTATTCATTCGGTGCTTTTGCGTTCGATGATGCAAGCCTATTACAGCCCAAAAAATGCAGGACATTACGGCTTGGCGTATGAAGCATACACACACTTTACTTCGCCGATTCGTCGTTATCCTGATTTGCTGCTACATCGTGCCATCAAAGCCAAACTCGCAAGTAAGCCTTATCCGCTACAAGGCGCATCACTGGATGCTGCAGGTGAGCATTATTCTCAGACCGAACGTCGTGCCGATGAAGCCTCTCGTGATGTGACCAGTTGGCTAAAATGTCACTATATGCAACAGCATATCGGTGAGGAATTCGATGGTGTGATCACCACCGTGACGGATTTTGGTTTATTTATCACGCTGAAAGATTTGTACGTCGATGGCATGATCCATATCAGTCAGTTGGGCGATGATTATTTTGTTTATGATGCGCCATTACAACGCTTGGTCGGTCAGCATCATGGACGTACTTTTGCACTGGGTGATACCATTAAAATCAAAGTCGCACAGGTGAATTTGGAAGAACGTAAAATTGATTTTGATTTGGTCAAACAGCTGACCAGTGAAGGTCGTGCAGTGCGTAGTCGTGCGCCACGAAGCAATCGTACTGATGCAAATACTGCAAACAATCAGGCAAATGGTGAGAATCAAAATAGTAAGCGTCCGACACGTTCAAAAGCGACTAGCAATCCAAACAGTAGCAATGCAAACGGTAGCAATCCGACAAGCGCTCGCCCAAATAGCACACGCCGTAAGAAACCAGTGTCTGAAGTGTTGCCAAACTTGGAAACAACCGACAAGGCAGAAAAAGATTTAGAACAAATCTTCGAGCAACCAACTGATAAAAAGCCGAAGAAGAAAAAGGCAAAAAAATCAGATGGTGATGCCGCAAAAGCCAAAGCGAAGAAAAAAGCCAAAGCAAAGAAATCGACCAAGAAATCTAAAAAGTCGAATGCTAAGGCAAGAGAGGAATAATTAAATTGTTTCATCAGGTGTAGGAGCTTTAGTCTCATGTTGCATGAATCAAAAGCACCTACGCCTGTATGGAGAACCACACCGAAACAAAAGAGCTTTTTGAAAATTTTACTTTTAGTATTGTGCGTAGCAATATTTAAAATGATGTTTTTTAATAATTTTATTCCAAATAAAACTGTATCTTTCTTGAGGGTAGTGTTCAAAAAACTGTGTCATTTCCTTAAACTGTTAAAAACAGGAATGATGCATTATGGCAACTACATTTGATTTTGAAACAGCCTTAAAACAAC
>LUOR01000039.1 GCA_001626925.1 Moraxellaceae bacterium REDSEA-S32_B1
TCACCTTTTTCACTCTTATTAGAGCTCGTTACTGTTGCGATCTTACCACACCCACAAAACTTATTTTAAAATATAGCTTTATTAAAATGGTGCCGGCACACGGATTCGAACTGTGGACCTACTGATTACAAGTCAGTTGCTCTACCAACTGAGCTATGCCGGCTTTTCGATTTAAACATCAAGATTATCTATATGACATATCAGTGACGTTTCGCATCAGAACGGTGTGCAGTTTAGCAAAACTCTCAAACGATGCAAGACATTTTTTATAAGATATCGCTTGAAATCCTACAAAATCAAGCCATTTGATGATAATTCAACCGCTTTGATCACCGCACGTGCTTTGATTTGGGTTTCATTCCATTCCGATTCTGGGTTGGAGTCTGCCACCAAACCTGCGCCCGCTTGCACATAGACTTTCCCCTCACGGATAATTCCTGTACGAATCGCAATCGACATATCCATCTCACCATGCCAACCGAGATAACCAACAGCACCGCCGAATACGCCACGTTTGACAGGCTCAACTTCATCAATAATTTCCATGGCACGAATCTTTGGCGCACCCGACAATGTTCCCGCAGGGAAAGTCGCTTTTAAGACATCTAAGGCATCAACATCATCGAGCACTTCACCTTGCACATTTGACACGATATGCATGACATGGGAATAGCGTTCAATCACCATTTGATCGGTGACTTGCACTTTGCCAATTTTCGACACTCGGCCGATATCATTTCGCCCAAGATCAATCAGCATCAAATGCTCAGCAATTTCTTTTTCATCGGCAAGCAAATCTTTTTCTAAGGCAATATCTTCTTCATAAGTTTTGCCACGAGGGCGAGTCCCTGCTAGTGGGCGCACTGTTGCCACACCATCTTCCAAACGACATAAAATCTCAGGTGATGAGCCAACAATATGGAATGGCTTTTGATCCTGCAAGGTATAGCCTTGCACCAAAAATAAATACGGCGATGGATTGAGATGACGAAGCGCACGATAGACCGAAATCGCATCACCATCAAAATCGGAGACCATACGATGCCCAGGCACGACCTGCATCACATCACCTGCACGAATATATTCTTTCACCGTTTCGATGGTATCTAAGAATTTTTGTTTGCCCGTTAAAGATTCAAACTGTGGTGGCGTATGTGGTTTCGCCGTTAAGCTCACAGGCTGAGCAAGTAAGGCTTCGATGTCATCAAGACGCTCTTGTGCCTTATCATAGCCATCTGCTTGTGTCGCATCAGCGTGACTGATTAAAAACATGGTGTCTTTGAGATTATCAAATAC
Organism: Moraxellaceae bacterium REDSEA-S32_B1; assembly: GCA_001626925.1. Taxonomy (GTDB): domain Bacteria; phylum Pseudomonadota; class Gammaproteobacteria; order Pseudomonadales; family Moraxellaceae; genus Acinetobacter. The sequence goes on from LUOR01000039.1 coordinate 1,297, forward strand.
GATCACGGTTTTTGATAGCATCATCCAAATATCAGGCAAGCCCACAGGGTCAGCTTCTGGAACATTGGTCAATTTTGGCTCAATATAGCGCACTGAGTCATAGCCAAAGTATCCAACCAAACCACCTGTAAATTGTGGCAGTTCTGGAATTTCAGCATGTGGCGGTACTTTGAACTGGGCTTGATAATCACGAATATATTGAAAAGGGTCGCTACAAGGCTGTGTGGTGACTTGCCCTTGTTCATCTTGAATACTGAGCACACCTGCATTGCAGGAGAATACTGTACTTTCACCCAAGCCAATGATCGAATAGCGTGCCCATGTTTCTCCGCCTTCAACCGATTCAAATAAATACGCCAAAGCCTGCTGACGCAAACGTGCAAATACGGTGAGCGGGGTTTCAGTATCAGCAAGACGCTGACGAAATACTGGAATGGTTTGATAGCCTGCTTGGACAAGGCGTTGGAATTGCTCTGTTTGAAGTTGTTCTTTTTGAAGCTCGTTGTGTGAGGTCATGGTCTTTACTCAATGTTGAAAAATGATTCGAAAAAATGGTGTCAGACTTAGACTCGCCATCGAAACATGATTGGGCACAACATTGTGTTAGACATATTTTCCTCAAAAAAATTGAAGTGGAAGATCAAATTAAATATAAAACGATACACACAACCCAGTTACTCAATCCCTTAGTGCGGAATAAGTTCCGCCAGTGAATCAATCACCAACTGCGGTGAACAGGCATGAATATCTTCACCATGATTATAGCCATAACTCAGCACAATACAATCGACATGCGCAGCTCGTCCTGCTTCAACGTCGTTTCGTGAATCACCAATCATCAAAGTGTGTGCAGGTTTTTGCTCAAAAGAGTGCATGCTGTGTAGTAGTGGCTCAGGGTGTGGTTTACGATGCGTCAATGAATCTCCGCCGATCACCAGTGAAAACCGATCTAGAATATTGAGCTGCTGGAGTAGACTGTGTGCTGCATCAAACGGCTTATTTGTCACACAAGCCAGCGTTTTTTCCTCAGCTCGACAATAATCCAAAAATTCAAGCACACCTTCATAGATCTCTGTATCGACACAGAGATGGCGTTGATAAACTGCTAAAAATCGCTGTAAAAGCTGTTGCTGAAGTTCAGGATTTAAGCCGTGCTCTTGATATTGAATCACACAACTACAGAGCTGTGATGCACCTTTTCCAACCCAAGTTCGTACTTGTTGCTCAGTCACAGCAGGGCGACCCAGCTCCGCCAATGCCATATTCATCGACGCATACAGATCACGCGCCGAATCAACCAACGTGCCATCTAGATCAAATAGGATCAGTTGTCGTTGAGATAGGTCAGCTAATGGACTCTTCAAGTGCGTTTTCATTTCGGAATTATTGCCCTAAGAAGAAAAAACCCGCCAAGACAATCAAAATCACCAAAACAATTAAGCTCATAAAGCCCACTTTGGCATTTTTGGAATCAGCTTGGGCTTTTTCCACACGGCTTTGAGGCTGTTTGATCGCTTCAATTGTTGGCTCAGATTTTGCTTGAGTGGTTTTACTAACATCAACACCTTCGGGAATCGGCGCAGGCTTTGGCACACCAACATCGCTCGGCATACCATCTTGTTTCACTGTCACATCACTACGCTCTTCAAGCGTCGGCATACCTGCATCCGATGGGGCAACTTTTTCCAAGTCTGGTGCGGTTTGGTCATCAGTAAATGCCAATGCATCCGCGACAATCTGAAAGCGAATTGCCTCAAAATTAATTTCATCACCATCAAATAATTGTTGCTCTGCGATTTGCACACCATTGACAAAGGTTCCATTCGAAGACTGTAAGTCCTGAATCCACAACTCCTGACCATCCGCTTTCAACAATAACGCAGCGTGACGACGAGAAACATGTCCGGCTTGCAATACAACATCTGCCTGCTGATGACGACCAATGACCATATCACGATCAATGAGAATAGCTTGTCCTTCGATCGGTTCGCTTTTAGCAACGAGTTTCCAGTTCATGGCTTATCCTTATATTACGTTTGATAAAATAATATCTAATCACGTGCTAAAACACTCAAACTCTTGAGAGGTTTATTGCACACGAATTGACGTTTCAGTCACAGTATTCGATGTTCTTTCCACTTGTGGCTGAACACTGATAGGTTGGACTGTTTGCGGTATGGTTTGGGGCTGTGCATAATTCACGGCAACTGGTGTGGTGACAATACGCTGTGGTGTTTGACGCAAATCAACAACAGCTTCACCATTTTGTTTGGTAATCGCTGTGACAGGCACAGTTTGATATTTCTGCCCATTATCTATGCGCTGTTCTTTGGGAATCGGCAAAGTCATGCGCTGATCATAAATTTCATCGACATTGTCAGGAAGCGTTGAAAAACTACCGTCCGTATCAAATGCCAACTGTAAACTGCGGATTTGATTGTAGCGATCACCCGTGACATTACGCCCATCCACGGCATCTTTAATGATGGTTGGATGGATAAATAATAATAAATTGCGCTTCTCTGTGTTGGCATTATCCGAGCGAAATAAACGACCCACCACAGGAATCCGCCCCAAACCTGGCACAGCTTGTCGCCCTTCTTCTCGGTCATCTTGCATCAATCCACCAAGTACAATAGTTTGCCCATCTTCTGCTAAGATCGAGGTTTTAATCGCACGCTTACTGGTGATGAGGTCAGAGGCAGCTGTACTGTTGGTGACCGCTGATACTTCTTGCTCTACTTCAAGCCGCAATGTTCCGCCTTCGCCAATATGTGGCACAACCTTTAAGGTAATCCCGACATCTTTACGCTCAATGGTGGTATATGGATTCGCCGTACCACCGCTGGTGCTTACCGAACCTGTAACAAATGGTACATTTTGACCAACGACGATATAAGCTTCTTCATTATCCAACGTCACCACAGACGGCGCAGAGAGTAGATTGGATTTATTGCTGGTTTCAAGCGCTTGTACCAGTGCCCCAAAAAAGCTACGTGTGCCATCGCTATTGGTATCATAATCACCTAACGCAATTGATGAACCATTGCTTATACTATCCAAAGCATTCGCTTGCGCTACTGTGCCACCCAATGCAGCACCTGCAATGGTTGCCAAGCTTGCACCTGCATTGGAAAAGTTGATCAAACCAATACCACTGGACAAATCACCAAGCGCCCACTGCACACCGAGTTGATCAGCATTTGTACCTGATATTTCAACAATCGCCGCTTCGATCAACACTTGTTGGCGACGAATATCGAGTTGTTCGATGGCACTTTCTAGCTCACGCATGAGTTGCGGATCGGCCTTGACCACCAAAGCATTTTGGGTCGCATCCGCAATAATACTCACGCCATTAGCACTAAAACTGGTCAAAGCATTTTGATTACTATTATTATTTGAACCCGTCAAATTAATCGTCGAGCCTGTTCCGTTATTGCTAGCTGAACTCGTGTTTGAATTGTTAATTAACGAGCTAATTTGATTGTTTGAATTATTACTTGAGTTTGAACTACTCGAACTCGTCACCGCTTGCCCAGTCACTAGACCTTGTAGGATTTCCGCTAAGTTTTTGGCATTGGCATGTTTTAAGCGAAATACTCGCAACCCACCCAAACGATCTGCTGACGGCACATCCAGCATTTCGATCAATTGACGAATCCGCTTACGACTATGTGTATCACCTTTGATGATAATGCGATTAGTGCGTGCATCTGCAACAATCCGCACACGTGAGCCTTTAACATCTTTGGCTGCACCCGTAGAGCTCATGGAATCAATCAAACCAAGCACTTCTTCCGCTTGACTAGACTGCAATGCAACCGCCTCAATGTCATTCTCACCTGTACCATCCAAGTTTCGAATAATGGTTTCGAGCTGATAAATATTTGCCGCACGATCTGACACAATTAACGCATTGGTGCCAGGCACTGCCGCCAAATGAGCAAACTGTGGCATCAATGGACGCAGTGCAGGAATGAGGTCATTTGGGTTGGTATTATCCAGCCAAATCACCCGAGTGACGATTTGATCGCCACGGGCGCTGTTGCGGGCATCAAACGGAATCCCTGAATTTTTCACATTATTATCTGGGACAAGTTTGATGGTGTTGCCTGATGGAATCGCCACCACGCCATTGACATTCAGCACCCCTAAAAACAAGTCGTACACTTGATCTTTATTGAGTGGTTTATTGGAAATGACCGTGACATTGCCACGCACGCGTGGATCAACCGCAAAGTTTTTACCCGTGATATCTGCCACTTCATTGATAAACGCAGTCAAATCTGCATCTCGCAAATTAATTTTCCACGTTTGTGCGTGGCTTGCTTGTGACACCACAAAAACCATTGGTGCTGCTGCAAGTACAGCCCAAAGTTGACGATTTGCAAAAGATGAAGTCATGTAAACCATCTGCCTCATTTATTCATTACACATCACTGTGCTTAAAAACTTTGTTGGATGGTCATCGTCTGATCACCACGTTGAATTTCGATTTTAGCTTGTCCTGCTTGGCGTACTTGCTCTAAGAGCTGTGCTTCATTGACTCCTGAAGACAAGTTTTGTCCGTTGACAGACACAATCTTATCCCCTGGCTTCAAGCCCAATCTCGCACGAAGTGCAGGTGGCGTTTGATCGGTCACTTCAAATCCATTTTGGGTAGTATTGACACCCATTTGACCCAAGTATTGTTCTCGATCTTGTTTCAGTTTTTCAATCGCTTGATTAATCGCACGGTTGGGTGAATCATTATTTCGACTGGTTGAATTGTTTGATCGTGTACTTGGCACACTACGAGTTGAACGGCTTGTCACTGCACGGTTCGATGCGTTGTTTAAACTCATATCACTCGGTGGCAAGTTCGCCGTGCTGGTTTCCTCACCGAACTTCACTTCACGTGTCTGACCGCTACCCTCTCGAATAAAGACACGATCCCAATAGACTTCTGCCAACGTCATATTGGTATCATCTAAAGTCTCACCAACTCGATAGCTACTGGCATTGTTATTGATACGCAAGACCGCAGAGGATAAGTAACTTGGACTGGCAAGCACCACACCTTCAAGTTTTACCGGCAAATCTGCTTGTTGCTGTGCTTGTGGATTCTGACCGTGCTCTTCAAACAATGAAAAGCGCACAATATTCGGCATACGTTGCTGTTGAGAGCCGAGCATGACGGTCTGCACAACTGGCGCTTTCGGCGGCGCAACAAACCACCAAAACAGATTCGCCAAACGCCAACATAGCCACAACATTAAGATGAAAAAAATCACTGGTGCAATCTTATTGAGCTTCTCCAACTCAAAACGGTCAAGCCATTGTTGAATACTATTCATCCTTGGCTTTCCATCCCTTGCACGCCACATCACAGCAAACTTGCGGAATATGTTGCATTACAAACTCCCCAAAGGCTGACGTGTACTGACCACCGCAGTATCCATACCTGCTTGACCTTGATAGCTTGGCGCATTAATCAATAAGCGCTGTGTCACCTGCACATCCAGCATACTGTCTTTATCCAAGCTCAAATCCGCCATACGCTGTTGCTGACTATCTCGAACAGCAAGCTTGAGTTGATCATTTTCAGCTGTCAACTGCCCCACTAACGGCGGAATATCGATGCGCTCCAAACGTTGTGCAATCGGATAATTGAGTAAGCCGCCCGCCCAAGTTAGATGACCCTCTGCATCTTGGTAGCCTTGTTCTTTTTGATATTTGAATGCCACATCATTTAGTTTAAGGTCACTACTCGGCCATTGCCAATCGACCAGATTCGCCAAAGTATCACTACTGACCTTGCCATTCATATTGCTGAGATAAATATTTTTGCCCAAACCATATGCCACGACACCGTGAATTTCGGTCTGACCAGAATTTAAAGTGATATTAGAAGACGCACGCAAACGCAGAATTTCCCAAGGACGCGTTGACCATGTCATGGTGCCTTGCAAATCTTGATAAGCCCAATCGGCTTCACCCTGCCAAATATTTCCACTGACATTATGAATATAGCGCATATTTGGATAAAACTTACCCAAAAGCCATGTTGCAGGGACTTGTAACAGCACGAACAGTGCAAAAAGACCGACAAACATCATCAGCCAAAATCTAGAAATCTTCTTATTGGTCATTCACATAGATACTCAGGTACAGCCTATCGTTTAAATCTCAATACGTCCATGAATCTCGATTGATCATCAATGCTTCTGACATTATGCACATTTTACGGTGTGAACCAACACTCACATGACTAGATTACTAAACAAAAAACCAAGCTCAAGCTTGGTTTTCAGCATTATCAAGGCGAAACATGACCTTTTCATGACTTTTTTGCGGTCTGCCCATCATTTATCACGAACACCATAAATGGGAAAAATCTTTGGTCAATATTTTTCTAAAAAGCTTAAATCGCAAGATCGTCGAGTTTTTTGCCTTTGGCAAGCGCATCTACCACCCAACGAGGTTGTTTACCACGACCTGTCCACGTTTGGCTTGCATCTTTTGGATTGCGATAGCGTGGCGCAACTTTGCGGGTTGGTTTAGATTTTTTCTTTTGACCATGCGCAATGAGCTGATCTAAGGTCATATCTACAGCTTGAGCAATATCTACAAGCTGAGCATAAGCTTGATCAATTTTTTCTTTTTTCTTTTGTTCAATGAGTTGTTGGGTTTTCTTGGTCAGCGCTTCAAGCTCGTTGAGATCCATATTATCAATATTGGTTGCCATATCAGTGTCCTTAAATCCAGGTCAAAACATTTAAAATAAATTTGCGATAAAATTGATTAAATTTCAATAATCATACGCTCTGCACTATATTGCATTAACATAAGTGTATAATTTTATTTTTAATTGATTTAGCTAAGTTTTGTAAATTTAGAATAAAATATTTAGAATAATAATGGGATTTAAAATCATAAATCCCATCTGATCTATTTTTATTGCAGAATTAAAGCAAAGTAACTTCATGCCCTGCTTGCTTTTCAAAATCGATAACTTGCTGTTTAAAAGCATCAGGAATTGCTGCTTTACTGTTGGTTTTAGCATCTAATACAACGATCACCGCCTCACCATCTGCAACAACTTTGTTTTGACTTTGGCTAAATAGGGTATAGCGCATACGCATTGCGGAATTACGGATTTCTTCTACACGTGTTGCGACGACCAGTTGATCTGGATAAAAAACTGGGCTCAAATAACGACAATCACTTTTTGAAATTACCGTAATCACGTCATAATTAAAAATATTAAATTGCTCTAAATATTCAATACGTGCACTTTCAAAATAACGATAATACATCACGTTATTCACATGTCCAAAAGCATCCATATCTCCCCAAGCAACAGTCTGCTGAAAATGCAGAGGATAGTCTGATAGTGTATCGAGCGTTGTGTTTTTTGATTGATCTTGCACCATGGTATCCTTGTTGAATAAATAAGATTAAAGATTAAATTTAAAGTCTTGATCGCTAAACTGAAGTAATCGTTTTAAATCCAGCTGTAAATCGTCTGATGCCAACGCACTTTTTATCCGTAAATATGCCATATATGGATCTTCAGGATATTGCGTTAATAATTCATTCGCCTCATCGATCTTGCCTTGTGCTTGTGCAATATGCCACTTGGCAAATGCAATACTCGGCTGAGCAGGATATTGCGTAGACCACGCTTCGATTTTTGATGCAATCACATCAATATCCAAATGCGCATGTTCAAACACTTGATCAAGCCAAATATATAGCACGTCAGGTACAAACCGTTCTTCCAATATTTGCTCCGCAAATGCGAAGCTCTGCAAATCAAACTGCTCAAACTGCACCATCAGCTTTAATAATATAATTTTATGTTCAACAGGATAATCATTAATCATCGATTTTTGATTTTCAATCCACGTTTTGAGCTGGTCGATGACACGTTCATCGGCACGCTCTCTAAATTGAAAAAGTGCTTGTAGCCACAATACATTTTGCGCTTGGTCAAACTGAGGCTGATGCGTGGCATCAAACATTTTCCACGGATATTGCAAAGACAGTTGCAACCATTTTTCTTGAAGCTGTGCTTGATATGCAGTTGCTACAGGCTGTAACCACGTCGAGAGTGGCTGTACGCTGAGAAACTCAATCCGCTCAAAGGCTTCAGTATGATTCTCTTCAACCAATGCAATATCAATTTTAAGGAGTTCCGCCAATTCAAACAATGGATTTTTGCTTTGCTTTAACCAGTCTTTGGCACTTGAAGTATCTAGTTGATTGAGTGACATTTGCGCACGGATCAACGGATGTAAAAGTGCTGAGGCTTGATAGGTCGAGATAATCTGCTGTTGCTCGAAAGCTTCTGCTTTGAGTAACCACAAAATACCAAGTCGCTCGTAAGGATGAAGTTTTTGAAATGACTTGGGTTGTAAATGATTTTGAATATTGCGACGAAAAATCTGCTTTAAACCATACCAACACGCATAAATTGCGATGAGTGAGATAAAAAATAAGATCAGCACCAAAAATAAATTGGTTTGCAACTGCCAACCATGCCACTGCAAAAAGACGTAGCCAAAACCTGCATGAAAACTCAGGACAATAAATATGCCAACTGACAGCAAAAATAAAATGAAATATGCCAAAATCACAATACGCATAATGGATTATCTCCTCTGCCGCATCATGGCGCATCACCTAGCAAAGTGATCGCACTGAGTTGCGGTGCAGGATTGAGCGCAATGCCATCGAGCTTTTGTAAACTTTTTAAGACGGATTGCGAGGCAATATCTGGATATAAAGCTAGATTTTTTGTCAAGGTTGCAATCTGCTGACGATAGAACGCGTTTTGCCCTGTATTCAGTGCCTGCTGTGCAAGCAAAAGTTGCAGTTGCATTTCTTTGTAGTGTAATGCACGTTGGTGCAAATCAGGTTGTTGTGACGGTTCAACTCGTTGCAATTTAAACCAATTTGACCAAGATTTGGACTGACTGGCTTGATCTAATGGCGCAGGTTCAAGCTGGGTTTCGATCTTCTGTAATTGCTGTTGGAGGATGCTGAGATGCTCAGTACGCTGTTGTAAATATTGACTAATGGTATTTTGATCACGCTGCAGCGCTTCGATCAATGTTGAGTTTAGACTACTGGCAAGCAACTGCTCTTGACCCAATTTTTGTTTTAAGTTTTGAATCTGTGACAGTGCTGCGCTAATACGCTGTTGTTGCAACATCGCTTGAATTAAGCTTAAACGATCTTTGACATAACTTAAGCGATCTTGATTCAACCGCTGACTTTCAAAATTTGAAGCATAGACACTTGCCAATGTTGGATTCAAAAGCTGTAAAGCATTTGATTGTGATTGATTTGATGCATTTTGGCTTTGTGTAGAGTTGCTTTGCCCATTGCCTTGCAAGTCTTCAGACAATATAGGTTTATGCGCTTGTTGCAAAGAGACAATTTGATCATAAAGTGCTGAAATACGTTGATTTTGTTGTGTCAAACTGAGGTTCAACGCATTGACTTGATCATTTTTGAGCGTATAAAAATCAAAGCTGAGCTTGCCCAACCACACTACGATCAATAGCAGTAGCAATGTGCCAATTTTATTCATCTTTACGCATCAACTCTCTAGCCTTGTAAGCACTACCAACCAATTTAATACATCCCAACATCATCAAAACAAATGAATTTAAATCATCATTTATTATTGTTGCGATTCTGAATCACGCTGTCAATTTCATTTGCTGTCAAATGCTGTACCGTAAATATTTTTCCAAGACCACTTAAATCACGTTGAAGCACTCGACTCACACGCTCTCCAAGCACAACATATTGATTGTTTAAAAAATCATTTGGACCGGCCATGGCATGTTCAACCATTTGAGAATTCAATTGTTGCCAATTTTTCCAACTTTGTTCACTACTAACAAGAACGGTTGCAGGCAGTTGTTGTGCAAGTTGTTTTAAATCATCCACCGTATAATTCGGCATCGCACGGCGATAGAGTAAAATATTTAACACCGTACAACCTTGTGCAATCAGCTCATCCATCATCAAAGTACGTCCGCCAATACCACGCCAAAATGCAATTCGCACACTTTTTGTGTGCTGTGAGTTACTAGATTGCGCTGAAATCAAATCGTTTAAAATGGGAAGTTGCAACATGCCTTCGGATGTTTCCACCGTTGGACATTCACTATCAATTTTATATTTTGCCAATGCTTTTTGGGTCGACCCTCCAACAGCAATCCATTGTTTGTTCTGCAATTCAGCCAATGAAATATTGCTTTGCGAAGCATATTGCATACCCAACTCAACCGCAATAGGGCTGACCACAACCACAATTTCAGCATGTTTAAATTGTGCAAATTGCGCTTCCAATTCTGCATTAAAAGCTATTGGCTCTAATGACAATAAAGGCAACTCACAGACTGAATAGCCCAAAGCTTGCAAAGCCTTGCTTAAAGCATTCGCACGCTCGGCAGGACGCGTATTAATTAGAAGCTTTGATCTGCATTTAGCCATGGTTAAATCAACACATTAGATTTATTGATCTTGGTTTTGCGCTGAACGTTGATGATCATATAACGCTTGTAACAGCTCACCCGCACCTTGCGCCAATAAATCTTTGGCGAGTGCAACGCCCATTTCTTCCGCTTGAGCAGGTGAACCTTGTTGTTTGGCAATCAGTAATTGCTCACCATCAGGTGAACCGACACGTCCTTCAATATGAATTTGGTCGCCAAGCCACTCGGCAAATGCAGCGATCGGCACTTGGCAACCACCTTCAAGATGGGCGTTAAAAGCACGTTCGGTACGCACACAGGCTGAAGTTTCTGCATCATTCAAAGCGGCAATCCAGCCTTGTACTTGTGCATCATCGCTACGACATTCCAATCCCAATGCACCTTGCCCAACCGCAGGCAGGCTGACTTCTGGACTTAACGTATGGCGAATACGCCCATGTAGTTCTAATCGTTTTAACCCTGCGCTCGCCAAAATAATCGCATCGTAATGCCCTTCATCGAGCTTGGACAACCGTGTCCCAACATTACCTCGTAAATCAAGCACATTTAAATCTGGACGACGTGCCAAAATCTGACAACGACGACGCAAGCTCGATGTACCGACTTTTGCATTCTGTGGCAAATCATCAAAGTGGAGATATTGATTGGATACAAAGGCATCTAGTGGATCTTCCCGAGTACAGATCGCAGCCAGCTCTAAACCTTCAGGCAACTGCATCGGCACATCTTTCATCGAATGCACTGCTAAATCCGCACGACCATCAAGTAATGCAGCTTCAAGCTCTTTGACAAATAAACCTTTACCACCAATTTTGGCAAGTGGTGTATCTAAAATCTTGTCGCCTTGCGTGACGAACGTAACCAGTTCAACACTTAAATCTTGATGTAATGCTTCAAGGCGTTGTTTGATATGTTCTGCCTGCCAGAGTGCCAAAGGACTTTTTCGGGTGGCAATTTTTAAGACTGGCATGGCGAAAACTCATCAACGAACAAGGATGACTTACACTACCGTGCTGATGGAGAATTGCAAGTGATTTTGATGGTTTTGGTTTTCACCTCACAAAAAGTAAGGGGAAAGAACTTTAATTATAAGTTTTGAATCCGCTCTTTAATCAATGGCAAGTGCCGACGACTAATCATCAACTTTTCATCAACCTCTTTACAACGCACTTGATATTGCCCATTGGATTGCATTTCCAAACCATCCAAATATTTGAGTGACATCAAAGCATTACGATGAATACGAATAAAGTTATTTTCAAATTCATTTTCTAAATCTTTTAATGTTTCATCAATCAACACTTGACCATTCTTATGACGTACCATGACGTATTTCTGATCGGCTAAGAAATAATAAATATCATCTAATGGAATCAGCTCAACGCCACGATAAGTCCGTGCAGCGATGTGATGACGTGTCTGATGTTCAGGATCTTTTTCTGTCGTCGGTAACGCTTGGAGCTGTGCTTGATTCAACTTGGTCGCTTTTGACAAAGCTTGTGACAAATCATCCATAGCAATGGGTTTGAGTAAATAGGCAATGGCATTGGTTTTAAACGCATCAATCGCATACTGATCAAATGCAGTACAAAAAGCGATCGCAGGCGGTGTATCTAAGCTACTTAATTTTTGCGCACATTCCAACCCATTCATTTCAGGCATGCGAATATCAAGTAAGATGACATCAGGCTGTTCTTGTTCAACCAGTTCAAGGGCTTCAACGCCATTTTTGGCTTGCCCAAGCACACGATGTCCTAGATGCGTTAGCATCCTTTCAAGTCGATCTCGTGCTAATGGTTCGTCATCACAGACTACAATATCCATTGTGTTCCCCACTGTTTTTATACAGATGTTGTTGCTTCCGTTGCATCTGTTTTTTAATTCATTTCAACGCAATATATCATGTCTTGATCACTATAAAAGTAATAACTCAGCACCCGATATCTACGAATATCGATAACTCAACAAAGTCGTATAGACATCATCACGAGCAAAAGTAGAAAACTTCACCTCTGCACCATAATACGCCATGAGACGTTGTTTCACGTTATCAATGGCAATCCCATTGCCTTGATTTGACTCCGATTTTGTTTGACCTACTTTTGTTTGGTAGGGATTGGTCAAAACAATACTGACATGGTGGTCACGTATTTCGATTAATATACTCACCATGCTCGCTTTAGACAATGATTCTACACCATGATAAATACAATTTTCCAATAATGGTTGCAAAGTGAGCAGTGGAATCTTGGCTTGATTGAGCATATTTTCACCATCAATGCGCCATTTGACTTGTAAGCGATCGCCCAAACGCACACCTTCAATCTTTAAATAACGCTGACATAGCTCGACTTCTTCAGCCAAACTGACCTCTCGTAACTCAGTTAAACTCGCCCGAAAAAGACTCGATAAATCAATGAGCATTTGTTCGGCTTTAAAAGGATCACTACCGATCAAACTCACCACACTATTCAGACTATTAAATAAAAAATGCGGATGAATCCGAGCCTGCAACGCCTGTACACGTGCCATCAACTCAGACTGCCGTTGCTCAATCCACAGCTCACGCACGTATAGATAACGCAGGACAATCAAGCCAATGCCACCGCCAAGCACCATACGACGCAGGCTATGTTCTGAAATGATTTGCCAAGTCAGTGCATGACAAGGAAACTGCGCATGATGTTGCAAAATATTGATGATAAAACCACTAAAAAGCACAATCAAAATAAGTACTAAAAAGCTAAAAATATAAAATGTCTTGCGTGCCAAATACGGCATACGACCTTGCAGATAATCAATACAATAGGCAAACGCCACACAAACCCAACTTACGAATAGCACATGATGAATCAGTAAAGTCCACGTAATATCCGACAACCGTGCAACACTTGCCACAGCCAAAATCAAGCCCAACGCATTACTGGCTAATAAAAGCTCAAAGACTTGTCGCCATTGCTTAAAGTCACGAAAGCCAAAACGTGCAGCTGGTTTTGAGGAATTTGTTTTCGTTTGCTTTGTTTTCGTTTGCTTTGTTTTCGTTTGCACCGTCATGCATTGACACGTCCTGTTGAGTGATTTTTTCAAATTTAATGATCAATCGAAACTCTAAATTAGCATACTCCATGACTTTTTAATCTTCCATACGACATTTCAATGCCTGTCATAGCAATGTCTGTTATAATTTCGCTCAATTTTAAACAGTTTCAAATTGAATTGACGATCTTATGACTACACCGACAAATCAGCCAACTGATTCTTTGAATCCCGCTCAAAACCCGACTCAAACTTCAGGTATGTGGGGCGGTCGTTTTAGTGAAGCAACCGATGCCTTTGTTGCCGAATTTACCGCATCTGTGCAATTTGACCAACGCTTTTACAAACAAGATATCGTAGGTTCGATTGCACACGCCACCATGTTGGCAAAAGTGGGTGTACTCACCACACAAGAGCGTGACGACATTATCAACGGTTTGAATGACATTCAAACCGAAATCGAAGCTGGTCAATTCCAGTGGCGCATTGATCTTGAAGATGTGCACATGAACATCGAAGCGGCATTGACGAGTCGTATCGGTATTACTGGAAAAAAATTACATACTGGCCGTAGTCGTAACGACCAAGTGGCGACCGATATTCGTCTGTATTTGCGTGATGAAATCGATGCGACTTTGGCTGTTTTAAAGCGTTTGCAATCAGGTATTTTGGATTTGGCAGGCAAAAATACCGACACCATCATGCCAGGTTTTACTCATCTACAAACTGCACAACCTGTGACTTTTGGTCATCATTTATTGGCGTGGTTTGAGATGTTGTTCCGTGACAGCGAACGTCTGATTGATTGCCGTAAACGTGTCAATCGTATGCCTCTTGGTTCAGCAGCATTAGCAGGTACGACGTATCCGATCGACCGCAACTACACTGCGGAATTACTCGGTTTTGAAGCGGTCAGTGAAAATTCACTTGATGGCGTATCAGATCGTGACTTTGCCATTGAGTTTAATGCGGCAGCATCGCTGATCATGATGCACCTCTCTCGTATGTCCGAAGAATTGATTTTGTGGACATCGGCACAGTTTAAATTTGTACAGATTCCAGATCGCTTCTGCACAGGTTCGTCGATCATGCCACAGAAGAAAAATCCTGATGTGCCTGAATTGGTGCGTGGTAAATCAGGTCGTGTCTTTGGTGATTTGATTAGTTTACTGACGCTGATGAAAGGTCAACCGTTAGCATATAACAAAGACAACCAAGAAGACAAAGAGCCGTTATTCGATGCGATTGATACCGTTCGTGGTAGCTTGATGGCGTTTGCTGATATGGTGCCTGCGCTTGTACCAAATATTGAAAATATGCGTGAAGCAGCATTACGAGGTTTCTCCACTGCGACCGATCTTGCCGATTATTTGGTGAAAAAAGGCGTGGCATTCCGTGATGCGCACGAAATCGTCGGTAAAGCGGTTGCGCTCGGTGTGCAAGAGGAAAAAGACTTGTCCGAACTGACCCTTGAGCAATTGCAACAATTCTCTGATTTGATTACAGCAGATGTGTTTGATCTGGCGTTGACGTTGGAAGCGTCGGTATCGGCTCGTGATCACTTGGGTGGCACGGCACCGAAGCAAGTTAGCGCAGCGATTGAACGTGCTCGTCAACGTATTACGTCGCTCTAAGCGTCGAGAAATTGGCTTAAAAACTTTACAGCAGAATTTAAGGAATCGTTATGTCAAAGCAGATATTTTGTCGTAAATATCAAAAGGAAATGGACGCATTGGATTTTGCGCCATTTCCAGGTGCGAAAGGTCAGGAATATTTAGAGACGGTGTCGAAGCAGGCTTGGCAAGAATGGCTTCAACATCAAACGACTTTGATCAATGAAAAGCGCTTAAATGTGTTTGAACCTGATGCCAAAAAATTCCTTGAAGAACAACGTGAGAAGTTCTTTAGTAATGACGATTCTGTGGAAAAAGCAGAAGGTTGGACGGAGCAGAAGTAATCTACGTGAGCAGTTTAAGCCTATTGATTAGACTGCTTTTTGGCATTCCGACCTACAAGGTCGGAACTAGGCAATGCATGCTTTCCAATTGCAAGTTGATAAAATCAGAATAAATTTAATACATTCAAACTTTCTCAACTACTTTCAAATGTGTTGCACTTCGTTATTGAATCCACCAAAACAATAATAAGGGTTTAGAAATTTCTACTTATTGACTCGATTAATGATGGGGGTATCACCGCGCCATCAAAATATAAATATTGCTCGCCAAGCTGTTGCAATTCCCAATGCGCTTCAACAGGTGCTAAGCCCAAATATTTGCGCTGTTCATTATTCAGTTCAAATCGTAATACCTGCATGTCACCAATCCATTTTTAAATATTTTGGAATTTCTACCTATTGTCGATTTTCATACTACACATGCTGACGATTCGTCATGTCGCAGATTGGTTAAATTTTTTGATGTAGCTCCGAAAAATGAATCACACCATCTACAGATAAGAAAAAAGCAGATCATCTGATCTGCTTTTCTTTTTCAAATTTCAATACGAATTTCAATGTTTAAAAATGGTATTTCACCAATGCACTGACATTGTTTTCATCGACACCATCGACGCCGTACTTATTGATCCAGTGCGAATATTCCACACCGAGATACAGCTGTGTATCTGGTGAAATGTGTTTGCCTGCATTCCACTTGAGCTGACTTGTCCAGTTCATTTCGCTTTCGTGATCATCTTCTTCTGTTGACCAATCGAGGAAACCATCGAATAGAAAATCTTCATTCGATAATTGGAACGGCACGCCATAAGTCAAAGTCAATTGCCAATCATCTTCAGTCAGATCATTGTTAGCACGGTAGATATTGGCACTCGCATATTGGAAATATGGAATATCAAGGTCTACACCAACACCGTAAAGATAGTTGTTAAATCCTTCGCCACCTTCCCAAGTCGTAGAAACCAAAACATCTTTCACGATGCCGAATTGAATATCTTTACCCGACACACCTGCGAAGCTTAGACGTGGAGATGCTTCAAAATAGCTATCTTTTGCACCGCCACTTTCTGTACGGTCAATAAAACCAAAGAAATCACCATATTTCAATTTTGCCGCATATTCTGCGGTCACAGTGGTTTGCTCATCTTCAGGTGTCAGCTCGTAGTTTTCACCGTAGAGCGCCGTCAAGCTAAAGTCTTGCCAGATTGGTTTTGCCATGCTCGCCGTTGCACATGATGCAAGTGCGATCGCAACACAAAGTTGTTGAAATTTCATTGGTTTCCCCAGAGAGAATCTTTATTTTGCCCTTCGCACATATGGACGGATGCCACATCGGATTGACTCAAAACCCTGACACGCAAGCAAAACTAAAGACTTAAAAAGATTGTGCAGATTTTATTACCAAACTGTCACATTTTCAATCAATGAAATCAGGGTCTGATGACAGTCCAAATATACAGATCAGTACACACTGGGAATATGAAAAACTTCTAAGATGCAAAGGTAAAAAAACGACGAGTTATAGCTCGTCGTTTTTCCACATTGGAATTTTAAAATTCAAATATTAATGCGCTGAAAACGCATCGTGTTCATCTCGATTTTCTTCACCGAGGCTTTGACGGTTAAAAATCAAATTCATCAAGATCGCTGCGAAAGTTGCGGTACCAATACCACCAAGATCAAAACCTGCAATGTGTAAAGAGAAGTTCCCTGTACCCATGATCACCACCACAGCAGCGACGAGCATATTGCCATTTTGACTAAAATCGACACGATTGCTAATCCAAATTCGAGCGCCTGCAATGGTAATCAAACCAAAGACCACGATCGACGCACCGCCCAAAATCGCCACAGGAATCGTGCTAATGATTGCACCAAATTTTGGCGATAGACCTAAGAGCATCGCAAATACACCTGCAACGACAAAGACCACAGTCGAATAAATCTTGGTTGCCGCCATCACACCAATATTCTCAGCATAAGTCGTCATCCCTGTGCCACCGACCGCACCTGACATTGTAGTGCACAAGCCATCCGCAAAGAAAGCACGTCCCATGTAAGGTGAAATATTTTGCCCTGTCATTGCACTGACTGCTTTGAAATGACCTAAGTTTTCCGCAATCAAAATAATGAATACTGGTGCAATGAGCAGTATCGCTTTGGCATCAAAACTTGGACTATGGAACTGCGGCAATCCAACCCATGCCGCATTGATGATCGGTGCAAAGTCGATCGGTGTACCCAAGCCCATCACATTGGCAAGCACATAATAAATCACGTATGACATCACCAAACCAACTAGGAGCAAAAGACGGCGCAACATGCCTTTGGTAAATACCGCAATAGTGGTAATGCTCAGCACTGTGAGCAATGCCATCCATGTATCAAAGGCATTACTAGACACACCTTTGATGGTGATTGGCGCAAGATTCAAACCAATGATCATCACCACCGCACCAGTCACTACTGGTGGCATCAGACGCTCAATCCACTGCGTCCCTGTACGCATCACGATCAAACCAACTAAGGCATAGAAAATACCACATGCCATGATCCCGCCGAGTGCAAGGCTGATATTTGGATTACTGCCTGCGCCGACATAGCCTGTTGCAGCTGCGACCACACCAATAAAGGCAAAGCTCGACCCCAAATAACTCGGCACTCGACCGCCAGTGATGAGGAAAAATAAAATGGTGCTAATACCAGTCATCAACATGGTTAAGCTTGCATCAAAGCCCATTAATAATGGTGCAAGGACTGTCGCACCAAACATGGCGAATACATGCTGCAAACCCAATGCGATATTCTGCCCCGCAGGTAAATACTCATGGATTGCCACAGGCGTTTGCTCTAAATCACCTCGATAAGGCTTCCAGTCTACAAACCAGTTTTCTTTTGAACTCACGTCCGCTTGACTGCTTGAACTGCTATTCGAATTTTGATTGTCGCTTTGCATCGTCTTACTCATTTTCAATACTGCGTCATTGTAGCGAAATTTGTGCCTTGCCACGAGATACATTGATCAAAGCATTTTTAGCCCTGCGGTTTTTCGTTATAATGCTCGGCATTACATTATTTCTAGATATTTATTATGACCGTCCGCACACGTATTGCACCTTCTCCAACAGGCTTCCCACACGTAGGCACAGCCTATATTGCACTTTTTAATTTATGCTTTGCCAAACAACATGGCGGCGAGTTTATCCTACGTATCGAAGATACCGACCAGGTTCGCTCAACCCCTGAATCAGAAAAAATGATCTTAGATTCACTCCGTTGGCTTGGATTAAACTGGTCAGAAGGTCCTGATATTGGCGGTCCACATGCGCCATACCGTCAGTCGGAACGTATGGGGATTTATAAGCAATATGCAGTGCAATTGGTTGAGCAAGGTCATGCTTTTTACTGCTTTGCCACCGCTGAAGAGCTTGATCAAATGCGTGCAGAGCAACAAGCACGTGGTGAAACTCCAAAATACGACGGTCGTGGTTTAAAGCTCTCTGCCGAGGAAGTACAACAGCGTCTTGCAGACAATCAACCACACGTCATTCGTATGAAAGTACCTGAAGATGGTGTGTGCAAATTCCAAGATATGCTCCGTGGCGAAGTTGAAATTCCGTGGGCGCAAGTCGATATGCAAGTCTTACTTAAAACCGACGGCTTGCCAACTTACCACCTTGCCAACGTCGTTGATGATCATCTAATGCAAATCACCCATGTGATTCGTGGTGAAGAGTGGATTCCATCTGCACCGAAGCATCAATTACTCTATCAATATTTCGGTTGGGACATGCCTGTGCTGTGTCACATGCCACTACTTCGCAACCCTGACAAATCAAAACTGTCTAAACGTAAAAATCCTACCTCGATCAATTATTATCGTGATATTGGCGTACTACCTGAAGCGTTGCTGAACTACTTAGGACGTATGGGTTGGTCTATGCCTGATGAACGTGAAAAGTTCAACTTGACTGAAATGATTGAACACTTTGATATTCAACGTGTATCGCTTGGCGGTCCTATCTTTGATGTAGAAAAGTTAAACTGGCTAAATGGTCAATGGCTCAAAGCGTTAACACCTTCTGAGTTGCTCGATACAATTCTAGCGTGGCAAGGCAATCGTCAAAAACTCGAAGAGATCGCAGCAGCGATTCAACCTCGAATTAACTTGCTTTCTGAAGCGGTGAATTGGGCAGGATTCTATTTCAATCACATGCCAACTTTGACTGCTGAACAGTTTGAAAATAAAAAGCTCAGTGCTGAACAAGTCCGTCAAAGCTTGCAATTTGCGATTTGGCGTTTAGAAAGTTTGTTTACTTGGAATAATGATACGGTGAGTCAAACCTTGATGGATTTGGCGAATCAGATGGAAATTAAACTGCGTGACTTTATGCCTGCGTTCTTTAATGCCATTGCCGGTTCGACCAGTTCGACCCCTGTGATGCAAGCAATGGTCACCATTGGTCCTGACCTGACTTTTGCACGTCTACGCAATGCTTTAGAAGTCGTTGGTGCACCAAGTAAGAAAGAGCTGAAAGTTTGGGAAAAGCTCAACGAACAGCTTAAACTGCCTAAAAATGAAACAAATGACACTGCAGAATAATTCTCAGTTGACCTGTTGAATTGACAGTCTTACGCCATCTGCATAAGATGGCGTAACGCTTTTAGCGTGTTTATTCAGACGACATTTGAATAATGATAAAGTTTGAAAAATAATTGGGGTCATAGCTCAGTTGGTAGAGCGCTACAATGGCATTGTAGAGGTCAGGAGTTCGATCCTCCTTGACTCCACCACATTCTAATCTGCCTGCCTTTTCAATTTTGAAATCATTATAACCAATGCCCTTGTACCACTTCTCCAGATTCAATCACTTTCCCACTTGGTACTCTCACCAAACAATTGGCTTGCATTAGATTTGAAAGCATATGCGACTGCTGTTTTGCCAATGGCTGAACCATTAAACGCCCTTGATCGAACGACAGCACCATACGAATAAATCGCTCACGTTGATCCGCTTTGATCGGCTGCGTTAAGGTTGCGCTAAACCATTGTAGGTTATTGCTATTGCCTTGTAAGGCATTCAGTAACAGCTTGCCATAAACTTGCATACAGATATAGACCGCCGCAGGATTCCCAGGCAAACCAAGTAAATAGCAACGATGATCTTCATTATTAAATGATGCAAAAAAGAGTGGTTTCCCCGGTTTTTGCTTCACTTTCCAAAAGTGTTGCGCAAAACCATTGTTCAGTGCACACGGTCGTACATAATCATAATCACCAACCGATACGCCACCTGTGGTGATCAACACATCGTATTGCGTTTTAAGGCGATCAAAGGTGTCATTGACCACCTCTTCCTCATCGGCAATATGCAAAATATCGACCTGAAAATGATTCGACTGACACCATGCTTGAAGCAAAGGTCCATTAGCATCAAATACTTTTGAACCCACATCCATTGACAGATCACTGCTTGATGTTGCCACTTCATCGCCAGTAATTAATACGGCAATTTTCGGTCGTTTAAACACGCCAACGTCAAACGCACCTGCCATACTTAAGGCGGCAATTGCACCAACATTCAGATATTGCCCACGTTCAGCCAATAGCTGACCTGTTGACACCTCTTCACCGACATGACGAATATCAGCATCGAATCGAAGTGATTCTGTGATGGTGATTGATGAGTGGTTGACTTGAACAATTTCTTGTCGTGCAACCGTGGTGGTATTTTCAGGAATTTTACCGCCTGTAAAAATCCGTACTGCTTGACCATGATTCAATTGAAACTGTTGATCACTGCCTGCTCGAATTTCCCCAATCACTTCAAAAGTTTGATCTTTGGAAATTTGATCCTGAGAAATAGGGTCTTTGGCATTTTCACTATGAAAACACAGCGCATAACCATCCACCGCACTTTGCGAAAAAGTCGGTAAATTCACTTGGGCGTGAATATCTTCTGCCAAATAGTGATGCAAACTTGCCTGCAAGGCTTTCTTTTCAGTGCTTAAAGGTTGTGTCTGTTGCAGGATGATTTCAATCGCTTGATCAATGCTGATTAAACCTTTTTCCGCACCACACGCTGATACTGTTGCCACCATTTTAAATGACCTTATTGATAACCTTGCGCATGTGGTAAATCTTGACTGACATCAATCAAATGTACCAACGCAGGCAAAATCGCCGACATCGACTCACTTGCACCGCCACGACTTCCCGGTAAGGTAATCACGAGGCTACGGTCAATATAACCTGCCACACCACGAGAGAGCGCCGCATACGGTGTGCGCTTCTGCCCAAAAGATCGTGCAGCTTCCATCAATCCCGGGATTTCACGTTTTAATAAAGGCTGTAAGGTTTCCACAGTAATATCACGACTACCCAAACCTGTACCGCCCACAGTGATCACACAGGCGTAGCTTTTACTCAATTCTAAAACAAGGGTTTTCAGTTGCTCCGATTCGTCAGGCAAGATTTGATAATGAATCGGCTCAAAACCTGCTTGCTCTAAAGTGTCTACCACCGAACGCCCTGCGGTATCAGGCTTGCGTCCTGCTGCCACAGTATCGGATAGCACGATCACCGCCGCAGACACTGCACGACGCAATGTGCGTTTGAAGTGAGATTTACCACCTTTTTTCTGATCCAATTTGCACTGTTGCAATACTAAATCTTCAGGCTCACAGTGCGGTTTGAGCATGTCATAAATGGTCAACCCTGCAAGGCTTGCCGCCGTCAAGGCTTCCATTTCCACACCTGTTGGACCAATGGTTTCCACTTCAGCATAGATCACCACACGATCTGCTAACAGCTCAAACTCTACATCCGCCCGATAAATCGGTAATGGATGACACAGCGGAATCAGCTCATCAGTGCGCTTTGCTGCAAGAATCCCTGCGATCCGTGCTGTTTTTAAAGCATCGCCTTTTTCAGTATTACCATCAGCGAGCAATTGAATACAGTGTGCAGGCGCAAGCAACTCAGCACTGGCTTTGGCAATTCGATAGCTTTCAGGCTTCATGCCGACATTTTTCATCGCAAAATTTCCAAAAAATTAAAATCTAAAATGTATTAGGGTCTAGATAACTTTACCACAAATCAAAAGGTGCTAAAGTTACGCTATGACTGGGTTAAACAAGTATTGTAAGC